>JABDGU010000004.1 GCA_013285905.1 Bacteroidota bacterium | reverse complement strand
ACATCTGCCTCTGTGAAACTGGTAACATGCGGCGATGTGGCCTTGCTGCGCACCATATGTTCTGCTATCATCTTGCGCATGCGGTCCATCTCTATTATCTCCACATTGCCATTAACAGCAGGGCTGGCTTGCGGCGCTGCCTGCGTGGCGACGCTTACAACCGGCCGTGGGGCAGGCGTAGCTTCTTCACGCACCACTTCCATTACAGGCTCCGCTACTTCAGCAGCCTCTGCGTGGTGCGATGCATGATGATGTGTTGCCGCTGCTTCAGCATGTGCAGGCGCCTGGTTGTGCCTGTTCTCCACATAAACAAGAATATCTTTTTTGGTAACGCGCCCTTCATTGCCTGTGCCGGGTATGCGTTCCAGTTCGCTCATGCTGATACCCTCTTTGCCTGCAATATTCAATACCAGGGGAGAATAAAAACGATTGGCATCATGGCTCATAGCCGGGGCTTGTGCCACCTGTGCAGCGGGAGCCGCAGGCTTATATGGTTCAGGTGCAGCCTGTGCACTATGCGCAGGCGCATGGTGTACAAGTTTTGCAGTATGCGTTTCGCCAACACCCGTTTCTACCCTTGCTATCACAGTACCTACCGGCACCACATCATTTTCTTTAAATAATATTTCAGTTATAGTGCCCGACGTTGTTGAGGGCACTTCGCTGTCCACCTTATCAGTGGCTATTTCCAGTACTGTTTCATCCATCTTCACCGTATCTCCGGGCTTTTTGTGCCACTTCAATACAGTAGCTTCCATTATACTTTCACCCATCTTGGGCATTACGAGGTCAACAATTGCCATAAATAGCTTTTTTATAATGTTTTATGCGATACCTTGCAAAAGTAATTAATTGATTTGCAAAAGGCATAAATTACTTAGTGGAATATTTTATTTAAAATATTATATAGCAAAGGGGGCTTATTATGGCTTTTGTTCGTTGAATTCCAGTTATAAACTGGCTTTTATTTCGTTGTAGTTATGTTGATTTCTTTCCAAATTTCCTAAAGGCTTGTATTGTTTGATAAACAAAGTAGGCCATAATGATGCGGCTTAGATAATCTACCATTCTACTTAATGAGTTTGGAAGGGCCAATTTTTCAAGGAAATCCGCTTTACGGAGAGGATTAAGAAATTCGAAAGAATAAGAACTGAGTTGCCAAAATTTATCTATGTCATTCCCAAATCTAAATCCCAAGCTCCAACAATAAGCAGTAAACAGAGTAGAATTAATTATTAAGGTCACGCAAACTGCCCTTAGCCAGTTATTATTATGATAACTGGAAAATTTATTAAGCAATAAATTCGCTCTTTCCCAGTTGAGCGTAGTGTTTATAATCTAATCAAATTGTTCGGCGCCAATCTCCGATTGCGTCGTGGAGGAATGCAACTAATCTCAATGAGACCATTATAAATTAACACGATCAAATTAATCTAAAGATTGCCGTCTGCCCTACATTCCAGCCCATTAACAACCTAGCAATAGCGAGTTCATAAACACAACTAAAAATAATTATATAGTTTATAACTTTCTTCCCTTGCCCACAGCCACTTTCAGAGAAAAATTTGGATTCGCCTATCACCGTTTCGTATATTTGGTATGAAATTCGACCAACACATGTTGGATTTTTGCAGGTCTTTATTTTAGGCTCTATCAACATCTTTGGCTTGTTCTTCCTTAGGAATTTAGGTTTTAATATTGCTTTCCCCTTGGGGGAGGAGAAACTAAGTTTGAAACTCAAACTTCCTTAAGAATTTAGACTTTTTTCTTTGCATCCCGAATGCCCAAACATACACCTGCATATCCACAAAATGACAAAAGTTTTTTTTGGACAAAAGGATAAAAAACAAAAAATAAACGATTGAATTTAAACAATTTACATCAACTAAAATGGATGAGGCGGGGATAAAAAAAGGATAAAAAGGGATAAGATTATTCACATTCTGTTTTTGACAATTTGAAAGACTGAGGCTGAGGATTTGCAATCAGGACGATTTGACAACTTTCCTTTTAAGTTGTCAAATCTGTGCGTGTGCAGAATGTTGCCCATGTTGACATGAGATTGCTTCATTCTTCGCAATGACGGGAGAAACATTTGCTTTCGCAATATGTGGGATTGCGGCTCGGAGGACCGCAACTTTCTCATTGAGACAAATAAAGAATCATCATGAACGAAATAATGACAAAAGCGAGAAAATGTCACGGAGGGTACAATGTCAGGCACTTTCGTTCTTTGCGAGTTTTATTCTCAGCGAGTATCTGCGGATTTTATTGTCTGCACGTTTCTGCGGGAAAACCTGATGCCATCATTTTGCCGACATCAGCAAAATGATCGGCAATCGCTCCACTGGCATACTCTCAGCGCTTTTCTGCGAGTGTCCGCGGGAAAAACTACGTATTCCCAAATCCTCTTTATCTTTCTGAACGTATTTATAACAGATGAAGCAGGAAGTTTTCATAACAGGCGCTACAGGTTATATGGGCAAAAGGCTTGTGGCTATTTTGCTTCAGGGGGGTTATCAGGTAAAAGCCCTTGTGCGCAGAGGTTCTGAAAATAAATTACCCAAAGTTTGTGCTTCTGTTATCGCAAACCCTTTTGATGAGAAAACTTTTGTAAACGAGATTCCCGAAGGCTGCACATTCGTACAATTGCTTGGCGTCAGTCATCCCGGCCCTAAAAAGAAAGATCTTTTTCGCAGCATAGATTTTGCAAGCGCTAAAGCCTCCGCACTTGCTGCAAAAGAAGCAGGTGTGAGCCATTTTGTTTATGTAAGTGTGGCGCAAACAATAACGTCAGTAATGAAAGACTATCAATTGTGCCGTGCAGAAGCCGAGGAGGCAATACTTGCCACGGGGATAAAGGCCACCTTTATAAGGCCCTGGTATGTGATCGGCCCCGGTCATTACTGGCCACTGCTATTTCAACCTGTTTTTAAGCTCCTCGAGTGGATACCCGCTACCTCACAGAAAGCAAGAGCATTGAGGCTGGTATCCCTAAAACAAATGTTGGCAGCAATTGCCGATGCCGTTAAAAATCCCCCTGCAGGTAATTTGAGAATTATTGAGATAAACGAGATAAGGGAACCGAAAATCGCCAAAACGGGATAATCGGAATTAATTATAATTAACCGCCTCTGGCAGCATCTGCAAAAATGCGTTTGCCTTGGTAAAGTCCAACTTATCATAAAACATGCCTAAGCTGTTCAGGTTTTTATAATAGGCATCAACATGCTCATAGTAATACTTTTCTGACTTTACATACCATGCCCGCTCTCCCAGTTTCGCAGCGAGAAACCATTTTTCCAACAGCCTGCCTGCCCTTCCGTTACCATCATTAAAAGGATGTATGCTCACAAAAACAAGATGTATAAAAGATGCGTAGTAAAATACTTCTTCATTGCTTAGTTTGGCCTCCATCAACATTTCTATGTCCTGCCATAGTTTCTCCATTTCCTCCTGCACGATGCGATAAGTTGCTGCCTCAAATTGTATCCTGCCTGTATTGTGTTCCATTACAAACATTTCGTTCTTGCGGTAGGTGCCCCTCCATTTTTCCGGCAATAAATGTTGTGAAAGCAACTCATGGCTTTGCAGAAAATTTTTATAGCTCAGTTCATTTTGCTGTGCAAAAACATAAGCATTGTATAAGTCATTGGGTTTCTCTACCAGTTCGGGCAGGTATTCTATATCCTGCATCTTATGCTTTAAATAAGAATCGGGGTCCATTTGTTCGCCTTCTATGCGCGATGAAGAAATAACAGCCACCGAAGTATAGAACTTAAAGCTTTCAGGCGTAATATCTATTACACGCAGGCTCTTTAAAGCGTCATTAATATTGATGTTAATCGCCTCCAGGTATTCAGTAAGATATTTGTCTGTAAGTAGGTTCATTGATATGGATTCCCGAAGATAGAAAGAATGCCTTGTTTTGTATCCCTGCGTTTGGGATTACTGCCCTGTACTATATTGTGTCAGCCCTTTTAGCAAGCGAACTGTGAAGCACTCAGCGAGACAAAAGTAATAATCAGAAACGAGCTAATCAAGGCCCCACTGCTTTCTTCCTTCTCCCGCGAATACATGGCGCTCGCTGTGGTAGGATGATCGTACCAATGGCCCACTTTCTACATAATCAAAACCCATTTCATAACCGGCTTCGCGGTAGAATGCAAATTCATCCGGGTGTACAAAACGCGCAACGGGTAAATGTTTTTGTGTGGGTTGCAGATACTGTCCTAGTGTCAGTACATCGCAGCCATTGTCAACAAGCGCTTGCATACTTTGCAACAGTTCTTCTTTGGTTTCGCCCAGGCCAAGCATGATGCCGCTTTTGGTCCTCATGCCGCCGTCTTTCAGCCTGCGTATCACTTCCAGGCTGCGGTGATATTTGGCCTGTATGCGCACACGTCGTGTAAGCCTTTCCACCGTTTCAAGATTATGCGAGACTACTTGCGGATGCACTTCTATAATGCGCTGCAGGTTTTCCCATTTGCCTGCAAAATCGGGTATCAGTGTTTCGAGTGTTGTATCGGGGTTGAGTGCACGTACTGCTTTTATAGTGTTGGCCCAAATGATGGAGCCGCCGTCTTTCAGTTCATCACGATCAACGGAAGTAATAACAGCATGTTTTACTTTCATCAGGTGAATGGCTTCTGCCACACGTTGGGGTTCGTCCCAATCTACAGCTTCAGGCCTGCCGGTTGCCACTGCGCAAAAACCGCAGGAGCGTGTGCAGATATTGCCCAGTATCATAAAGGTAGCAGTACCTGAGCCCCAGCATTCGCCCATATTGGGGCAATTACCGCTTTCGCAAATGGTATGAAGTTTGTGAGTATCTACCAGGCCACGCACATGGCGATATTCTTCGCCTATAGGCAATTTTACACGTAACCAATTGGGCTTTTTAAGCCGGGTTTCGTTATTGTCAACAGAACTGATGAGGGGCAATTCCTGCATGGGTGCAAGTTACGATTATCACCAACGTTTGCCAAATTGAAGAGACAGGTAGAGATTAAAAAAATACGGCACGCCTGCCTGCTCGGCCATTATCTGGATGGGACTGCTGTAATACTCAGCATTCATGCCCACTTCTGCCGCCATAAGCGTGCGCCTGTTGCCTGAAAAATCAAAATGCAAACCGGTTTTAAGATGCAGGCCCGGCACAATTTTGGTTTCACTTAGACCCTGAGAAAAACCGGCATTACCTTCTATGCCATTCGGATCGATAAAAGCGTCTTTTGTCTGGTCGGTATATTTAATAGGCTGTATTACGCCGTTATAGTAGGCATTGATATAATAGGGTTTTAGCAAGCCGGCTGATACGCCCCCCGTGATGATCCAATGTATGGAAACTGCACCCGGATCAGGCTTTCCGGCTATCAACTTAGAAGTGCCTATGCCTAATTTCAGCGTATAAAAATTATTGATCTTTCCGAAAATGTAAGAATTAGTGCTGCTACCCCCTGTTGGATTTTGGTCGGTAGTGGTGGTCTTCATTTCATGTGGGTTCTTCTTTTCGTCAAACTCCAATTGCCACAATTTGAAATGATAGAACATATCACTCGTTTTCACGTTTTCATACATCACTGTACCCCTGTCAATAAAAGCGCCCCATCCATCGGTATTAAGCCGGAAACCAACACTTAGTTCGCGGTGTATTGGCTTTGGCCCATGTGGCTTAGGCTTGTAAACCTGGGGCCTGGGAGCAACAGGGGCCATTCTTTTTGCAGTATCGGCACTTGTAGTGTTTGTTAAGGTCTGGGCATGCGCAGATAGCGCTATAAAAAGCACAAAAACTATGGCCACTATTTTCTTAGCCGGGTTCATCGTTATCACCTGCTGCAATTTACCATACTATTTATATACAAACAAAATTAATCCGTTTTTCACAAAACTAAATTACAAATTATTTCATTAATAAGACCAGAGTAGTCGTAAATTTAACTTGAAAATGAGATATTATGACGGCTAAAATAATATACGAAGGGGAACTGAGAACAGTTGATACCCATATTCAATCGGGCACAGTTATAGAAACGGATGCGCCGGTGGATAACCAGGGCAAAGGCGCCCGCTTTTCTCCCACCGATCTTTTGGCCACATCGCTTGCCACCTGCATCGTTACAACAATGGCCATATTGGGCCGAAACCATAATATTAATATTGATGGTACTGCATGCGACATGGAAAAAATAATGGCCTCAAACCCCAGGCGCGTGGCGGAAATTAAAGTGCATTTTCATTTTCCAAAAAACAAAAGCTATACAGATAAAGAAAAAAGCATCCTGGAGCATATTGCTAAAACGTGCCCTGTATCATTAAGCCTGCACCCCGATTGCAAACAAACTTTATACTTTAATTGGGGCGGAGCGGATAATGTTTAAACCAATACTGCATTCAAGACAGCGCTTTGAGGAGCAGTAATTATTATAGAGTTGTAACAATGCCTGTGACTGAGAAGCGTTCGATGCTTTCCATCCGCTTTCTTCCCAAAAACTAATTATCTTATTTTTCTCAGCAGGCACTGTATCTAACAACTGCAGTGCTTTTTCCTGTTGCTTGTCCAGGCCATGTTTGTACGCATATAAAAACTGTATAGGCGCAATGGTATTAATGATGATGTTGTGTACCGATGCATCACCAAGGCGTTTGTGGAGTGAGGTTTTGTTTAGTTCATCAAACGTGAAATGACTATCCCAATATTCACTCGCGCTTACATCCAACAGGGGTTGTATCTCTTTAATACTATGCATCTCTATCACTTGCGAAAATAAATGCAGCGATCTATGCACAAGAGCCGCAAACTGGGCGATACGTATGGTGGGGAAATTAGCCGGGCGCATCCGCAGGAATTTCCATTGGTGTGCGGCTATATTTTGCAGTTTATACTTTTGTTTTAAATACCGGTATTCTTCCTGCAATTGTTTAGGATAGGCATCTTTATAGTCAGTTTCCAGCATGCCCGCCTGCCCGAAGAGCAAGGCCTCTACCTGCAGCAGGTTTTCGCGGTGTTTTGCAAGTACATTTAAGGGCAGCGAGCGGGCCAGCATTAAAAATGGATATGCATTTACTTTAAAACCGAAATTCGCCGCCATACGCCAATAAAGGAGGTTTCTCCAGTCATTTGCCGATTCATCCAGCAATTCTTTCCACTCACCTGTCTTTTGCTCCCAGCGCTCAGCAAGCATCCGGTTAAGCCAGCTTTCCTTAATAATGCTTTTCACCTGCTGCAATTGTCCCGCACATGGCAAAACCTGCATGGTTTGTAAAAGACTGCTATATTGCGCAATAACATATTGGGGTATATGTTCTGCAATTTCAAGTAGGGGTGTATTGGCGACAACATTTTTTGCATCATTATTATATACTACATGCAATATTAAGTTGCGGTAAGCAGGATCATTTTGGTGGCCGTGCCTTAACCAATCGCTGCTGTTTACATGCAATTCTATATTCCCCGCTAAAATTGTTTTTCCAACTTTTATTTTCGCATCCAGGAAATCAGGCCCTGCGTTCCTGTTCAATTTGCCGGGAAAAATGATATTGACTTTTTCTCCACCTGCGCTCACCAGCTCACCGGGTTTATACAGGCTGTACTGCCAGATAAATTGTAATAAAGATTCGTTCATCATTACATTGGGTTTACAAATAAACAGCCATTTGTCTTTGATAATCTTTCGCTGCGTCTTTCGCTTTTTCAGCAAAATCATCGCCGCTGCCAGCGTAAATAATTCCCCTGGAGACATTTATCAGTATGCCACCGTCTTTATTCATGGCATTTTCACAAACCGTGGCCACATCGCCACCCTGGGCGCCCACACCGGGTATTAAGAAAAAATGCTCAGGTAGCAAAGACCGCACATGCTGCAATTGTTCTTTCCTGGTGGCGCCAACTACAAACATCAGATTTTCAGGGTTTCCCCAGCCCGCCACTGTCTGTAATACTTTTTCGTAGAGCATTTCATTACCGCATTGCTGCAACTGAAAATCCCTGCTCCCATTATTCGAGGTTAGACCGAGTACTATTGTCCAGTTATCCTTAAATTGTAAAAAGGGTTTCACGCTGTCTTCGCCCATATAGGGTGCAACAGTTACTGAATGGAACGGATAAGTCTTAAAAAAAGTTTTCGCATATTGTTCAGAGGTATTTCCAATATCTCCGCGTTTAGCATCAGCTATGGTAAAAATGTCTTGAGGTATATACTCGAGCGTTTTTTGAATTGTCTCCCAACCCTTTATTCCCTGAGCCTCATAAAACGCAGTATTTATTTTATAGGCTATTGCGAAGTCTTTTGTAGCATCAATGATGCTTTTGTTAAAAGCCAGAACAGGATTATCTGTATTTAAAAGGCATTGGGGTATCTTTTCTATGTCCGTGTCGAGGCCTACGCATAACAAAGATTTTTTTTTGTTTATATTTTTTATCAGTTGTTCCCGGTTCATTGCGCAAATAAAGTGAAACCCAAAATTAAAAGGCGAAAAATAAAAAAATGAATTTTCTTTAAACTGTGACAAGATCCCATATCAAATAAATATATTAATATTTAATTATGATGTGATTTAAGCTATTTAAAAAAACAATTTCATTAAAAATTTAGATTTTCGTTAAAAAATCAATAAATTGCCATTAGTATCCAAATCAGATAATTATTTTTAAAATTCCTGTATGAAAATTAAATTCTATTTCCTGTTTCTTTTGTCATCCTTTATTTGTAGCGATAAAGTTTTCGCACAAGCTTCTTATTGTATACCAACCTATACTGTTAGCTGCAGTGCCTTTGGGGATGAAATAAATACATTTACTTTGATAGGAGACAACAACACCGCATTTCTTGATACCAATACAGGCTGTTCCAGCGGCGCTTATGATAACAGGACAGCAGAAACCCCTGTGCAAATGGCCGCGGGAAATACATATAGTGGCTATATCAGCACCGTTTATAGTAGCGGTGAAAATGTGCGTATATGGATAGATTTTAATGATGATGGCACTTTTTCTAACGCAGAAGCTGTAGGTACCCTAGGTAATTTTGGCGGTACCAGCCTGCACCCATATTCTATTAGCATACCAACCGGATCTACAGCGGGTTCTCACAGAATGCGGGTCAGGCTGGTTTATAACATAGTAGGGGGACCAGGAAATATAAACCCATGTAGTAACTACACTTACGGTGAAACACATGATTATACTGTTATTATCTCTGTACCTCCACCTACTATTACCGGCAACGATACTATATGTTCGGGCTCAGCTCTTACACTTACGGCGCATTCTACATTACCAAGTCCTGTGTTTAACTGGACCGGGCCAAATTCCTTTACAGCCATCGGCGCTACTATTACAGTACCCAATATCAGTGCCATAAATGCAGGTTACTATTATTGCACTGTAACATCAGCTGGCTCTACATCGGCAGCTGATTCTGTAGCTGTTGTTGTGATACCTACACCTGCAACACCATTAATCAATAGTAATACCCCTTTATGTACGGGGGATATGTTAACTCTTTTTGATACTATTAATTTCGTAGCGGGTTATACCTCCAGCTGGACCGGGCCGGCTAATTTTACATCTAGTCAGCAAAACCCGGTTATTAATAGCGTTGTCCCATCACAGGGAGGCACTTATAGACTTGTTACTAATAACAATGGCTGCCTTTCTACACCGGCGACAACCAATGTGATCGTAAATGTTTCTCCTGCAATTGTCTTAAACCCCTTTAATGCGGCTATTTGCCCCAATGGTTTTAGCAGTTTTCATGTAATTGCCACAGGCGCCACTTTATACCAATGGCAGGTTAATACCGGCTCAGGTTTTAACAACATTTCAAATGGGCTTTTATATTCCGGCACCACAACAGATAGCCTTGTTATTATGAGCGCTCCGCCTTCCATGGCAGGATATTTATATCGTTGTGTGGCAAGCACTATTTGCGGCACAAATATCATAAGCAGCAGCGCTTCTCTGAATATTTATGTAGCAGCAGCTATAACTTCCCAACCGCTGAATGATACTGTTTGCGAAGGCTCAACTGCATTTTTCTCCTTTAATGCTACAGGCTCTGCGCTGCAATATCAATGGCAGGAAAACAATGGATCAGGTTTTGTAAACATTACTAATGGTGGCGGAGTATCGGGGGTATATGCAGATACGCTTGTGTATACGTATGTTCCGCTTTCATTGAACGGAGGCCAGTTACGTTGTCTTGTAACAGCTGGTGGCTGTGCCCCGGTTTTACAGACAAATCCGTTTACAGTAACCGTTCATGCCCTGCCCAATATTACAACTCAGCCCGTGGCAAATACCACTTGCGCCGGCAGCAATGCCAGCTATACAGTGATTGGTACAGGATATAACCTGAACTATCAATGGCAGGTAGATCCCGGTACCGGGTTCACGAATGTGAGCGGCGCCATATATTCAGGGGCAAATACTGCTACTCTTACTATTACAGGTGCTACAAGCTTGATGAATAATTATAACTATCGTTGCGTTTTATCTAATGTATGCACGATAGTTAATAGCAATGCTGCACCACTCTTTATTACGGCAGCCCCAACGGCAAGCATCACACCTTCCGGGTCCACTACATTCTGCCCCAATGACAGCTTATTGATACTTGCAGGCCAAAATGCGAGTTACTCTTACCAATGGTCCTTCAATAACTCAAACATTCCTTCGGCAACAAACCCGACATATATCGCCCATGCAACGGGCACTTATAAAGTAACTATATCTTACGGTAATAATTGCCCAGTAAGCTCATCAAATGTTGTGGTAACTGTTCTTGCTGCACCTATTGCTACACTCAGTGCCGGCGGGCCTACAACTTTCTGCCAGGGCGGTTCCGTAGCATTAAATGGCAATACAGGGCTGGCATATACATGGTACCTGAATGGGACCTTGATAAGCGGGGTTGGTTCCTCATCCTATAATGCCACCTCATCCGGAACTTATGTACTCAATACGTATAACGGCTCATGCCACTCAAACTCTGCTCCGGTAACAGTTACAGTTAATCCCGTTCCCGCTGCAACCGTCAACTACACCGGCACAGGTTATTTCTGCACAGGCGCTGATGTAGAACTACCTGCCAGCCAAAACAATGGATTCAGCTATCAATGGTATTCTTCGGGCAGCCCTATAAATGGCGCAACTAATGTATTATACTTTACATCAACATCGGGAACTTATGATGTTGTTGTTACCAACACTTATGGTTGTAAAGACACGTCTGCTTCAATAACACTTACTGCTGCTCCGATTCCTCCCCATACAATTACGGTTACAGGGGCGACAACAATATGCGCAGGTAACTCTGCTATGCTTAATGGCCCTACAGGTACTAATCTTACCTACCAGTGGTATGTTGACGACACTGTAATAAGCGGAGCAGCCGGCACAAGCTACTTAGCTACAACTAGCGGTAACTATTCGCTTTGGGTAACCAATCTCAATGGCCTGGGATGCACTGATACTTCGAATGTTGTAAACATTACAGTAACTAATAATCCTTTGCCGGCAGCATCAATTACCTATACCGGCAACCCAACAATATGTTATGGTAAAACCCTTACGCTTAATGCAAATACCGGCGCAGGATATACTTACACATGGCTTGTTGACAGTACTCTCATTTCAGGGGCAACTGCATCTTCATATGTCGCTCATAATTCCGGCCACTATGAAGTTATGGTTACCAACGCTAATGGCTGTATAGGCACCTCATCAATTATCAACCTTACAGTAGATACACCCATAACTCCAACAGTGGTAATTAATGGTGCGGGCATTGCAAGTACCGGCAGTGGTTATACAACTTATCAATGGTACAAAAATGGTACAACACCTATTCCCGGTGCCACCAGCTATACCTACAATACCAATCACGTAGCGGCTAATTATTCTGTAACTGTTACTGACCCTGCAGGTTGCTCTAATACATCCAATTCTATTACCGTTTTGGGTATCAGCAACGTAAACGAATACAATAACGATGTTACGATATATCCTAACCCGGCCAGCTCGGTAATATATATCCAGGCAGCGGTAAAAGTAAACGTATCGGTTTACAGCATACAGGGTAAAATGATCCTGCAAAAACAAGATGCAAAAGATCTTAACATCTCCGATCTTGCCAGCGGCTTCTATATGATACAGGTTTTTGACGAAGACAATAATCTGCTGAAAGTGGAAAGGTTTGTGAAGAACAACCAATAGAAACAATATTGAGTCTATCAAATAATAAAGGGTGGTTTTATGACCACCCTTTATTATTTATACTTTACCCTGATTCGAATGATCACTCAATCTCTTTCTACAACAATCTCACTTGAAAAAGGCACAGCCAATTGAATTTGACTACGTTATTTGATATGCTTAAACCAATTGTGACTATTTTTGTATTGTAAAATGTTTTACCTTTCAAATACCTGTGAAGCTTGTCACAATATTAATGACCCTGTTGTTCAGTTGCCAAATTTGCGCCACATACGCAGCCTTTCGTGTGCATGAACATAGTGTTGCCAAGAAGGAACACAAATGGCAAAGTCATTTTTCCTACCGCTCCAAAGACAATGAACAAAAGCGCAAAAAGAAAGCCGATATTTTATTGACAGGCATGTGCATACTTGTCCTCCTGGGCCTGGTCATCGGCCTGCTATTCCAAAATGACACAGGGACGCTCATTTCTCTTATATGCATAGGCATACCGGGCCTTTTGTTTCTTGCTTTTCTCCTTTTTGCTTTCGATCGTCATCTGCGGCCTATATCTACCTCTTCAAATACTCATCAAAGTAATCCGTGATCTTCTGCATGAGGTGCACACGGTCTTTGCCACGTACGTTGTGCTCGTATCCGGGATAAACGAAATAATCCACCTGCACACCTTCATCTACGCACTTTTTAATAAAATCAATGCTCTGCTGCCATACCACCACATTATCCTCTGTGCCGTGTATCAATAATAATTTCCCTTTCAGATTTTTTACTTTATCCAGCATGTTGGCATCTTCGTAGCCATCCGGGTTTTGTTCCGGGCTATCCATATAGCGCTCAGTGTACATCACCTCATACATTTTCCAATCCATTACGGGGCCACCGGCCACAGCAACTTTAAACACATCCGGGTGTTTTAGCATGATGGAGGTGGTCATAAAACCGCCATAGCTCCAACCATGCAGCCCCATGCGATCGGCATCCACGTAGGGAAATGATTTTAAATAATCCACACCTTTTAACTGGTCTTCCATCTCTACATTGCCGAGGTGGTGGAATGTTGCCTGTTCAAAAGTAAGCCCACGGTTCCAGCTGCCCCTGCCATCCATACTGAAAACTATGTAGCCATGCTGCGCCATGTAGTCATACCACAGGTTGCCGCTTCCGGGAAAGCTATTCCGTATCAATTGCACATTAGGGCCGTTATAGAGATAAACGATAACAGGATATTTTTTTGTGCTGTCGAAATGAGTGGGCAATATCAGCTTGCCATAAAGTGTCGTATTGTCAGATGCTTTGAGTTTCACGACTCTAAGTTCAGGCATGTCATAATCAGCCAATGGATTTGGAGCTTCTATCACGGCTTTTGAAAAACTTCCATCTCTCTTGCGAACAACACTGTTTTTGGGTATCGATGCGCTGGAATAAACATCTAAAACGTATTTCCCATCTTCGCTGCAGGTAGCGGTATGCACACCTTCACCTTTATCTATGCGTTCCATCCTGCCACTATTCCAGTTCACAGAATAAATATTCTTATCAAGGGGAGATTCTTTTGAGGCCGTAATAATAACCTCTTTATCGTTTTTATTAATTCCCGCTATTTCATTCACTACCCATTTACCTTCTGTAAGTTTACGCAACAGTTTGCCATCGGTATTATAGAGGTATAAATGTTCGTAACCATCTCTTTCGCTCCACCAGATAAACTCATTGTTATTATCGGGCAAAAAAGACAAAGGGTGTTTAGGATGCACATATTTTGGACTCGTTTCTTCAAACAAGGTTTTTATCATAGCCCCTGTTTCTGCACTATACTGATTGAGCCATAAGTGGTTTTGATCGCGGTTCAGTATGCCTATATAAATATACTTTTCATCGGGGCTCCATGTAACGGAAGTGAGGTAATGGTCTTTCGGCTCCCCTGTTTGCATAGTTACCGTCCTGCCCATGTTTGGGTAGTAGACATTGAGCGTTACCTGGTGTGATGTGCCGCCAGCCATGGGATACTTAACATTATCTGCCCTGGCAGGGGTTTCTCCCCATCTGACTATGGGATAATCATTTACCATTGTCTGGTCCATGCGGTAATAAGCAAGGTAATTGCCATTGGGCGAGAAAAATATGCCATGGTCTATTCCAAACTCATCTCTGTGCACAGACTTGCCGCAGATAATGTTTTTATTCTCCTCTTTAGTTACCTGAACCATTTTCTTGCCATCTGTGGTGAGGCACAGGTTATTTTCAATGGTATAGGCCAGTTTCCTGGTTTTGTTGTCTACGGTTATGTTTTCAGCCTTCTCCGGCAACGTGGCCCAATGCTCCCAATTAAATCCCTTTGCAGTCAATAGTCCTCTTTCCACCTGCTTACCATTCACGAAATATACATAGTCCTCATCGATCCACTTTATAGCAGGCAGTGACTTAAGCTGCGCGCCTATTGCTTCATTTAATTGCTCCAATCGTAAAACAGTATCCGTTTTGTTTTTTGCAAAATCGGTCCTTACCCAGGCTTCTCCTTTATTTACTGTTTGCCAGAACTTATCATTACCGGGTTCCCAGCTTGGCTGTTTGATACTTTGCGGTGCCAAACTTGTAGTCATTCCATTGGTGGCCTCTGCCATGGTAAAAAGCCTGCTTTGCCCAAAAGCATGGCCAGACAAAACTAAGCAGGCCGCGAGCCTGCAAATGGATCTGCTATGTATCATGAATGTAATATTAACAAAAAAGGGATTAAAAAATAATCCCCCTTTTTATACCGCATATTTTCAATTATCAAAACTTATTAACAACCTCCCTCAGGCGCACCAGCTTCTCCATAAGCCCCTCCAGCAGATCCAGGCGCAGCATATTGGCCCCGTCGCTCTTGGCTTTGGATGGATCAGGATGGGTTTCAATAAATAGACCATCAGCACCAACAGCAATGCCTGCCCTCGCGATCGTCTCTATCATTGCGGGATTGCCACCGGTTACACCACTTGTCTGGTTAGGTTGCTGTAAAGAATGAGTGCAATCCAACACCACAGGCACATCCATCGTTTTCATTATAGGGATGGCCCTATAGTCTACCACAAGGTCGTGATAACCAAACATGGTCCCCCTGTCTGTAAGAATAATCTTCTCATTACCGCTTTGCCTTAATTTATCTACCGCAAACTGCATAGCCTCAGGCGACAGGAATTGTCCTTTCTTCACATTCACTACTTTCCCCGTCTCTGCAGCAGCTATCAGTATATCCGTTTGGCGGCATAGAAAAGCGGGTATCTGCAGCACATCCACATATTCTGCAGCCATAGCAGCTTCGTTTGCGGAGTGTATATCTGTAACAACGGGAATATTAAATGTATCCCGCACTTTTTTCAAAAGCTTTAATGCATTTTCATCTCCTATGCCTGTAAAGCTGTCGAGCCTTGTGCGATTGGCCTTCCTGTATGACGCCTTAAAAATATAAGGGATCTTCAGGTGCTCACACATTTTAATCAGTTTTTCCGCAGTAAACATAACTACCTCTTCATTTTCCACCACACATGGACCTGCCATGAGGAAGAAATTATTACCCTCCTTAATAGCCGGGAAAAGTCCTTCTAAATTCTTTATCATATAAAACTCACCAAATTATCTGCAAAACTACTATTTTTTCAAGAGTACCAGCTGTTTTTGCTCCGTACCATTTCCCGCTGCTTTAATAAACTTCGTATAATCCGTAAATAATGTCGCCTCATAAGTGCCTTCTACCTGGTGATAAGTGCGTACAAGCTTTATTGTATTTTCATTCTCAAAAAATATCTTGCAATTATATGCCCCAAACGGATAGCTCATGCTGATTTCTCCCGGTATAAACTCTGCAGTATAGGCTCCTTCCAATTCAATTATTTCAGTATCGTCTGTCTCAAAAGACTCTCTGACGTAAAAAGGTTTCTCCCTTTTTTCGTTTTCTTCCAGCGCATCCACCCCGGCCGGAAAAATATCAGGGTCAATAAACATACGCTTACCAGCATGGGTGATCTTACCACTTCCGGATAAAGATATCTGCTCAGATAAAACAGGAATCCTCCCACTAAGCGAAGTGCTGATCTTGTAGTCATTCACTTTATATGTATTGAGCGAAAATTGCCTGTTCAAATAGTTTTCAACCTTGTCTTTAGGCTGGTCAATTAATTCATGTCGTTGCATATCACATGGCAGGCCCATTAATTCTTTAGTAACCTTTGCATCTACCTGGTCTTTATTATCAATATGCGCATGAACAATTCTTGTTGTATGATTGTTATCGTAATTATACGTGGGGGTTTTAACAACTTGCCCTCCTTCTGGAGTAAGCAATAAAACATCTCTATTGTGTGTAAACTCAGACAAATACCCTGCAGGAAGATCTTTGGACGTGCATTCCAGCCACACTGTGTCTTTTTCTAACGGGACACAAAGAATAGCATGATTAAATGAGTTGAAGGGGAAATCGTTTTGCAATTTAAAGCCGTTATCCCTTCCGCCATATACCAGTACCATATCGGAAGAAATACCCGCTTCTTTCAATAGGGCCTTCATATAATTACTCAATGCCTTGCAATCACCATAACCTTTTTCAGCAACATAATCTGCCGGGAAACATTGCCAACCACCTATTCCCAATTGAATACTCACATACCGCGTTCCGGATTGCATGTATTTATACAATAAAGAGATCTTACTGAAGCTGGAAGTACAGGTATCCACCAACTTATGTACCGCTAACCTGGCTTCAGGGGACAAGTCTTGCCTTTTATCATTCAGATCATAAAAAAATTTCCCAAAAGACTTCCATGTATCCATTTTACCGCTTAAACCTCCAAATTCAAAAGTATCCGTAGCAAATATTAAGGTCGGGAAAGGGAAATTCTCTGAAGGAGCCAATTTATCTTGTTTTCCTGCGACTATATTTCCAACAGAAAATGCCATTGTAGCAGTGCTGCCATCTTTCTTTTCAGTATGTTCTGCATTAAGGTGAAATGCTTTATACCTTAAGGGCATGCTTGCAGGATATTCGATACTGAAATCAGATTTCTCAACAGCGCAATTATGCCCTTTTTGGGGATCCCAGGACGGAAGAAAAAACGAATAATTCGTTTTCACCTCAACTTCATATTCTATCGTAAACGGATAAGCGGAATAATTAAAGTCGCAATACTTAATTCTATGGTCGTCAAAAAGATTCGAAGAGCTAACTAAAGCCGCGTCCCCAACATCTATTTTCCTTAATCTTTTCAGTTCTTTTCCATCTTTGTCATACAATGTGCCCCCAACGCTGTTTATTTTCCGGAACTTATCATAGTATTGATAAAACCTGGCATATTGGTAGCCTTCTTTGTTCAATATTGTGATAGCATAAGTTTCGGTTTCATAGACTTCATCAAGCGACACAATCTTTACATCATAGCTGCTTCTTCTAACAACTGCATCAGCATGTTTCAAAAGAGCTGCTGGTATACGGCTGCAGTCAAGGCTTTCATCTCCTTTTGCATAAACGCTTCCCTGAAAAAATAAGATAGCTAAAACGATGAAAATATATTTGGGCATGTCTATTTGTCTTTTATTTTCTTTAAAACAAGCATAGAGTTTTCATTTGTTATCATAGTTTCAAAGAAATCCCTGATAGTGCTATATTCTTTCACATCAAAATTTGTCTTTGAAACAGAGAAATTTGTGTTTACGCTGATAACGCGGCTACTGCTGTCGTAATTTACCAAATGTTTAAATATGATGTTATCGTCATCATATTTCACTATAGATGGCTTTGGAATGTCTTCCGCTTCCATGTTTTCGGGCAACCTGGCGGTCATCACGTAAACATCTTCAATCTTGGAGGGAAACTCGATAGGTAGTTTTCTATTTGTTGCCTTAAATGGGTTTTCGTTATAAAACTTACTAAGGTCCGAATTCAAGTAAATAATGTCAGCCCGGCCAGTTGCAATAGTAAGGGTATATTTTATGATAAGGTTAGTATCGGCATTTTCCAGGTTGATTGCACTCATGTCAGTTACGCTTACATTTCCTGTAAAAGTTTCGGTTTGTTTTTTTACATAATTGTGTAAAGCCGCCGAATCGCCATTCCACTGTTTTCGTAAGGACATTGAACTATACATTCCGTGCTTTTCAGCCACGTTTATCTTATATAGACTATCCCCGATACCGTTTACATTTACCACACATACATTTCTTTCTTTCAGGTCATCTGGACTCATAAAAAGCTCATCCCCATGCTTATCTATGATACGTGCATAACCATTGTAACAGTAAATTGGCAAAATGCCAAAAGGATTAAATTTATCAGATGCATCAAAAAAATATCTGGCACTATCGATTGTCACCATGCATACCGCGTAGTTGAACCTGTTTAGTAATGGATAAGAAGGGTTTATTCTAAGGTTGCCCAATGTGCTTAAAATAACCGGCGAAACGTTAATTCCGGCCTTGTCCAACATAGCAGACAACAGCAAATTAATATCAGCCACATTTCCTCTTTTATTTTCAAGAATCTTTCGAATATCTTCTGTAGAAAATGCTCCTAAATTATTATTACAACTTATGTTCTTTCGCACATAGTTATATATACTCCTCGTTTTTCCTAAAGCCGATGTATCACCGGTAGTGAGAGAGTCAACTAATTTATTTAGGAATTTGTTTGGCTCCTTAATTTTGGCGCCGAAGTTTGAATTATTCCATACTGCATCATTCAGTTTTTCCCAAGTGCTGAGTATGACTTGGTTATATGAGAAAGCCCCAAAGTTCATACCTGCAATCTGAAGGTCCAAACGATCCCTGTGGTTGATTATATTACATATAAAAGGTTCTTCGTTTACCGAAGGAATATTTCTTTTTCCCCATAGCACAGACGACCATCCATCTGTCATCTTCACTAATACATGGTAGGAAGTTACACTGTCGTTCTCAGTTTCCTTTTTGGAATTGTAGTCTTGGAAGGGCTCATTTCCAAGACTTATCTGGCTTATATTCGTATAATTAAAATTACGGGGTGAAACAATTTCATATTCACTCTGCAATTTAGGGTAGGGACCTTGTATGATCCATGACCTGGGATAATACATTACCGGCGTTTTAATTTCATAAGAATATTCAATAATAGAGCCAACCCTCACATCCGGCATTGTAAAGACCGTTTCACAATAATCGCCATTTGTTTTTTTAAATACTGCGTTGCTTGCTAAGGAGGCCTTCTTTATTACGCCTTCTTCAATATTATAAGTAGTAGCTATAATATTATTTACGCCACAATTCCTGGAATATACGTAGCCGGTTGATATATCGGCGATGTGCATTTGAATTGCCGTGGGCTTAAGGACTTTTATACATTCATACACATGTGTGATTTGCTCAAATCCCACTATCATGTTGTCCTCTATCTTGGTCTTTGTTTTCTCATTGAGGATAACCGCATCTGCATCCACATCAAGTGAGTACACTTTTTTTTCAAGATGCTGCCTCAGAAAAGCATCACCCAAATTTTGAGCTTTCACCGTATTAGCCAACAGCTCAAATACTAACGAAAAGAATAAATATTTATTTATATTCACTGTAATGATCTATTTCTGAGGCTCTTTTTTAAATGTAATGATATTATTTTCTTCCCGTATCATTTTTTCAAAGAAATCCCTCATACTATTATATTCTTTAGCATCGTAATCTGTTTTCGTTGTAATAAAACTGGTATTTACTTTTAATGAACGTGTGGTTTTGTCATAATCCACAATATGTTTAAACACTATACTATTGTCGCCATATTCTTTTAAATATGTTTTTGGCAATTCGTCAACGGTGAACCCCTCTGGTAGTACTGCCTGCATGTTATAACTATACTGATGATTATAAACAAATTCAATGGGCAGCTTTCTATAGGCAGATGTGAAAGGGTTTTCTGTGTACATCCTGTTGAGGTCAGTATTCATGTACAATGCATTTTTTTTGTTTTTGTTCTCTGAATTAATTGTGTACCGTATTACAATATCCGAATCGGGATCACTTGAATTCAAAATGGTAAAATCAGATACAGTATTGCTCCCCGATAATAAACCGGTCGACTTATCAACATAGCTTTTTATCCGGGATGAATCAGTTTCCCAGGAATTACGGACCAGCCATGTATTGATCTTTCCGAGTTTTTCTTCGATATTTACTTTATAACCAGCTTCAGATATGTCCGAAACTGATGCAGAAATAGAATTTACCTCTACCATCATGTCACGATTAAGATCGACCCCTTGTCCTTGTGCATCAATAATGCGGGCATAACCATTATAGCAGTATACCGGCAGTTGGCCAAAAGAATTGTATTTGTTAGATGCATCTAAAAAGTATTTTTTGTTTTCTATTTCTACCACACACACCAGGTAGTTAAACCTGTTAAGCAGAGGGTATGCTTCATTTACCGGCAAATTACCAACTGTACTCAGTAAAACAGGTGCGGCATGAATACCGGCATGCACCAGCATTGCCACAAGCAGCAAATTGATCTCGGCAGAACTGCCCTTCCTGAGATCAAAGACTTGATGAAGATTATCCCTTATAAAAATGCTACCCCCGCTTGAAATGCAATTGAAATGATTTCGAACATACGCGAAAATATTTTTTGTCCTGGCTAATGCAGAATCTGTAGCGCTAAAAGAATCGGTTATTTTATTTAAAAAAACATTAGATCTGTCTATTTGCTTGCCGAATTTTACATTATTTAAAAGATCTTCATTCAACTTTTCCCAAGTCGAAAGTATCTCCCTGTGATAATTGTAAAGAAAGCCTTTATTATTAATCTCCGACATTTGCAGATCAAGTCGCTCTGCATGGTTTACAATATCTGTTATAAAAGGCTCTGAAACTACCGAGGGTATATTTCTTTTACCCCACAAAACACTATACCTTTTAGATCCTTTCTTTGTAAATACGTGGTAAGCTCTTATGCTATCGGCCTTAACGCTGTCCACAGAACTATAATCTTTGAAGGGAACGTCATCTTTATTGAGTTGTTGAATATCGAGATATTCAAACTTGTCGGGCGACTCAATCTCGTACTCACTCCATAATTTCGGAAACTGCGACTGGATGATCCACGGCCGCGGATAGGTGGTCAGCAGCACGTCTACATCATAAGAATATTCAATGATAGAGCCTTCCCTAACGTCTGACAAAGAAAAGACCATCTCGTAATAGTTCTTATTGTCTTTTTTATAAACAGATGTTGCGGGTAAGGGAGTTTTTCGTATCGCCCCGTTCTCCAGGTTATAAGTTGTCGCGGTTATGTTAGCAATATCTCCCGTACGTGAAAAAACATACCCGGTCGATACGTCCGCGGCGCTCAAAGCTGAGTGTCCTAATATTTTTATTAGCCTGTAGATCTTGGTCGTTTGCCGATACACCGGGTTAGAACTAAGTATATCTTCTGTTGTGATCTTTATAGATGTCTTTTCATAAAGCACTACAGCGGATGCCCCGGTATCAATCGAATATTTCGTCTTCTCAAGATGCTCTTTCAGGAAGGCGTCACTTAGATTTTGTGCTTCTGCAACATCACTAAATATCGCAAACAATAAAAAAAACACTCCGAAGTAAATAAACTGTTTTACGTTCACACTATTAAATATTAATTGTCAAAGCCTATAAATAAGCATTATTTTTTTACTCCTTTTTAAATGTAATAATATTGTTTTCCTCCTGCATCATTTTATCAAAAAAAGTCTGAATGTCCTTATAGTCGCTGCTGCTATACTGCGTCTTGCTTAATGTGAAATTTTTATTAACAGACAATACGCGTAAAGTAGAGTCATACTGGGCTGTGTATTTAAAACTCATCTCGTTTTCCCTGTATTTTATCAATACCGGGTTTCCCGATAGTTCTGGCGCATATCCAATGGGCATTTGCATACGCATTATGTACATTCTCTCTTCATTCCCCGGAAACTCGATCGGCAAATATCGCTTCATTGACTTGAAAGGATTCTCAGCGAAAAACTTAATAAAATTAGGGTTTAGATAAAAAATATTTGCGGGCTGCTTCAAATTCAGTGTAAGCGAATAATTTAACATCAGGCTCGTATCAGGCTCATCTAATTGGTCAATTTTAACATCATCGATCTTCACATCCGCAGCAAGGTTTTCAAAATTATCAAGTATATATGTCCTCACATTTTTCTCGTCCTTAGCCAACTCATCGCGTAAATTAATGCCGCTTACCATCCCTATCTTTTCAGAACCTTGTATTTCCATAACGGTGTCACCCACCCACGACACGTTTAGCAGGTATATGATTTTATCTTTCGCTTCCTGGCTATTCAAATAAAGACTGTGTCCTCCGTTCTTGCCTATCACCCATGCATAACCATTGTAACATTCGTTAGGCAAAATTCCAAACGGGCAATGATCTACCGAGGCATCAAGCAGGTATTTCTTGCTTCCAATTGTCAATTCACAAATTGTGCGATCAAATTGTTCCAGGTAAGGGAATGCTCCATCTGCCTTAGTCTCGTCGCTTGTAGCAATAATTACCGGGCTGCAACTAAGCTTTGCATATCCGAGCATTGTTATAAAGAGCAGGTTCAATTCCGACGCCGATCCGGACCTGTTCTCAAATATCTTATCCATATCCTGCCAGATCCAGATGCG
This sequence comes from Bacteroidota bacterium, assembly GCA_013285905.1. Classification (GTDB taxonomy): domain Bacteria; phylum Bacteroidota; class Bacteroidia; order Chitinophagales; family Chitinophagaceae; genus JABDGU01. Next base: position 52,760 of record JABDGU010000004.1, on the reverse strand, counting down.
TGAATCACCTTTGCAGCTAAACTCTTTTTGAACAAAATGATAAAGAATTCTTGCTTTTTCAACCGGGTCGCTAATACCTTTTATCAGCAAGTTTGCCTTCTCGAAAACAGAACTGTGTACCTGCTCTATCGGCTTATAAAAATGAAAGCTATTTAATAAATAATGATTTAATTTCTCCCATGTATCCATAATGGATACCGCGTATCTCGGTTCCTGAACACCGGTAATAAGGAGTTTTAATTTCTCTGAATAATTTTCAATCGTGGTAAACGGCTCATCCTTTATTACAGGAATGTTCTTTCTGATCCACCTTCTTTTCGAAAAATCTATTCCTGTTCCCTGTTCAACAAATTCACATGCATCTGGCAAAGATATTTCGTCAATTTCTTTCTTGGCATTGCCTATCTCATGAAATGCAAGAGTGCCGAGAATAACAGGCCGTAAGTTCAGGTCGTAAGGTGTAAAAACTTCAACGTCGCTAAAGAGTTTGGGAATCTTCGCCTGGAACTCCCAGTCTAATATCAACAAAGATAATGGGCGTTCAACCGTGTAACTATAGTCGATTATCGAACCTTCTCTAACAGATGGCAGGCCAAATTTTGCAGAGACGAGATAATCGGATTTAGTGGTATATATAGAGCTCTTTTCTAAAATCTGCCTGTCCAGGCTATTTTGAACCAGATTGTATGTAACGCCTTTAACTCTACTTATTTCCGATCCTCCATTTTCAGTAATCGAGACATCGGCGTATGACAAACCATTTTTGTTTAGAATTTTTATTATTCTGCGTATTTGCTGGCGTATATAAAATACTCCGTTATTATTGTTTAATTCAGTCGAGCTTTTCTCATAAATAACAATTGCTGCCGAATTCACATCAAAATCAAAGTTCTCCTGCTTTAAATATTTAATAAAAAACGCGTCCTTATCTTCAAAAAATTTATTCGCAAAAGATGGGAAAGAAAGTGAAATAAATAAAACAAATAAGACTACTTGTCTTTGAAAAACAGGGCGAGGATAATGCATAAAAAACTGGGCTGCAAAAGGATATAAATTATTTCTTTTGCAATTGAAACGCAAAATAATACCCTTTTCGGAAATTACAAATCAGCACTCACTCAAACTGATCGGCAACTGCACTGCCAGCCCACCCTCGGAGGTCTCTTTATACTTGTGGTTCATATCCAAAGCTGTCTTCCACATCGTGTTCACCACATCGTCCAGGGATACCAGCGCATTATCAGGATTGCTTTGTAATGCCAACTGAGAAGCTGTGATAGCCTTTATGGCCCCCATGGTATTCCGTTCAATACAAGGCACCTGAACAAGCCCGCCAACCGGATCGCAGGTGAGCCCAAGGTGATGTTCCATAGCGATCTCAGCCGCCATGATACACTGACGGATACTGCCACCCATACTTTCTGTAAGTGCTGCGGCGGCCATAGATGATGAAACACCTATCTCTGCCTGGCAACCGCCCATCGCTGCCGAAAGCGTAGCGCCTTTCTTAAAAATGCTTCCTATTTCAGAAGCCGTTAAAAGAAACTTCATGATCTTGTTCTCATCATTGCCATCGCAGAAGGTAATAAAATATTGCAGCACAGCAGGCACCACTCCCGCAGCGCCATTGGTAGGTGCAGTTACTACCCTGCCAAACGAGGCGTTCTCTTCATTTACAGCCAAGGCAAAACAACTTACCCAGTCTATAATATACTGAAAAGAACCTCCGCCTGCGCGAATGGCATTCACCCACTCTTCATAACTAATATAAGTTCTGCCTTTCAGCAATTTTTTATTCAGGGCCTGTGCACGCCTTGTTACTTTCAGTCCGCCGGGAAGTTCGCCGCCAATATGCGCACCGCGATACATACAATCGCGCATGGCCTGCCAGATATTCAGCACTATTCTTTTGGTTTCGGCTTCATCCCTCCAGCTATGCTCATTCTCCATCACCACTTCCGAGATACTTAATCCTGTTTTCAGGCACCAGTGCAAAAGATCATCGCCCTTGTCTATCGGGAACTGTAATTCTTTTGCATCACTGCCACCATTCTCTTCGCCCTCCTTCACTACAAAACCGCCACCTATCGAATAAAAGGTTTCGGCTATCTCCCTGCCATCTTTAAATGAACATAAAAAGGTAAGTGCATTAGGATGATAAGACAGGCTTTCGTCATACAGAAACACTATATCAAGCGCAGGGTCAAAAGCTATTTCTTTTTCACCATTGAGCATTAATTTTCTTTGCTCTTTTATCTGCTCTATACGTGGAGTTACTTCGTTCACGTCAAATGTCACGGGGTCTTCACCGCAAATGCCTAATATCACTGCCACATCTGTGCCATGTCCAACCCCAGTTTTGGCAAGAGAACCATACAATAATACCCTTATCGAATTGACCTCATTAATGCCGTAATGCTTTACTGTATCCAAAAAACGCAATGCTGCACGCCATGGGCCTAAAGTATGCGAACTGCTGGGGCCAATGCCGATCTTAAAAATATCTAATACTGATATACTTTCCTTCTTCGGGGCCATATTCTAAATAAAAAACGGGGAAATTCAAATTTCCCCGCAAAGATACTATCAAAGATGCAAATATTATGGTAATAACACGTGGTCTATAACATGTATCACGCCGTTCTTTTGGTTCACATCCTTAATGCTGACTTTTGCCACACCACCTTTAGCATCTTTTATCCATAAAGCATTGTCTTTCATCATCACTGTAAGTTTCTCTCCCTGCACAGTTGTCAGCATGGCCATACCGTGTCCTTCTTTAACTTTTTCCATCAGCTCTTTTGAACCCATATTACCGGCCACTACATGATAAGTAAGCACTGCTGTTAACTGTCCTTTGTTCTCGGGTTTTAATAAAGTCTCCACGGTGCCTTTGGGCAGCATATTGAATGCCTCATTGGTAGGCGCAAATACCGTGAATGGTCCATCACCTTCCAGCGTCTCTACCAGGCCTGCGGCTTTTACTGCAGCTACCAAAGTGGTATGGTCTTTTGAGTTCAAAGCATTTTCCACGATGTTTTTAGATGGATACATAGCTGCACCACCTACCATCACTGTCTTTTCTTTTGCAAAAGTAAAATTGCTGTTTCCGGCTATCAAAGCCAATGCTAATGCCGGGATAAGAATAATTCTGTTCATAAAATCTGATTTTTAAAGGTTATTGAATTGGTTGTTCAGATATTACTTACGTGAGACTATGGATTTTGGATTTGAGCTGAAATAAACCAAAAAGATATTTTATTTTACTATCTTTATAGTAGCATTCTTTTAAACACTAAAAAAAGTGAAGACCTTCCTTTTAACGTTTTCACTTATTATCTCCTCTGCCATCTCTTATTCGCAGAATTATAATTGCTTTGCCGCTTCTAAACAATACTTTATTAAATGAGAATTGACTCTACAATAATATCAGGCAACACAACAACGTACTATCCATACCATACACTAAGAGAAACTTATGACCCGCAAGGAATGACGGCTCCTGTTGTTATTGATAGCAATGGAGGAAGTTGGCTCGGCAAACGGATAATAGAATTGCAGAACGGTACTTTTCTTTTTGATAACATGTTTGGAGATACTATAATAATAAAGACCCAGGCGCAACCTGGGGACTCATGGATATTTTATAACGATACCAGCAGTCTCTATTTCCGGGCATCACTTAGTTCGGTGGATACCATGACCATTCTGGAAGTATTAGACTCTGTAAAGACCATTACTATAAATGCGTTTAATAATACAGGCCCCGTCACTTCTGATCCCGCAAATAATGCACAGATAATCCTGAGCAAAAATCATGGCTTTGTGCAAATAATTGATTTGTATTGTTTTCCTTATCATAAGCCTGATACAGTATATTACCAGGGAATGGACTTTTATTTGGACTTAAGCTTAAAAAGCTATAGTTCTTATATACTCCAGATCAGTGCAATTACTTTCAATATCATTGATTTTATAAACCCGACGTTTGCACAAATGAACAACTGGAGTGTCGGTGATGTATTTGAATCTCAACATTGCCTTGGTTGTACTGGCTATTACTCCAGTTCTTTCCCAATGGTATATAACCTTGATTCAATTGTTCAAAAAATTATAGATTCTACAGGTGTAACCTATATTACAAATGGATGGGAAGCAGATCCTCTGCCACCATTTGGAACACAGTATGCTAAAACCATTACAGGTGGGCCTGTCCATTTTTTGAATCTTGTATGTTTTGACACTTTAATGCCAGAAGAGAATTTTATTCAGAATGTTTATTACTATTATCCCTACGATTCCTCTTATTGCTTACATGCTCCGGAATACAATGTTTTATTAAATAACGATTTGTCCCCATCATCACCAATATTTACGTGGAACTATTATAAACTGGAAATAGGTAGTGTTGACAACGGCTATCAGGATGGGAACCCAAGCTTTGGAGTAAACGCTATAACGTGTAATTATTATAATGATAATAGCTGCGGAACTTGCTATGAGCCCCCACTCGGCATTTCAAATCTTCAAAGTCTAACTAACAATTTAGAAGTATTCCCCAACCCCGCTTATGACATGCTATCAATTAAAATACCTAACTACAATAATCAAAAATACTACATCACGCTTAGCAATATTCTCGGTCAAGGGATTCGTTCCTTTACTACTACTAAAGAATTAGAAACGATAGATGTAAAAAACCTTCCAGCTGGTCTACATGACCTTAAGGTCCTTTCTGAGAATGGAGAATGTGTAAATAAGAAAATTATTATCGGGCAATAAGGCTTATTAGCGTCTGCCGGTTTTCAGTACCTTAACTTGTTTATTGGCTTGTTCAGCCGAAACCATTTTGTCACCTTTTTTATAGTATTCGTATCTCCTGTCAAGTTCCTTTTTAAACTCGTCAGTATAGTCCCAATCTTCATTTGCAATTTCGTTTTCAAAAAGGGCATAAATAACCTTTACCCTTTTATCATCTGTGTTATCAATAAACTGGTGCAAACTCTGTCTTATTTTTGCTATTGTCATGGTTTTTATAAATTATTTCACATCCATTACAAAAGGCATAGCCATCATCAGTTTGCCATTTATATCCTTTAAGGCTTTAATTTTTTCTATCCACTCGTAGCTGCTGCCCATTTCTTTTTTCAGGCCCGCTTTCAGGGCTTCGCTACCGGTGTTGTTCTTGAATTTGCGAAGCAGCATTTCCATTTTGTCTGCCGGTTCGGGATAAGTACTTATTTTATAATCGCTTATTTTGGCCATAGCAGCTGCACTTTGCAGGGCCCTGTCCAGATTGCCCAGCCCATCTACCAGTTTCAGTTTCAAAGCCTGTGTGCCGGTCCATACACGCCCCTGTGCAATACTGTCCACATCGGCCATGCTTATTTTGCGGCCAGCTGATACATGTCCTTTAAAAATAGTGTAGATATTATCCACAGAGTTCTGCATACGTTTCGATTCGTCTTCATTGAGTGGCCTTGATGCTGTAGGAAAGTCTGCATAAGGTGCATTCTTCACCCCGTCAAAAGTGATACCCAGTTTGTCTTTTGCAAGGCCTTCAAAACTAAACAGCATAGAGAATACACCAATGCTGCCCGTAATGGTATTAGGCAATGCAAAAATACTGTCTGCCTCAGACGCTATATAATAACCGCCTGAAGCCGCATAATCGCCCATAGATACAATAAGCGGCTTCTTTTCCTTCAGCAGTTTTAATTCACGCAGTATCACATCGGAAGCCAGCGCGCTACCTCCGGGAGAATTTACGCGTAACACCACCGCTTTTATTTTATCGTCTTTCTTTACTTTCCTTATCGTTTCAATAAATGTTTTCGCAGCTATCTCATTTTCTTCTCCCTGTTCTCCGTCATTTATTGCACCTTCAGCAAACACGATAGCTATTTTCTTATCGTTCATCTTCTGGGCCCCCTTTGCTTTTGTAATATAATCGTCGGATGATACATACTTCACATCTGCAGATTCCTTGGTGTCGGTCTTAGCGCGCAAACGGTTCTCCATTTCATCCCAGTACAGCAATCCGTCCACCAGTTTATATTTCAGGGCATCAGCGGGAAACTGTATGGCCCCGCTTGTTGCAAGCATATTAATTTTGGCAGCATCGGTATGTGTATGTTCCGTTACGGCCTGCACAAATTCGCTCCATATATCTTTTTGAAAAGCAGTTATTTGCTCCCGGTTGGGCTCACTCATTTTCTCGGCTCTGAAAGGTTCGGTAGCACTTTTAAATTTGCCTGCGTAAAATATTTCGGGTTTCAGTTCCAGTTTGTCAAGCGTACCCTTAAAAAATGCAAGTATCGTGGCAAAACCTTTCAACTCAATGCCGCCAACAGGGTTCATGTAAACACTGTCAGCTGCCGAACCTATATAATAAGCCCCCTGCGATATACTTTCCCCATAAGCATAAATGAATTTATGAGACGACTTAAAATCCACCAGGGCCATACGCAATTGTTGCAGCGTTGCCCAGCCATTCGGGGTATGGCTTAATTTGATGAGTATGCCATTAACATTTGCATCTGTCTTTGCATATTTTATGGCATTTGTGAGATCATACAATCCGCCCGTATAAGCATCATCATGCGTAAAGGCAGCTATCGAGTTACTTTGTCCCTGCTCGTGAAAACGCTTCTCAAGGTCTATCACTAATACACTGTTGGCATCCACTTTGGTAATTTTGTCGTTGGATACTGACTTTGACACCAAGGCTACTATCATTGCTACAAAAACAATAAGCACTACAACACTCGCTATCACCATAGCAAGCAAGGATGCAAAAAACATCTTGAAAAATTCTTTCATATTCTATCTGTTGAACTTCTTTTTTAAATTATTGGTTCGCAAATATACGTTGGCTTTGTAATACTTTATCCTTTCTATGTCTTTTTCAAGGGTGATTTAGAATGGTATCTTTATTAGGCTCTATCTTTACCCCTCATGAACAAGGTATATCTCCTGCTGGGCTCCAATGCAGGCAACAGGAAGGATTTTATAAATAGTGCCATCCGGCAGCTTATATCAAAGGGCTGCATATGCATAGCAATGTCCTCATTTTATGAAACCGCCGCCTGGGGCAAAGAAGACCAACCCGATTTTTTGAACCTTGTTATCTGTATCGAAACCAGCCTTTCTCCAACAGAACTACTAAACCTAAACCAGGAAATCGAGAAAAGCGCCGGCAGGCAACACACAGAAAAATGGGCTCAGCGCACCCTTGATATTGATATACTTTTTTACAACAATGATATCATTGACTTGCCCGATCTTAAAGTTCCACACCCCTTTTTGCAAGACCGCAGGTTCACACTCATTCCCCTTGCCGAAATTGCACCAGGACTCATACACCCTGGCTTTAAAAAAACAGTCGTTCAATTACTTGCCGAATGTCCTGATAAACTTGAGGTGAGAAAAACATAACGCTTCCGCTCCTCTTGGAATTTGGATTTTCCGATTTGGATTTTACCACCTAGTGGTTTTTACTTTTTCTCGTGATAATCCTGCTCGGTATTTATCAGCCAGATATTTTCTTTTTCTGTTTTGCCGGCCACAATATTATCAACAGCGGTCATGGCGGTAAGCATGGAGTGGTCAGAATTATTATACTTATGCATCCCATTGCGCCCCACCAGGAAAAGGTTCTCGAAAGTATTGATATAGGTTTTCAACTCATCAAAGCGGTCATAAGTTCCGAAATAAGCAGGATAGGTTTTTTCTTCCCTCAATAAAGTGCTGTCCAAAACAGCTTCCTTACTTATAATACCTATCTGCGCCAACTCATCAATGGCAAATTTCATAAACTCCGCATCTGGCTTGCTCCATAGCTCGTCGCCCACGTTGCAAAAATACTCCAGCCCAACCCATACATTGGAGGGGTCTTTTACCATATACGGGCTCCAGTTATTAAATATCTGCAGGCGGCCTATCTTCACTTCCCGCTCCTGTATATAGATCCAGTTATCCTTTATCAGCTTATTGGCAGTCTTCTCATCCTTTACCTTCAACTCCTTCAGCAACAAACCCACCGTGATAAAATCGCGGTATAAAAGCCCTTCCGCTATCTCTGCAATAGGCTTAGGCACAGCAGGGCTCATACCGGCCACCAAATTCTTAATAGGCATGGTAGAGAAAAAATAATCCCCATCGTAAATATCCGATGCACCGCTCTTCGTATTCTTAGCTTTTACCGATACTATCTTATTGCCCTCATGGTTTATACCTTCCACATCAATATGGTGATGTATCACACCGCCCATTTCCTGCACCAGTTTGGCTACTTCCTCCCACAGTTGCCCGGGGCCAAGTTTGGGATAAAGGAACTGCTCTATCAGGCTGGTCTCGGTGTCTTTCTGCGAAAGGTCTGTTTTGCCCTTGGGTTTGAACTGCGATTTTATGGCGTGTACAATGGCCTTGCCTATAGTCAGTTTTTTAATGCGCTGCGCACCCCATTCCGACGAAATTTCATTACAAGGCACACCCCACACCTTTTCTGTATAGTCCTTAAAAAAAGTATGATATAATTCCTTGCCAAAACGATTTATAAAAAAATCCTCCAGCGTCTTCTCGTTTTTTATCTGGAAGATGCGCGACCACATATAAGACATCCCTATCTTAAACATCTTGGCCATGCCCAGGTTATTTATAGTCTGGGCAGATAAAGAAACCGGGTAATCGAAGAATTTTTTCAGGTAGTAGATCCTCGACAGCCTTTCGCGCACCAGCATCACCCTGTCCGGGTCCGCAGGTGTGTTTTTCAGCATCCCTGCATTTATTTCGCGCGTCTTATTTTGGTAGCTTATTATAAAGCTGGCATCGGGTGCAGCGGCTATCGGCATCATCTTCATCCACCACTCCATCACCCTGTCCGACTTCGAGAAAAACCTGTGCCCGCCTATATCTATGCGGTTGCCCTTGTAATTAACGGTTTTCGATATTCCGCCTATATACTCCGATCTTTCCAGTATGATGGGTTGTATATCACTTCTCATCAGCAGTTCAAAAGCTGCTGTCAGCCCCGCAGGGCCTGCCCCTATTATTATGGCTTTTTTCTTTTGCGGCATATTATAACTGCAAATAAACCACTATTTAAACAGTGTAAAAACTTATTTTTTACAAATAATAAACAAATTAATGCATTTGATTTGCCATTTTAAAAAATATTTTGTGGAATTCAGCTTGGTCTCATCTATTTAGCTTTCAAGGCGATAGCACCCTGCATGGTTCCGGGTTCAATTATACTATCATTGCAACCGGAATAAAATTTGTCATTTTCCCAATTCTTTGGGTTATTCATGATGTATTCGGAAATTTTCAGAAAAGATTTTTCATCGCGAATGATATGTCATAATAATTGCGTTGCCACAATTTGCCCATTGTTTCATCTTTTGATTTGTAAATATCTAGGCTGGCATTTGCAACCAACGATTTATAGGCACCCACAATATCGCCGATTGTTCCAGTCGCATTTTTATTTTCGGTAGGGGCAGGGTTCACCCCTGCCCTAATATCGCCCGTTATATCATTATTTTGGGTGGGGACATTGTTTCGCATTGTATCATTATTGGGGGTGGGGGCAAGCCCCGCCCCTACCAGGTTATTTAATACAATAATCCCATGAAAATGATTGGGCATTACCACAAAAATGTCCAATTCCATATTGGCAAATCGTTCTGGCAATTTCCCCCATTCATCAAAGGCTATTTGCCCAAATTCATTCAATATCATTTCACAATCCTCTATATTCCCAAATCTGTGCAACCTATACTGGCAGCAAATTGTAATAAAATACGCCCCCGCTTGTGAATAATCATACCCCTTCAACCGCATTGATCTGCGGTGATGAATCTGTGGATTATATTTAGGTTTCTCATTCAATCTGTCTGATCCTAAAATAAGTTTATCCCATCTTTTAAGCTATCTACTTTTCAACCCTTAACCATTATCCCAACGCTTCCAGCAAAACCTCCATCTTACTGCCACGGCTACCTTTTATGAGAATAGAACTTTCCATTGGCCTGTGTTCCTTTATAAATAAGGCCGCCTCTGCAGAGTTTTCAAACCATCGGTAAGCATTTTGTAGACCTTTAAATTCTTTACCCACCAATATCACATCATCCCACACATATTTTCCTATCAGCTTCACCAGTTCTTTATGCTCATATTCCTCTTCCTTCCCCATCTCCTTCATCGCACCTATCCACAATATTTTATGTGGCAGGCCAAGCTGCCCGAAATTTGTTATGGCCGCATTCATGCTGGCAGGGTTGGCATTATAGGCGTCCAGTATTATCTTGTTGCTCCCTTTTTCTATAAACTGCGAGCGGCTGTTATCCGGGTTATAAGCTCCTATCGCCTCTTTAATAGCGTTAAAGGGTACAGCAAAATGCTGGCCCACCGCCACTGCCGCCATCACATTCGGAAAATTATAGGCACCCACCAATTGCGTGTCCAGCAAGGTTTCCACACCGTTGTTCAGTACAGCTACTTTAAGAAACACATCGTCCAGTATCGCTTTGCCTTTGTATTCCGCATCACGACTATAAGTTCCGTAGCTTATCTGTTTAGAAATACCCTTAGCCATATCAGCCAGGTAATCAAGATCAGCATTGCGAAAAATACTGCCGCCGTGCGTTCTTATAAAATCATACAATTCGCCTTTGCCTTTCCGCACACCCTCAATACCCCCGAAACCCTCAATATGCGCCTTCCCGCAATTAGTAATAATGCCATAGTCCGGCAACGCTATCTCGCAATAGCCCGCTATCTCCGTCAGGTGGTTCGCACCCATTTCTATCACGGCTATCTCTGCGTCTTTTTTTATTTTCAGCAAAGTAAGCGGCACGCCAATATGATTGTTCAGGTTGCCCTCTGTGGCATAAACCCTAAAGCGTTTTTTAAGTACCGTAGTTATAAGTTCTTTGGTAGTTGTCTTACCATTAGAGCCCGTTATGGCCAGGAAGGGCATATCAAATTGCTCACGGTGCTGCCTGGCAAGCTCTTGCAGCGTCTTCAACACATCATCCACCAATATGCATTGTTCATTCAGGGCGTAAGTGGCTTCGTCTATCACGGCATACGCTGCGCCCGCATTCAGGGCCTGTTTCGCAAACTCATTACCATTAAAACTGGGCCCTTTCAGAGCAAAGAAGATATCGCCACGCTTCAACTTACGCGTATCTGTTTGTATGGAGGGATGCTCCAGGTACAGCTCATATAATCTTTGTATGTCCAAAACATTTTTCATTAAGCATGTAAAAATAAAAAACCCCCTTCATTATAGAAGGGGGCCGTTTATAAAAGTTTGTAGCTATTAGTGTTTTATTCTCTTGTCTTTTCCAAAATGGTTACCACTGCCTTCTTTGTTGTTACCATTAGGAGAACCCAGACGGTCCATCACACAACGGAAACCAACGGTAGAGCTTGCCTGATTAGCCTGCATAAAACGGCGGGTGCCGGGAGACATCCAATAAGCACGATCAGCCCAAGATGCACCTTTTATCACTTTCGCATCATTACCAACCAAAGTAGTGTTACCGAAATTGTATGTAAAGTTTGAAGTACTGTCCCCATCATCATAATCTCTCAGATCAGCAGTCCTTGCTTCAAAACGGCCATTACCAGCAATTTCGTCGTTAGACATAACTTTCGTAGGTATGTGGCCAAGGCTGTCTTTTTCTTCAACTGAATTATCTTCAGCTACGCGTTTCACTTCTTCATACACATTACCGCGGAAAGGACGGAAATCATTAACATCCTGGTGAGAAGTTGGACGCCATGTATCAAGTACCCACTCACTCACGTTACCTGCCATATTATATAGACCCCATGCATTTGGTTGGTAAGAATAAACAGGAGCTGGTATATCAGCATTATCGTTCAGACCACCCGCAACACCCATGTTATCACCGGCACCACGTTTGAAGTTGCCTAAGAATTCACCCTGGTATTCGTTACGTAAACCATAACGTGAAGTGTTTTTTGCACCCCATGGGAACACATTACGCTCAACTATAACTTCTTCACCACGACGGCGTTTTGTTTCTGGCTCAGGATTATTACCTATGAGGCCAAGTGCTGCATATTCCCACTCAGCTTCTGTCGGGAGACGGTAATTGGGTAATAAGAACCCATCAGAGTAAGTAATATTACGTTTGCCAGCTCCACCCGGATCGAGGTCCTTTTTCTTTTTCTTACCGGCAGTACCTTCATATTGCCCGCCAACATAAGTTTCGGTAGAGAAGATATCCTCATTTACCTGGTTAGGATTTTTCTTCAGGAAACCATTCTTAATAAGTATATACTCATTAACACGGTCGCTGCGCCATTTGCAATATTCATTGGCCTGGAACCAATTCACACCAACCACAGGGTAATAATTAAATGCGGCAGCACGGAAATAATACTGCACCATTGGCTCATTATATGATAAAGCCTGGCGCCAGGATGTTGAATCCGGCAAAGACTTTGTAACGATCTCAGGATAATCCGAACTATAAGAACGGGCTAACCAATAAGTATATTCACGATAATGAACGTTAGCAACTTCCGTTTCATCCATATAAAAGGAAGATACAGATACCTTGCGGGGTATATTGTTGCGCTCTTCTGCGAGGTCTTCTTCAACCTGCCCCATCGTAAAAGTACCACCTTCTACAAATGTAAGGCCCGGGCCTGTTGCTTGTCCGGGATAATTAGGCACATCAAAACCACCAAGGCGCGGATCATTATAATCCCAGCCGGTTTTGTCAGATTTACCGGTAGTTTTGGTATTAGGAGAGCAAGCCGACAAAAAAGCAGCTGACCCTATGCACAGCAAGCTCACGCCAATGAGTGTTCTTTTCATAATCAGAGAAAAATATTTGCTACAAATGGGTTTGAAAATGTTAAAACCGTTACAATGTTAGAGCATTCTTTTCATAAAGTCAAGTTTTGAAAGCAATAGAGTTAAAAAAAACTGCTTTTTCTTTTTTTAACGCGTGATCCTGGCAGCCTTTTTCTTCGATTTACATAAATATATAAAAAACAATATAAGGCTCGAAATCCTTATTTTTCAGCAATTTTGCTCCGTTCCAATGCATAAATAGTTCTATTTTCAAACCCAAAAACCATTTATCTCAATTAGTGTATAAGTAGTGTATATCTTAATTAAGCATTTTTTTCGTTTCCAAAGACGCAGGCTTTGATGAAAATAAAAATGAGAATATACCAAAACAGGTATCGATGCGTTAATGTGTAAAGCAATGTTTTATCCTCAATTCAATTCGAAATATGATTATAATATTGCAGACTGGTGAAAAAGGGATATTTTTGCAAAACTTTAAAATAAATAATAATAACAGAATGGCAAAACACTTTGCTTTAATTGGTTTGATCGCAGCAGCTAGCATGACCTCTGTAAATACGCAGGCGCAGGTTAGCTATAATGGGCAGAACTTTGTGACTACAGCAGTTCCTTTTTTAAGAATATCTCCGGACGCAAGATCCGGGGCAATGGGCGATGCCGGTATCGCTATAACTCCCGATGCAAATGCCCAGTATTGGGATGTAGCTAAATTGCCATTTGCAACTAAAAACTATGGTATATCTGCGACCTACACGCCATGGCTTAAAGACCTTGTACCTGATATCTTCCTTGCATACCTCGCTGGTTACGCAAAAATCGGTGAAAACCACGATAAGGTTTTTAGTGCTTCGATGCGCTATTTTTCTTTAGGTAGCATACAATACACCGATATCAATGCAGCACCTTTAGGCACAGGTTTGCCCAGAGAATATTCCTTTGACGCAGGCTATTCACAAAAACTTTCACCTTATTTAGGTACAGGCTTAACAATTCGCTACATCCACTCTGCTATTGCATCAGGTGTAAGTCCACAGCAGGGGCTTGATTATAGCCCGGGCAATGCATTTGCTGCAGACCTTGGCATGTACTACACTAAAACAAAAGAAATTGACGATTTCCGCAGCCACACTTTTAGTTTTGGTGCTGTTGCCAGCAATATAGGTTCTAAAATTTCTTACAATGCCAGCCGTAAAGATTTCATTCCTATGAACCTCGGCATTGGTGCTGCATATACTTCGCAGTTTGATGAGTATAATGCGATCACGTTTACTATAGATATGAATAAATTATTGGTACCTGCATTAAGCTCTCCTGATTCACAGGTATCTGTTGTGTCAGGCATTTTTTCTTCTTTCCATGATTCACCTAATGGCTTTGCCGGCGAGTTGAAAGAAATAGATCTTTCCTTCGGTGCAGAATACTGGTATCAGAAACAGTTTGCTGTCCGTGCAGGTTATTTTTACGAAGACCCTACTAATGGCGACCGCCAATATATTACTTGCGGCGTTGGTGTTAAATACAATGTCTTCCAGTTGAATGTTTCTTACCTCGTGCCTTCAGGTTCAGGCATCACGCGCAACCCGCTTTCCAATACACTGCGTTTCTCTTTAGTATTTGAAGTTGATAAAATAGAGAAAGCAAAAGATACTCCGGACGATAATAGTTCAAGCACTACCAACTAATATCACGCAATATATTCGCTAAGTTCAAGCCATCTTAATTCTTTTTCTTCCAGCAAGCGCGTTACTTCTGTAATGCGCTTGCTTATTTTTTGCAGTTCATCAAAAGAAATAGCGGCATCGCTCATTTGCAAAGTTATCTCTGTTCTTTCTTTATCCAGTGCCGCGATCTCTTTTTCAAGTGTATCGAATTCACGTTTTTCTTTGTACGAGAATTTTTTCTTAGTCGCTGTAGCGCTGCTTGATCCGGGTTCCTCATTTCCGCTTAATAAAGAGTAAGTCTTATCTGCAACAGCGGCTTCTTTAGGCGCGGACCTTTCTTTAGCTTTTTCTTCTGTACGGAATCTGGTATAATTACCCGGAAAATCGCGCACCATTCCCTCACCTTCAAAAACAAAAAGATGATCTACAAGTCTGTCCATAAAATACCTGTCATGCGAAACTATAAGCAGGCAGCCCTGGTATTCTGACAAGAAATTTTCCAGCACAGCAAGTGTAGGCAGGTCAAGGTCGTTGGTAGGCTCATCAAGTATTAGAAAGTTCGGGTTACGGAATAAGATAGATAAAAGTTGCAGTCGCTTTTTCTCACCTCCACTTAGTTTAGAGAGATAATTATATTGTTGCTCAGGCGGAAAAAGAAACAATGTAAGAAATTGAGAAGCGCTTATGGAACCACCTCCGGCAAGCGGAAAATTTTCTGCAATATTTTTTACATACTCTATTACACGCACATCATCTTTTATCACCAGCCCGCCTTGCGAAAAATTGCCGAAAATCACGGTATCGCCAATATTTATTTTGCCGCTGTCTGCCGGCTCGTAACCCTGTAGCATTTGCAGGAAGGTTGATTTACCCGTTCCGTTCTTGCCTATTATACCAATGCGCTCTCCCTTTTTAAAAGTATAGTCAAAGCCTTTCAATATTGCTTTTTCTCCAAAACTCTTATACACTTTCTTTAGCTCAGCCACTTTACCGCCCAGGCGATTCATTTTCATTTGCAGTTCCACCTGGTTGTTCTCTATCTTTTGTTTGGCGCGCGATTCCACCTCATAAAAGGCGTCTATTCGGCTCTGTGCTTTTGTAGTACGTGCCTTGGGTTGCTTGCGCATCCACTCCAGCTCTTTACGGTATTCGTTTTTTGCTTTGTCGATGCTTGAAAGTGTATTCTCTATACGAGCTGTTTTCTTTTCTAAGTAATTCTCATAACTGCCCTTATAAAAATAAAGGTTGGAACCGTCCATCTCCCATATTTCATCGCAAACCGCATCCAGGAAATAGCGATCGTGGGTAACCATAAGCAGCGTCACTTTTTCCTGCCCGAGATAATGTTCCAGCCATTCTACCATTTCAACGTCCAAATGATTGGTAGGTTCATCCATAATAAGCAAAACGTGCTTGTGGTCAAATCCTATATCTATAAGCGTTTGCGCCAATGCTACCCGCTTGCGCTGCCCGCCCGAAAGTGTTTTTACAGCCTGGTCCAGGTTGTGTATATTAAGTTTGCCCAGTATCTGCTTCACTTTTGCTTCAAAATCCCATGCACCTAATTCGTCAATACGCCCCAAAGCATGTGCTATTGCATCATGATCTTTTGAATGGCTGTCGAGCAGGCGTTCATAATTCATCAGAGCCTCTGCAACAGGGTGCTTGTAATGAAAGATATTATCCAGCACCGACTTGTCCTCCATAAACTGCGGCTCCTGCTCAAACAAAGCAACTGTAACATCTTTATTTATCCATACATCTCCCTCATCTACCTGGTCTTTTCCTGCCAGTATTTTCAGCAGTGTGGATTTGCCACTGCCATTCCTTGCCACAAGCGCTATTTTGTCCCCCTCGCTGATATGGAAGGAGATATTATTGAATAGTGGCTTTATTCCGTAGGATTTGGTGATATTTTTAGTTGAAACGTAATGCATGTATCAAATTGAGGCGCAAAGGTACCTTGATTCTTCCGATTTAGATGATTCGGCAGATTGTAATTGTTCTTTAAAAACTCAGGCAGCCACTCTTTGCAATATGATTTTACATGCCTGCGCAGATGTAACGCTTACATGGTGGCTGTGATGAAGAGGGATAATAAGCACATCACCGGCTCTCAGGCTATGCACATCATTTTCGATAGTTATATCGCAAGTGCCTTCTACAATAAGGAATTTTTCAAATTCTGCTGAGTGTGTTTCAGGTGGTGCACCATGCTGAAGCCATACGATCGCTGTAGTAGCCGACGGGTGGGCGGCAATGATATTTATTTGCACCTGGTTTAAGGGTTCTTTCAGTTGCATATCATCCCTGTTGAGCCATTCAGCATAATCAGCGATTTGGGAGTCGGGCTGCAATATGGGTGGGAAAGATAAGGGTTCGCCATTCTTTAGCCGCTCCATATAGTCTATGGTGGCCATTAAAAAAGGCTGTACAGTCGGGTCAGGTTCTTTTGCATGCAATTGCGCAAAGCCTTCTAATGCTATGCTGATATCATCTATCTCATTGCGCACTTCCTCATGAAGGCTTGCCATACGCTCCACCTCTGCCTTTTCTTCAGGGCCAAGCTGCTCAAGTACATACATTTCAAGTATACCCGACTCAATAAATTTTATTACATCATCCATGCTGCACAGTTTCTGGCTTTTCCATTACACTCTGTCATGTTGTTTTAATACCACAATGCGGTACATTTTATAAATATCCATCTTTATTTACGAAAAATAAACAATTATGGATTTCTGAATTGATAATATTTGTTTAAACCCGGTTCACATTTTATTAGTTTCATATATAGCCCTAATAAAAAAGCCCGGCTGCAAAATTATCTTCTGCAGCCGGACTTAACAAAATGATTATTTACATAGCCGGCATTGGCGCTATCTCGCGCACTTCCACATTACCTTCATTTGTAACATGCGGGCAAGCGGCCGCTATTTGTGCCGCTTCATCCAGGCTGCCTGCTTTTATTACAAGGTAGCCACCAACTATACCCTCTTTTGCAGAAGTTACAGCCTCATGATTTGTGCCGCTGGCAGAAACCGTTTTGCCACCACCTACCAGTGGCAAACCACCAACAAATTGTCCTTTTTGGTTCAGGCCGCCCATATAGGCACCCCATGCCTGCATTTCAGCTTTGTTCTCAGCTTCTGTTTTACTTGCTGCCAGCTTTCCGCCACGAAGTAACAATAGATACTCTTTCATGTTTTTAGTTTTTTTGATGTTAATTAATACTGCTTTCTGTATTAATAACGGACGGAGATGAAAAAAGAGGACAGCTTGATGGAAAAATAATTTAACCGCAAAGACGCATAGGCGCAGAGGTTATATGTGCCGAATCTATTTTTCAAAATGTCATGGTGAGCTTTTCGCCGAACCATGTGTACTAGCCGATTGTAACTCTTTTGCCTTTTTATCCAGCATCGCTTTATATTCTCTCCACGACATTACCTGTTTCAACACTTTGGTATATTTAGAAAGAAGCACAAGATGATCTATTATCTTTTCCGTGCAAGGGGACACTATTTTTTCAGAAAAATAAGTTGCGGCAGCTTTTATGCGTTCTTCCAGTTTGTCATCTTCAAAAGCTATTACAAGTCCTTGCATTTGCTTGTGAAACTTCTCTGCCTGCGCCTGGCTTTCTAAAAGCGTTTTAAGTATATGCTCTGCAAGGATAGAATTCTCTTCTTTAGGACCACTCCTTTTTTTCATAACACTCTCCTGTAATTCCTCTATACTATCGATCAGTTCCGCAAACGAAAATATTTTGCATAGTTGCAACCAGTTAGACAAGCGTTTGCTTTTATTTAATTGCTCATCCAGTTGCGCTTCGTCCATTTCAGACTTTGCAAACTCCATCACACGCTTGTCAACAATAATATTATCAGCATTCAGTTCCGTATGCAATACCAGGCCGGACAAAGTAGCGCAGCGGCTCAATGCCACATATACCTGCCCCGGCGCAAAAGAACGGTTAAGATCAACAATGGCTTTGCTGAGGGTAAGCCCTTGGCTTTTATGCACCGTTATGGCCCATGCAAGGCGTATAGGGTATTGCACAAAACTACCCACTTCTTCTTCCTCTATTTGTCCTTTTACTTTATTCAGTGTGTAGCGTACATTTTTCCAGGTCTCCTTTTCCAGCTTCAACAACTCAGCAGATTCATCAGATGAAAATGAGATCAAAATTTCCTCAGGGCTTAGCGAAGCTATCGTCCCTATCTTGCCATTATAATAACGCCTTGGTGTTTGTGTATCATTTTTTATAAACATCACCTGTGCGCCAGTTCTTAATTGCAGGTCCAGATCAGTAGGCAGGTCGCGGGTGTTAAAATCTTTAGCCACCACGCCCATAAAAGTATGCAGTGGGGTACTTAGCTGTTGCAATGATTTTTGATTGATGCTATCAACCGTCTGGTTGTGCGTGGACAATATCACATAGCCATCTTTTTGTTTGGGACTAAAGGACGGCCTGTATTTTTTATTCAGTGCACTAATGTCTTCTTCATGCACATGCCCGGTTCTTATCCGGTTCAGTATCTCTATAAAAGATTGTTCTTTCTGCCGGTAGATCTTCTTCAACTCTATATACAATAAGGATTGCTCTCTGAAGACCTGCGCATCAAAAAAGTAGGGGCTGCGGTAATAATTGCCCAGTATCTCCCAATCTTCCTGTTTAGCCACAGGAGGCAATTGAAAAAGGTCGCCTATCAACACCATTTGCACACCGCCAAATGGTTGCGCACTTTTGCGCACGTGCCTCAGTACCAGGTCCATGGCATCTATCATATCGCAGCGCACCATGCTTACCTCATCCACTATCAGCAGTTCCAGTTTGCGCAACAGGCTTAGCTTTTCTGTCCTAAGCCGTAAATTAGACAAAAGCGAATGTTTCGTCTCCACCTGACCCATCTGCTCACTAAAACCCCGCACATTCCCCGGCACATAAGGACTGAAAGGCAATTGCAAAAAAGAATGTATCGTCTCTCCCCCTGCATTCATTGCAGCCACACCCGTAGGTGCCACTACTGCGCAATTTTTATGGATATGGGTCTTTAAATATTTTAGAAAGGTTGTCTTGCCCGTACCCGCCTTACCCGTAAGAAAAATATTCTCCTGGGTATCCCTTACAAATGTCAATGCTTTTTGAAAGAATACATTATCCGTGTCTATCGCGTCTATATCAGGTGCTGCGAGCTGCATGTGGTAAAAATAGGGAAATGAATGTAAATTCCAGTTTCAAACTGGCAAGACATATATAAGGCAAAAGTTGGCATGCTGACACAACTATGCGCCAAACTTGTGCCAGTCAGCATTTTGTCCCTACAACTAAAACTACATAAAAATCATTTTTAATGAAGCTACTTCTAATATAATTGATAGCAACCTCATAACTTCTATTAGCATATACATTCATGCTTTCATTTTCATTTTTTTGACAATACCAATTCAAATATGCATAAGAAAGTTTACCAGACTCGTTTGAAAGGATATCGCCCCCTACAATTGGTAATTGAGCCTCTTTCAGTAATTCAATTGCATATACAGTGTCAACCATCTTCAAAGCATATTCCTCGCTACCAGGATTTATTTCTGATAAAGAACGACCACATTCTTTTAAGAATTTTTGAAAATTGACTAGACAATCCATTATGTTCTTTTATTTGAGAATATCAAACAGCTTCCGAAATTACCATTATTTTTTTTTCACTTGCATTATTCAAAGCAAGCAGTACAGATGGTATTAAGGGGCTTATATGTTTCAAAGTATTTCTGAAAACATCCAGCACTATTACCGAGCAGGGAAGCGTCGAGGTATTTTGTTGGTAAGGCAGGTTCTTATCTACTACAATCCAGCAATCAAACTTATGCTCAGCAAGCAATTTGAGCAAAGCACCATTCTTTACCCCATTCCACTGCATGTCATTTACCGTAAATACGTCATATTCAGCTGGGAAAAGATACTTGAAGCGCACGTCAATATTTTCATCAAGAAGTATCTTCATGCTGCGATTTCAGATAAAAACATCGCTGCTGCCTGTTCAATAACGGCTTCTGCCTGTTGCCGGGATACTGTTGGAAAGCCTTCCAGGAATTCCTCCAAAGAACTGTCTTCAAGATAGTCAAAAAGTGTCTTTACAGCTACCCGTGTACCCTTAAACACGGGCACACCAGCCGCTATTTCCTTATCAACAGTAATATATTTATCTAAGCCTGACATATCATATTATACCTTCTCAAACAAAGATAATGAATAAACTGATACGTCAATCATACAATTACCCCTATGAAGGAAAACCCGTAAATTGCATTATAGAAACGGTGTAAAAATTGACAGATAGTAATATTGAAGTATTGGGTGCGAGGGTGCATAACCTGAAGAATATAGATGTAAGCATTCCCAAAAATAAATTGGTGGTAATAACGGGTATCAGCGGCAGCGGTAAATCGTCGCTCGCTTTCGATACTATTTTTGCTGAGGGGCAGCGCCGTTATATGGAGAGTTTTGCGGCTTATGCCCGCCAGTTCATGGGCGATCTGGAGCGGCCGGATGTGGACAAGATAAGCGGGCTTTCCCCTGTTATCTCCATCGAACAGAAAACAACTAACCGCAATCCGCGAAGCACGGTCGGCACTGTAACAGAAGTGTACGATTTTATGCGCCTGCTTTATGCAAGGGTGGCAGAGGCTTATTCGTATAATACGGGTAAGAAAATGACGAAGTTCAGCGAGGAGGAAATTGCTGAGCATATCAGGCAGAATTTTAAGGGCAGGAAGATCGCCATGCTGGCACCCGTGGTGCGTGGCAGAAAGGGCCATTATCGCGAACTGTTCGAACAATTGCGCAAACAAGGATACCTGAAAGTGCGGGTGGATGGTGAGGTGCTGGACCTGAAAGAACGCATGCAGGTGGACCGCTACAAGATCCACGACATAGAACTGGTGGTTGACAGGTTGCTGGTGCAGGAAGATGCTAATGCACGTCTTGGGCAAAGCATACAGAAGGCTTTACAAATGGGCAAAGACCTGCTCTTTGTGCTGGACGTTGACAAAAATATTATAACCCAATACAGCAAACAACTAATGTGCGCTGAAACTGGCATATCTTATGAGGAACCATCACCTAATGCATTCTCATTCAATTCTCCTTACGGGGCCTGTCCTAAATGCAAAGGGCTTGGCAGCATTTACCAGGTAAATATGCAGGAAGTATTGCCCGCCCCTGAAAAGAGCATTATGGATGGCGGTATCGCCCCGCTCGGTTCAGAGCGTGATGCATGGAGTTTCCAAATGGCCACTGTGCTCGCGAAGAAAAATAAGATCCCACTCAATGTCCCAATAAAAAAGATCCCGCAGAACCAGTTGAACATACTTCTCTACGGAAACGAAGAGGGGCATATCACCTATGTAAACGATGAGGCGGACGTATATCATGAGGCTGTAAAACAACATAATTACGAGGGCATTGTGAACATGGTCTTGCGCTGGTTCAATGAAACAACTTCGGAAGGTGTGCGGACGTGGGCAGAGAATTTTATGGAGCTCAAAACCTGCCCTGAATGTCACGGGGCAAGGCTGAAGAAAGAAAGCCTTTGGTTCAAGATAGATGGATTGAATATAGCTGAACTTTCGCATTTATCTTTGCTTGAAATGAGCAATTGGTTTGATGGATTGGAAGGCAGGATGAATGCAAAGCAAAACCAGGTTGCAAAAGATATTTTAAAAGAGATTCGCGACCGCATGTTGTTTCTGTTGGATGTAGGATTGCACTATCTCACACTCGATCGTCCCACACGCACTTTGAGCGGTGGCGAAAGCCAGCGTATCAGGTTGGCTACACAGATTGGCTCCCAACTTACCGGCATCACCTATATATTGGATGAGCCGAGCATAGGCCTGCACCAAAGGGATAACCAAAGATTGATAAAGGCATTACAGAGTTTACGTGATGGTGGTAATTCGGTATTAGTGGTAGAACACGATAAGGATATTATGCTTGCCGCCGACCACCTAATAGACATAGGCCCTGCTGCGGGCATACATGGCGGGCATATTGTCAGCCAGGGTACGCCAAAACAAGTTTTAAAAACAAACACAACCACCGCCGCATACCTTAACAGGACGCTGAATATAGAAGTACCCAAAGAGAGAAGAAAAGGCAATGGCAATAAACTGGTACTGAAAGGCGTAACCGGTAATAACCTGAAAAATGTAAGTGTCAATTTTCCACTCGGCACTTTTATCTGTGTTACCGGTGTATCAGGCAGCGGTAAGAGTACTTTGATAAATGAAACCCTCTACCCTATCCTTGGCAAGCACTGCTACCACAATTTTAAGCAGGCCCCCATGCCCTATAAAAGTTTTGATGGCTTGCAATTTGTGGACAAAGTAATAGAGATAGACCAAAGCCCTATAGGGCGCACACCGAGGAGCAACCCTGCCACTTATTGCGGTTTCTTTAACGAGATAAGGCAATTGTTCTCACAGATTCCGGAAGCTAAGATAAGGGGTTATACTCCGGGGCGTTTTTCATTCAATGTAAAAAGCGGGCGCTGTGAAGAATGCCAGGGCGGCGGTATGCGTGTGATAGAAATGAACTTTCTGCCCGATGTATATGTGCTTTGCGAAAAATGCCAGGGCAAGCGTTATAACCGCGAGACACTGGAGATACGCTTTAAAGGAAAGTCTATAGCCGATGTTCTTGACCTCACGGTGGATGAAGCGGTAGAGTTCTTTATGAACATATCATTCCTTCACAGGAAAATAAAGACTTTGCAGGATGTAGGCCTGGGATATGTAACCCTTGGGCAAAGCGCTGTAACATTAAGTGGCGGCGAAGCCCAACGTGTGAAACTGGCAACAGAACTTTCCAAACGTGATACTGGCCAAACCGTTTATATACTGGACGAACCCACTACGGGTTTGCATTTCGAGGACATCAAACATTTGCTGCTTGTGCTTAACCGTTTGGTGGACAGGGGCAATACCGTGCTCGTTATAGAACATAATATGGACGTAATAAAAGTGGCTGATCATGTTATAGATATGGGCCCCGAAGGTGGCAGTGGTGGTGGCAAAGTGATAGGCGAAGGCACGCCGGAGCAAATAGCAAAAATAAAAGAAAGCTTTACAGGGTATTTCCTCAAAGAGGAACTTATAACTTAGTTGGTACCAACAACCTTAGATTTATTTTTTGACGCCGGTTTGTTTTTGGCCTTATGTGGCAAGCGGCACTGCACACCACATTGTAAAAGAAAGAGGTGGTTTGAAGCCCTATAGTTCAGAAAGGTTGGCATAGGGCTATTATCACTTTCATGAAAGTAAACAGGGGCAATAATGTTATAGTAGGCAGGCGTAATAACGATAGATAAGTATTGATTTATTTCCTTCTCAAAATTCAGCTTGGCAGAAAATAAAAAATTACCAGAATTGGAAAAGGAACTGCTGTTCTCTTTGATGAATAGCAAATGGGTCCCAAGTTCAGGTGTAAAACTCCACTTCTTTATAAGAGTAATATTGTACCCTATTGAAATGGGTATCAATAAATGGTCATAATGAGAGTAGTTATCAAAAACAGGCGTTGTATATCCCCTGCCAGATGGAAATGAGTTAAGGCTAATGTTTTGCATAGGACCTGTTCTCAGAAATTCCAGGCCGCTGCTAAACCTTATACGATTGAACTCGTAACCCAGTTTCGCGTCAATATTAAAGGTACTTACCTGTTTTTGCGCCCCTTCCAGCAATCCGCAGTCGCAGGCAATATTGGGTTGTTCAAGGTTTGATACAGTGGAGACACCAAAGCCTATTTGCGGTTGAAATAAAAAACCATTTTGGGCAAAAGACTGAATGCAATTGCTGAGGATCAAAACGAGTATGAATATTCTTTTCACAACTATAAATGGGATTATACAAAATAACGGAAAAATTAACAGTTTAGTATGCATCTTCTTAGTTTCTCACTTAAAAAGAGTGATTTTTCGCTTAAAATTGTTTTGTTGAAATATTATATCGAAGGATTTGTAACTTTGCAGTCTTGATAAAGAAGATCCTACATATTGCTCTATCGCTATGGTTATCCATATTGCTGCTGTTTGGCGCCACACCAAAAGAGTTCATACACCAATTCGCCAATCATAAAGACACGGTCGAACATTCCTACCCTGCAAATACCAATGTATTGGAAATGCCGCACCACCACTGCGATTTCCTTTCTTTTTCCCTCATGCCTTTTGCCAATGATTTTCAATTGCCTTATGTAAGCTTTTATTCTGAAACTTATTTTACCCAACACCAGGCCATTGCTGTAAGCTATATACAGCGTTGCATTGTAAGCACCTCTCTTCGCGGGCCGCCGGCTCAGTTTTCCTAATGTTTTATAGGCTGCTTTATTTTTAGTTTACTGCATACGTGCAGTAAACGCTCATCATTTTAATCAACAATCGTGAAACGATTTATTAATGCCTTATACCGGGCATGCCTGCTGATTTTAATACCGACAGTGTGTTTTTCACAACCATGTACTTACTCTGTAAGTGGCATAGTTCAGGACGAACAAAAACAAGTAATACCAGGGGCAGTCGTAAGGCTGGTACATGGTAAATCAGGTGATGCAACTGATTCTACAGGTCATTTTCATATTCCTAATGTTTGTGCCGGAAAGGACACATTGGTATGTGAGGCATTAGGTTACAAAAAAAGTGGTATTACAGTCAATATAACAGGAGATAAAAATTTAGCAATTATCTTGCAGAATGGCGAAAACCAGATCAAAGAAGTAGTCATCAACGGGGAAAGGATGCAGGACCTGCATACTATAACACAAGCAGAATTAAAGGGGAGAGAACTATTGCAAACACGAGGCGAATCGCTTGGGGAAACATTAAAGGAATTACCCGGTTTAAACTCCATCCAGACAGGCCCAACATTATCAAAGCCTGTTATTCATGGGCTGTACAGCAACCGCGTGCTCATCATAAATGACGGTGTAAGGCAGGAAGGTCAACAATGGGGTTCAGAGCATGCACCTGAAATAGACCCATTTGTAGCTAATAAGATCACAGTGGTAAAAGGAGCTGCAAGTGTACGCTATGGTTCGGATGCTATCGGAGGCGTTGTTTTGCTAAGTCCGGATGATCTGCCAACTCAAAAAGGCATCACAGGCAATATGTATCTTATTGGAGCGAGCAATGGGCAAATGGGGGCTTTCTCCGGCATGTTGCAGGGAGCCTTTGATAAGAAACTTAAAGGCTTGTCATGGCGCGTACAGGGCACTGTAAAAGACGCGGGCAATTTTCATACCCCTCGTTATTACCTGACGAACAGCGGGCTTAGAGAGGGTGATTTTTCTGCAAGCCTTGGCTATAAAATAAAACAAATGAATTTCAATGTTTATTATAGCCTTTATAGTACAGAAGTTGGTATTTTCTTCGGTGCTGAAAGCGGCAACCTGCAAGAACTACAGGAAAAATTCGCAATGCCGACGCCCGGCCTGCCGTCTTATTTTTCCTATGCCATTGGCAGGCCTTACCAGACTGTTATGCATGAATTGCTGAAAGCAAGCACTTCCTATGAATTTCAAAACAAAGGAAAGCTGGAATTATCTTTTGGAAGGCAGAATGACATCCGGCAGGAATACGATGAACTTTCTACAAGTAATCCTGCCGCAGAAAACTCCCCGCAATTACGCTTCCAATTGATTACCCATACCTTAGACCTGATTTATACACAACAAGCCAAAAATGGGTTCTCAGGAAGTTTTGGCATAACGGGAAAGACATCCGGCAATACTTTTGAAGGGGTCAGATCGCTTATCCCTAATTACAGGGATTATAACGGCGGGGCATTTGCAATAGAAAGGTATAATCTGGGCAAATTCACTTTTGAAGCAGGGCTTAGGTATGACTACAGGTGGCTGCGTGTGTATGAGCGGAACCCTACGAGCCTTGCTCTTTATAATGTTACTTATCAATACAGTAACGCTACAGGCACAATGGGAAGCACCTACCATTATAATGAGCACCTATCCGCCAGCTTAAACGCAGGAAGTGCGTGGAGAGCGCCGAGCATAAATGAAATGTATATCTACGGAGAGCATTTCAGCGATGCCAGTTTTGAAGTTGGCGACTCAACGCTCAAGTCTGAACGGTCTATCAATACTGGCTTTTCTGTCAATTATACAAGTGATAAGCTGAGGGTGGTTGCAGACATGTATTACAACAATATCAGCAATTATATTTATGATAAGCCTGCGTTGAAGTACCGCATTCTTCCAAGCGGCGCTTTTCCCGAATTTGATTATACCCAGACTAATGTAAATATAAAAGGCCTTGATGCTGCTATCCAATATGATTTCCTGCCGCGCTTCACGTTCCAGTCAAAGACAACGATTGTTCGCGGCGATAATGAGTCCATACACGACTGGCTTATATCTATGCCATGCGACCGTTTTGAGAATGGGTTTGAATATCATTTACTCAAGATCGGTAAATTGAAACAGCCTTACTTGTCTTTGGAAAATGTAAGTGTTTTGAAACAGACAAGGGTACCTCCCAATAGTGATTATGTGCCACCGCCTTCCGCCTATTCGCTTTTTAATGCCAATGCAGGTTTCATAGTACCGATGAAAAAGAATACGCTGAGTATCAATTTCACGGTAAACAACATAACCAATGTTGCTTATCGTGATTACCTGGACCATTTCAGGTATTACGCTGATGAACTTGGCGTCAATTACATTTTACGATTTAAATATTCATTTTAAAAAAACTAAAAAAACAATGAAAAAGAAAAAAATTATACTGCTCGCGTCAATATTCACATTATTGATCTGCTGGAGTGCATGTAACAAAAAGGAAACGGCTATTGCACCCCCATTACCCGGCAATGAGGCATTGACCACAATGATCATCACTGCAACCAATGCAGGCGATTCTACTGATGTGCGAACCGCCAAATGGATTGAGCTCGACCCAACGGGCGCCACGCCTCCCGATACAAGTCTTGCCGTATTAAATTTAAAAAAGAACGCGTCTTATAATGTGACAATACAATTGCTGGATTCACTTACTGATGTTACTCCTGAAATAAAAGACCGGGAAAATTATCATCTTTTTTGTTTTGATGTTTCTTCAGGGCTTAACCTGACTTGTATCCAAACAGATAAAGACACTAATCCAACCCCTTTACCGATTGGCTTGACAGACCTTTTTACGACAACTGCTGTAAGCAATGGACATGTTGAAGTAACGCTTCATCACCAGCCAAATGTAAAGAACGGCGATTGCGCTCCCGGCTCGATAGACATGGATTGTACGTTTACAGTTAACATTACTAATTAATAATCTGCTAAAACAACTATTATGAAACAACAAATAGCAATAATGTCTTTACTTTTTACAATTATATGTGCTAACAACGCAAAAGCACAACAGCCTAACATGCAAGATAAACCTGGTTTCATTTTTGGCTTGACGGGCGGCTTATCTGCGCCGGGTGGAAACTATACCAAAACTGACTTCAATGATCCTAAATCAGGTTTCGCCGGGCCCGGCTTTAATATCGGGGTAACAGGAACGTGGTTTATCAATAAAAATTGGGGTATAAATGCACTGATATCATACCACAGTTATAGCTTTAAAGGGCTCCAGGTATTAGCAGATGGCTTTAAAGATGCATTTGCCATTGATAGTTCTACCGTTAACACGCAGGGGAGTAATTATTCAATGAATTTCCTGGTAGGGCCATACTACTCATTACCTATCGGGAAGAAGTTCTCTTTTGACTCGAGACTGCTGGTTGGATTGGTCAATGCACATTTAGCCGGCATGCAAATGTTTTTTGAAGACCAGGCAGCAAGTACGTTCACACAAAAAGAATCGACTGCGAATACCTTTGGTTTACAGCTTGGTATCGGTGGCAGGTACGCGATCTCAAAACATTCAGGGATTATGCTGAACATTGATTATTTTTATTCAAAGCCCGATTTCAGCATCAATTATGAGAATAGAAATAATAATGCCGGCCGCTGGATTACAAGCTATAATGAACCAATTGCGGGGCTAAATACAAATCTTACGCTCTATTACATATTACATCCCTAATAGATGCTATCATCACAGTGCCTTATTTTTAAAATAAGGCACTGTTTTTTTTTCATCCTTTGCTGTTCATATACTATAAGTTTTTCCGTTATTTACATTATGAAATCAAAAGATTATCTACCAATAAAGAAGAATGCTTTATCGACAATCTTATTATTTATCCTATTCCAACCATTTTTTATACATGCAATGCCTGCCAATAACAATACACTATCGGGTAAAGTAACCGACAATGCAGGCAATACCTTGCCGGGCGCAGTTGTACAAATACCCGACCTTAAGGCCGGCGCTGTCGCAGACAGCAATGGCTATTACCTGATAGAGAATTTACCTAAGGGAAAATTTGTGGTTGTTGCAACCATGATAAGCTACACTTCGTTCACACAAAATGTTCTTATCATCGGAAATACAAAACAGGATTTCAAGCTGAAAGAAAGCGCTATCGAAAAACAGGAAGTGGTGATAACGGGGCAGTCAAAGGCTACAGAAATAAGGCGCAGCCCTGTTCCGATAATAGCTATCAACAACGATTACCTCAAAGAAAATATCAGTACCAATATTATTGATGCCATAGCAAAAGTGCCGGGTGTTACGGCTGTTACCACCGGGCCCAATGTGTCAAAGCCCTATATCCGCGGCCTGGGCTACAACAGGGTACTCACACTATACGATGGTATGCGCCAGGAAGGACAGCAATGGGGAGATGAACATGGCATCGAAGTGGACGAATACAGTATTGACCGCATAGAGGTTGTAAAGGGGCCATCCAGCCTCATATATGGTTCTGATGCCCTGGCAGGTGTGGTTAACCTCATCCCCACGCCCTTTGCGCCCGAAGGGAAAATTATCGGTTCAGTTCAAACAGAATATCAAAGTAATAACAACCTTATTGGTGGTTCGGGCATGGCCTCAGGCAATAAGAATGGCTTTGAATGGCTGGGCCGCGTTTCGCACAAACAGGCAATGGACTACCAGGACCCTGTGGACGGACGCGTATATGCCACTAATTATTCCGAGACAGATGCCAACGCCACTTTAGGGCTTAAAAGAAGCTGGGGCTCCTCGCATCTCGACCTTAGTTTGTTCGATGACCTGCAGGCAATACCCGATGGCAGCAGGGACTCCGCCAGCAGGCAATTCACTAAACAAATAACGGAGGCCGATACTTACCGCCCCATTGTATCTAACAGTGAACTGAACACTTATACCTTACCTGCGCTCCATCAGCATGTACAGCATTATCGCGCTATGTTGTCAAACAATTTTAACCTCGCAAATGGACTATTGGCTATAGATATTGGTTTTGAAAGCAGCGTTCGCCGCGAGTTCAGCCATCCTGAATATACAGATATACCGGGCCTCTACCTGCAAATGAATACTTACATCTATGACCTAAAGTATTACCTCGCAGAGATGGCAGGCTGGAACATTACAGCAGGTGTGAACGGCATGTACCAAACCAATAAGGTAACAAATGGTACTGAATTTATTATCCCATCCTACAACGAGTTTGACATCGGCCCTTTTGTAATGGCCAAGAAAACGTTTGGCAAGCTGGACCTGAGCGGTGGAATAAGGTACGATGTCCGTACTTTCCATAATGATGCTTTACTTACAAAGCCAGATCCTGTTACTGGCTTTGATATGGCTTATACAGGTTCGGACACTACCGGCACAAGCAAGCCATTCAGTAATTACGACCATACTTTTTCCGGCATGACCTATAGCGCGGGCGCCACTTATAATTTTTCAGAACATTTTTCTGCAAAGGCAAATATTGCCCGTGGCTTCCGCGCGCCAAACATTGCTGAAATTTCGGCCAACGGCGTACACCCAGGCACCAATATATACCAGATCGGCAACCCTAATTTCCAGCCGGAATTCAGCTTGCAGGAAGATATAGGCGTGGACTATGTTTCGCAGCATATTTCCATCAGTGCAGCAATATTCAATAACAATATCTCCAACTACATTTTCAATAAAAAGGTATTGGCAAAAAACGGGCAGGACTCCGTTATAATTGCCGGCAACCAGACATTCCAGTTCCAGCAATCCGCAGCGCAATTATATGGCGGCGAACTGAATATCGACATACACCCACACCCGCTGGACTGGCTGCATTTTGAGAACGGCATATCTGTTGTCTATGGCATTAATAAAGGAGCCGCGAATGACAGTTCTAAATACCTGCCTTTCATTCCTCCTATACACGGCACAAGTGAGTTGCGGGGAAATTTCAAACATCCCTTTCCTCGCTTAAAGAATGCATTTGTGAAAATAACGGCGGTATATTATGCGGCTCAAAACAATGTCTATCTTGCATATAATACAGAAACAAGTACGCCCGGATATACTTTAATTAATTGCGCCATTGGCTCCGACATTACTAATAAAAAAGGAAAGACCCTGTTCAACATTTCTTTGTTCGCAGACAATATTTTTGATGTCGCCTACCAGGACCACCTCAGCCGCCTGAAATATTTCGAGCCCTACCCTACCGACCCCAGAGGCCGTTCAGGCATCTACAATATGGGTAGAAATATCGGGGTGAAATTGTATTTCCCTTTGGAGTTTTAAAAACATTAGCCTAATCAGTAAACTAATTGCACTTCTCAATAGCCCCGGCCTTCAGGTCGGGGTTTTGAGAATAATATTAGCTGGCTTTAGCCCCAAAAACACTATATAGAAACCCCATTCATGAGTCGATTTGGCTAAAGCCATACAACCTTGCTATTGTCTCCCCGACCTGAAGGCCGGGGCGATTGTTTTCGCATTTGACTGACATCCACGAACCCCTTAGTCTTGTTATGGGAGGCAATTCAAAAAGTGCCTTTACTACGATTTGAAGATTTACGCATTTTCCTTGTTCGAACTTTAGTTCTATCCATCCTTTCGCCATCTTTTAATTTAGCGTGTACAAGAGCCGTAACTGCGGCTATTCGTTCTATGGGTGGCCGGGAAAGCCAATAATCAATATCCCTTTTTTGCCCCTTCATATTCTTGCTTTTTATTTCTTCAATTGCAAAAGTTCGAAGTGCTTCAGTTGTCATAAGAGTTATTGTACTACTGTAAATTTAATGAAAAATTTGTCATTAAAACGCACTATCACCCCTATAACATACCTGAATGTTGTATAAACAGATTCCTTTGACATCCCCCTACCCCCTTCGCTCTGCACAAACCCAACGCTCAAGGGGGAATCTCTGCGCGAGTGCGCGGGTCCCAGAAGGAGGACGGGAATTTTTCCTTACCGGATAAGTGGTACTGACCGCTGAAAAAGCGGTACTGACCACTTGTCTATTCGATTTATGGCATCGAACTGAGGTTGTAATGGCTTTTAATGCTTGTATCTTATGTTATCCATACTTCGATTAGTGTTTTTGCGACTGAAACCTTTTTTCTGAAAGAGCCTTGTTTTATTGGGGCTTGCTTGAGCCTTTTTTTCTTCTGCGGAATTGTGAATAGTTTTATCCTTTTTTATCCCTTCCTGTTGTTTAGGTTGTGTTGCAGATGATTGATTTTCAATATTTTCTTCCTGATTTTTATCCTTTTCAGAAAAAATATTATCGGTGGAATTATCCACATTTTGAGGTGGAATTTGTCCCGAAGTTTCGGGACGGGAATTAGTGATTGGGATTGCGTTTGTGGTTTCCTTTGTTAGCGCAGTTTGGAGTTGAGGGACTTGTTTTATGTGTAAGCCGGGAGTAGTAGCATCTATTTTTTCTGCTTGTGGGTTTACATCGTCTTCTTCACCAGGGAGGGGCTGGTCTTCGATCCATGAAGGATCATTATACAGATGAATGGGCTGAATTTTTTTCTGAATAAAATTATCGCAGAGCATTGTAACCTCTTTAACGATGCTGCAATTATCCCTTACGAGGCCGGTAGTAAATTCTTTCATCAGCTCAATGGTCTCCGGAAGTGCAAGGGATGGCAGGTTTTTAATACCTGCCAATAATTTACGCTGCACTTCAGCTTCGTGCCTGTCGGGGAAACGCCTGTCGGGCTCACGGGTGAGTATGGCCATCTGCAGATGGGCCAACTGGGAGTAGATATTGTTTTTAAGAAAGAGGGGCATTTGCCTGGCTGCACTTCGCGCCTCACGCCATTTGTTTTGTTTTATCCAATAAGATAGGGTTTTGACGTGAATATTAAGGTCGGCAGCTATCTGCGATTGTGTTTTCTGTCCGCTGAAGTATTGTTCGCGGGCGGCATCTTGTGTGGTGGTGGTTATCATAAAAAATGTGATGAAAATGTAGGGGAATGTGGTTTAATGTGACAAATGTGATTGAATGTGGGGAATGTGGCTTAATGTGATTGAATGTGGTAGAATGGGATAAAAGATTTTCCCGCAGATACCCGCAGACAATCGCAGAATTCCGGATGCCCGGAGCAATGAACAAACTCCGCAGACACTCGCAGACTCAGATTATGAATCAGCGCACAGAAGTGATGCTATGGGATGAGGCGGGCATGCAATATATTGGCGGACTGTGGTTAATGTGCTGTTTCATAATAGGGTGTTTTGAGGGTGTAAAATTAATACGGTCTTTTATGCTGTGCAAAAAAACATATCCACTTTTTTAGTGGGGGATTTGGAATTGGGAATTAGTTATTGGGATTGGGTTGTAAGCGTTTTGGAGGGTTTATTTTGTGGACAGGTATGGGGTTTTCGCAAGCGGGGCCTTGGACTTTTGGGGGTGCATTTTTGTTGGTCAGGCGACCAACAAAGGCGGAAAACGGACCACTGACCAGATTAGATTATATGCAAACGCTGCAATCTGAAGATTGCCTGCCACTTCGACGGAGAGAGTGGGAAACTTTCGTACTTTTATTAAGCTGAAGAACTCTATGAAGCCCGTTTGCAAAACGGCTTTCTATCTTGCAGTACGGGATGCCCTGCGGAACATCCCGAACAACAGGCACTTACGGAATCAGAGATTGCCGCCGAGCGGTTTTTTTTAAAGACTACGTGTAAAAGGGATTTGATTTCTAAAAAAGTTCCCAACGTATAGACTTATATTTACACTAATGGAAGACTTTGATGAAATTATTACGGAACGGTTGCGATTAATGAATATTCGACCTCATAACCCCACAACTACTTTATTTAAGTATGTTGAAACGGATACAGCTGAGAAAATCCTATCCAACGGTAATCTGTTGTATCAGATACCGAATAATTTTAATGACCCCTTTGACCTTCATATGGGCTTGATGGAGTTTATTCCTGACTATGATGATGTATTTTTTAATGAAATTTTAGAAAATGTACCCAATCGAGATAGAAGCCAATTAAGGAAAAGACTTACTAAGAAAATAATTCTGGATAGTGCTTATGAAAAATTTGAAGCTGATAAACAAGCATTGGGAATATTATGCCTGTCAAGAACCAATGTTAGTACTCTGATGTGGTCTCACTATTCCAATAAGCACAAAGGCGTATGCTTAGGCTTTAAAATGCCAAGTAAAGATGAAACAGACACGACCACAGCATTTAATGTAAATTATACTGACAAATTTAGCCCGAAGAATACTATCAGGCTAATAGCCCGAAGAATACTATCAGGCTACTAGATAATGTTTCAGCGTTGATATACTGGACCTGCACAAAGTCAAAGCACTGGGCGTATGAAAAGGAAGTAAGAGCCATTAACTTAGAACAGAATGGTTTACTACCATTCAAAAAGGAACAACTTGTGGAAATCTACTTCGGTGTATCTACGCCACAAAATGACATAGATAAGCTGAAAAGCATTATAAAAGAACGAGACTACAACCTGTCGAGAATAGGAAAGATGAAGGTCAGCAAAGAGCGATTTAATCTAGAAATCGATTTCCAAAAGACTGACAGAGAAACGGAAAGTAAGATCAAAATATGATTAAAGAAATGATGGATGACAATATACTGCTTAAAACTCTTAGAGAGCTTAATGTAACGCTTCACGACCAAAGAAACATTCTGTATAAGTATGTGAATTTAAAAGACGCAAAACTTATACTGGGTGACCAAACTATTTTTTTACAAACTGCTGAGAATTTTAATGACCCATTTGAACTACATCTTGGCTTCATAGAGCCATCAGGTATTAATGACATTATTTCTTTTCTAAGAAAAAAGGGTTTATCCCAGCCAGGGCTAGAAGATGAGTTGAAAATGATTGGTGACGAGACATTTAGGGAAAGCACAACAAAGGCATTACTTAGTTGCCGCTCTACCTATGGAATATATTGTATGTCCAAAATAAATGACAGCACTTTAATGTGGAGCCATTATGCAGATAAGCACCGAGGCGTTTGTTTAGGATTTAAAGTTCCTACAATGAGTGGTCCAACTATCACTGTTGAAGTGAAATATGAAGATGAAATAAAACCACTTCAACATAGTTTCGAAACAAGCGGCACATCAGTAAGATGGATGTGCTGTAAGTCGAAAGTATGGGAGTACGAAAATGAGGTAAGGTTGATTGATGTTTTAAACAATGGTGTGTTTCCATTTCACAAATCAAATCTTTGTGAAATTTACTTTGGCGTGACTACCCCACAAGAAGAAATTGATGCACTAAAAGCTATTATAAAACAGAAAGATTATCCAATTTCTAACTCTGGTAAGATGTACATCAATAAGTACGATTTCAAATTGGCAATCGAAGAATTTAATTTGTAAAAATATCCGTGATTATCATCCGGAACATTGCAAAATCTGAGGATGAAAGGCATTTTGAAGCCCTCAAAAGTTGAAGGTGTGTTTTACATAATAATACCGATACCTGATTACCCACTGCTTTTCTAACAGGGGGTTTACTCCCTGTTTCACAATTCTTGGGTAGAATTAAAACTTTACCCATTCTTTTGTTTCTGGGCAAGATTGTCATAAAACGTGTGAAGTTTTGTGCGGAGTTTGGTTAACCTATAGTACAAATATAAATAAGTATTTAAAGTGAATACTATCAAGACTTTTACGCGTGTGAACCTCTTTAGACTCGAGCCAACGCAAAAAAATCCTTCTCAATCGAGAAGGATTTTTTTATTATCAGAAGTTCAAATTAATTATTTCAAAGTAACAACCTGTGCTTTAGGCGCTACATTTATTTCCTGTTTTACCGGAGTTTTAGCAGCAGGCTTATTAGTATTAACTACTGCAATGGTTGGTGCAATAACCAATGCCACTATAGACATCAGTTTGATCAGGATATTCATAGAAGGCCCTGAAGTATCTTTAAAAGGATCGCCCACAGTATCACCTGTTACTGATGCTTTATGTGGCTCAGATTTTTTGTAGTACATTTGCCCATTTATTTCAACACCTTTTTCGAAAGATTTTTTAGCATTGTCCCATGCGCCGCCGGCGTTGTTCATGAACATACCCATCAGCACACCGCTAACTGTTGCACCTGCAAGGAAACCACCTAATGCTTCTGCACCAAGGCCCGGCATAAAACCGATAACCAATGGAGAGATGATGGCAATAGCGCCCGGGGCTATCATTTTGCGCAAAGAGGCGTTGGTAGAAATAGCCACGCATTTATCATACTCAGGCTTGGCCTTACCTTCCATAATACCCGGAATATCGCGAAACTGGCGACGAACTTCTTCCACCATAGCCATGGCAGCCTCACCTACCGCACGGATAGCGAGAGAGGAGAAAATAAATGGTATCATACCACCCACAAACAAGCAGGCCAATACAGGCGCTTTATAAATATCAATACCCGTGATACCCGCTACGCCTACAAAAGCGGCAAACAAAGCCAAAGCAGTAAGGGCGGCAGAAGCAATGGCGAAACCTTTACCGGTTGCAGCGGTAGTATTACCAACAGCATCCAGTGTATCTGTTTTTTCACGCACTTCTTTAGGCAATTCGCTCATTTCAGCAATACCACCCGCATTATCAGCAATAGGCCCGAAAGCATCAATTGCCAATTGCATAGCCGTAGTGGCCATCATACCTGCTGCGGCAATGGCCACACCGTAAAGGCCTGCGCAATAATAAGAACCCCATATACCACCTGCCAGAACAAGGATGGGAAGGAAAGTACTTTCCATACCCATTGCAAGGCCGCCGATGATATTGGTGGCATGGCCTGTGGATGATTGCCTAACTATGCTAAGCACAGGGCGTTTGCCCATAGCCGTATAATACTCAGTAATGATACTCATTAAGGTACCAACAACAAGGCCCACCATGATAGCGCCGAAAATTCCGCCTTTGGTAAAAGTGTTACCACGCAGTATCATTGTATCGGGCATCAGAAAATTTACAAGGAAATAAGAAGCAATTGCTGTAAGAACGATAGAACCCCAGTTGCCCATATTCAGTGCTTTTTGCACTGCATGAGTGCTTACACCTGCTGTGTCGGATATACGAACAAAGAAAGTAGCTATTATAGAGAACACGATACCCATGCCCGCTATCAGCATTGGCAATAATATCGGCGCAAAACCATTATAAGCATCTACCGAAGCTGTTTCCTGTCCAAGCACCATGGTAGCCAATACCGTTGCAACATAAGAACCAAAAAGATCGGCACCCATACCTGCCACGTCGCCTACGTTATCACCTACGTTATCAGCAATAGTGGCCGGGTTACGCGGATCATCTTCAGGGATACCCGCTTCCACTTTACCCACCAGGTCAGCGCCAACGTCGGCAGCTTTGGTATAGATACCACCGCCCACACGTGCAAAAAGGGCGATGCTCTCTGCGCCGAGGGAGAAGCCTGTCAATACTTCGATGGCTTTTCTAACAGCGTCATTAGTAGCCATTAGGTCCGGTGCAAAAACATGCAATAAGATAATGAATACAGAGCCTAAGCCTAAAACTGCAAGGCCGGCAACACCCAGTCCCATAACAGAACCGCCGCCAAAAGAAACGGCAAGGGCTTTGCTAAGGCTGGTACGTGCGGCATGTGCAGTACGCACATTTGCCTTGGTAGCTATACGCATACCTATATAACCTGCCAATACACTGAAACATGCACCTACAACAAATGCAACGGCTATCAGCCAGCTTGAGTTAGGATTGCTGTAACCCATATAACCTAATAACACAGCGGCTATAACCACATAATAAGCGAGTATCTTATATTCAGCTTTCAGGAAGGCCATGGCCCCTTCAGAAATATATTTCGCGATTTCTTTCATCCGGTCTGTACCGGCGTCCTGCTTAGTTACCCAGGAACTTTTAATGAATGTAAAGAGCAATGCCAGAATACCGAATGCAGGTACGAGGTAGATAATATTCATAAATTCAATATAAATTAAAAAATCAGAGCGCAAACCTACATGAAAAAGTTGAATTTCGATAGCAGTACCCGAATTTGATTGTTTGATTCTTATTCATTAAGCATGTGGACGCAAGATAAGACTCAAAATCTTGAGTCTCTACGCAACGAATTACGCGAGGAATCCAATATCCCTTATAATAAGTATATTTAGCCTTGCGTTTAAATACCTATATGTCAAGGCGTTTTGTAATAAGGTCCATCATATTAGCCATTCTGTGCATAGTTACCCTTGTGCTGTGGGCCGACTATTGGGTTACAAGTTCCACACAAAAGCAGCTTTATTCTAATATTTCAGATATACCCAAAAATAAAGTCGGCCTTTTGCTCGGCACCGCAAAACACATTAAAAAAGGCGTAAATAATCCTTATTATCAGAATAGGATAGACGCAGCTGTGGAATTATATAATTCCGGCAAGATCGAATATATCCTTATCAGCGGCGATAACAGCACTTTGCATTATAACGAACCGAAAATGATGCTGGCAGACCTCATCGCCCGTGGCATACCTGCTGAAAAAATATTTATTGACGATGCGGGGCTCCGGACCCTGGACAGCATTTTACGTTGCAGGGATATATTCGGCGAAGACCATTTTACCATCATATCGCAGCAATTCCACAACGAGCGGGCCCTTTTTATAGCCAATCACAAGGATATCAACGCTATAGCCTATAATGCCAAAGATGTGCAGGA
The DNA here is from genome assembly GCA_013285905.1 of Bacteroidota bacterium. Classification (GTDB taxonomy): domain Bacteria; phylum Bacteroidota; class Bacteroidia; order Chitinophagales; family Chitinophagaceae; genus JABDGU01. The sequence goes on along the minus strand of JABDGU010000004.1, from coordinate 14,159 downwards.
GGACCTTGGCCAGAAAGTACTGGCACGCGAAAAACTGGCCCGTGTAAAAATGCTGATAGACCTGTTGCTGAATACACAGGCAAAATATGATTATGGTAGTAAAATTGAAATAAAATAAACATGAACCAGGATACACCCTCCCTGGAGGATTCAATAAACTAACAATTAATATACTTACATGCTTCAACGTCTTTTACTCATTCTTGCTTTATGCTCTTTTGCACCTGCATTATATGCCCAGCAGCATAATAAAAACACGAAAAAACCATCCATACCTCTCCCACAAAAGCTAGTACATACGAATGAATACCGTAGCCTTAAAAACCAATATTACTGGAAGAACCGCCGGCCCGATAAAGATTATTGGCAGCAGGATGTGGAATATGCCATAAGCGCTGTGATTGATGAAAAAGCCAACATAATAAGAGGGCATGAGCAACTCTCTTACTGGAATAATTCACCCGATACTTTACACTATGTTTATTTCCACTTGTTTCAGAATGCCTTTATAAAAGGCTCCCACCTGCACGACCTGGAGAAATTTAATAAAACAAAAGCTACACTTGGTAAATATGAAGAACAAGGTTTAGGGATTGTTATTGACACTATTATGGCGGATGGTGAACCTGTGCAAACAGAACTGGATAATACCATCATGAAAGTTTATTTACCCAAAGCAATTTACCCTGGCGGAGAAATGACATTTAATATGATATTTGATACTTATTACGACCATGGCAGCACAAGACGGCGTATGCAAATGTGGGATTCATGGGGTTTTACGCATTATAATGGCACACAGTGGTTCCCAAAAATATCTGTGTATGACCGCAAACTTGGCTGGGACACTTACCAGCACCTCAACAAAGAATTTTATGGCGACTTTGGATTGTATGATGTGACGCTTGATTTTGCCTCTAATTATGTGGTGGAGGCAACAGGGCTTTTACAAAACAGGGATGAAGTATTGCCCGATACTTTGCTGAAAAAATTAGACATCAAAAATTTTGCGGGCAAAAAATGGAATGAAGCTCCATCCGTTATTACTCCGTACAAAAGTGGGGAAAGAAAACAATGGCATTATAAAGCCAATAACGTGCATGATTTTGCCTTTACCGCAGACCCTTCTTATCGTATTGGCATCGCTTATGAAGGTCCGGTGCAATGTGTAGCAATAGTGCAGGAGCCGCACGCTGCCGGCTGGCAAAATGCAACGACCTACATTACAAAGATCATTAAAACTTTTTCTGAAGATATTGGCCAATATGCTTATCCCAAAATAGTGGCCGCAGATGCACAGGATGGCATGGAATACCCTATGCTAACATTGGATGGAGGCTCCGAACCGGGCTACAGGGGCCTGTTTGTGCACGAGATTGGCCATAACTGGTTTTACGGCATGGTGGGCAGCAACGAAACCTACCGCGCTGCTATGGACGAAGGCTTTACACAATTCCTTACATCATGGGGATTGCGCAGGATCGATGGAGACACTATGGTTACAGGCTCTCCAAAATCAAAATACAGGCGGCATTTTGCAGAACCTACAAATGTGCTTGACCGGAATGTGCTGAATGTATATACGACAGATGCGCTAAACCAGGACGAAGTTGCGATCAATACGCACTCGGATGATTTTAATAACGGATTGAACCACGGCGGAGGTTATCGTGAAGTGTATTTCAAAACAGCCAGTATGTTGTATAATTTGCAATACACACTTGGCGATTCATTGTTCCAGGCGGCCATGCAGCACTATTTCCAGCAATGGAGTTTCTGTCATCCCTACTTCGAGGACTTTAAAGCCTCGGTCATACAATTCACCCATGTGGACCTTAACTGGTTTTTTGATGAATGGTTCGAGACCACCAAAACAATTGATTACAGCATTACCAAAATAAAACGGCTGCCTGCATTCGACAGTTTTGCTATTCACTTTCACCGCAAAAGCGAAATGCAAATGCCCATAGATTTTACCGTAATTGCAAACGACGGGCGCAAACATAATTTTCATATTCCCAATACCTGGTTTGTTAAACAAACAGATGCTACTGTATTACCCAAATGGTATGGCTGGGGCAATTTGCTTGACCCCGATTATACTGCAAGGGTATATGTACCATCGGGCATAAAAAGCGTACAGATAGACACATCATTCCGCCTTGCAGACAGGGATATGGTGGACAATTACCGCGACAAAGGTTTGTTTCCCCGAATGGATGCCATACATAGTAAATTCGACGGCGGCTTATTGCCCATTACCGACCGCAGGCAATATCGTTTATATATCCGCCCCGATCTTTGGTGGAATTCCGTTGACGGTCTGAAAATAGGCGCCCACGCAGAGGGCAATTATTTGTCCAGCATTTATAAGTTTGATGCAACGGTCTGGTACAATACACATTTATTGCAGGATGCCCAATATAAAAATATTGGTAATGAGGGATACTATTCCAGATACGCCCCGCTAAACTATTCATTCAATTACCTCTCGCCGCTGATGCTGCGTTTGCCAAAACTTCAATTGCAGGTAAATAGCCGCTTCCTGGATGGCTTGTGGTCGCATCGTGCAGGATTTAACTGGCTTATAAACGACAATAACACAGTACAACTCTACGGGCTATCTATGTGGAGGCCCGATGACAATGCTTTAGATTATCTCATTTACCCGCAGGAATGGAGCAGCACTTATCATGCACGCAACAACTCCCTGAATTTTGCATGGACACACCATCACATCTTTTTAGGAGGTAATGGCGTCTATACTTTCAGTTTTCGCGCGCCTATGCTAACGAGTGCCTTCGATTATTCTTATGCGCAGTTTGAAGAAATAAATACCTACAAGATCGCCAAATTAAATATTCATACCCGCTGGTTCGGCCGATATGGAACCGGCGTTTCTTTGCCTGACGAAAGTCTTTTATTTGCCTCAGGTGCCAACCCCGAGCAAATGATGGACAATAAATACAGCCGCAGTGTTGGCTTTGTTGGCGACCAGGGCCTAACATCCCCTTACGATGTAAACCATTTCCAGATGGGAGGCGGATTAAATCTGCGGGGCTATAGTGGCTATTTTATGCCCGACAACGTTAACGGGCAACAACTGATAGGCTATAAAGCCCGCAGTGGTGCCTCCGCCAATATAGAGGTGGATGTTGAAAATTATATTCCTCTGCATCCCCGCCTTACCAAGAACTGGCTTCATGCAAATCTGTATGGCTTTTTTGATGCCGGTGTTATGGAACTTGCATATACTTCTCCTTTCTCCAATTATAGTTTCATAGAGCCCACAAACAATTGGAGCAGCCTCCACATGGATGCAGGCCTAGGGATGGCTTTTACCATAAAAAACTTTGGTGTATTTGAGAAAGCAAAACCTTTGACCATCAGGTTCGACATACCTGTATTCCTGAACCGACCGCCTTATAATAATCCTATTTATACAACATTCAGGTATGCGGTGGGGATCAACAGGGCGTTTTAAAAACTAATTTTTTTACGTATGCAACCTTTAGACAAAATAAATGTACTAATCAAAACAGGACAAGAACTGTTATCTTACTATAGAGAACCGTTAAACTTTTGCTTATCTGATTTTTGGAAATGGAGTTCTTCTGATATTTTAAGTAATGCTACCAGGGGACGTTTTGCAGAATTCATCGTAGCTACTGCAACAAATATTGATACTACAATAGTTGACGAGGAATACAGCGAATGGAATTCTTTTGACCTTAAAACACCAACAGGTATAAAACTTGAAATTAAGACATCTGCTTATTTACAATCGTGGGGTCAAGAAAAATTATCGGAAATTAAATTTAGCATAAAAGAAACCCAATATTGGGACATTAGAACAAATAAATATTATCGCCCTAAAATACGTCATGCAGATGTTTACGTTTTTTGTTTACTGCATCACAAAGACAAACAAACAGTTGATCCATTAAATTTAAACCAATGGGATTTTTACATTTTGGCAACCAAACAACTTAATGATCATATGGGACGCAAGGATTCAATCAGATTAAAACCATTGCAAAATCTAACAAATCGGGTTACCTATGAAAACCTAAATGCAGAAGTAAAAATTAAAAACGCACTAAATCAAAACACAAATCTATAACCACTGAAGCATAAAAAAGAAATGAAAAAATCAACTAATAAAATTCAGGCTACAATTGCCTCATCCACTTCCAAAAGAAAAGGTTGGGATGAAGCATTTAAGAAAATGGCTGCAAATGGCGATGATGAATTGCTTATACCAGATGTCTTTAAAGATGAAAAACTTAATGATTGGTGGGATGATTTGAGTGATGAACAAAAAAGGCATATCTCCGAAGCAGAAGCCGAGCTTGATGCCGGCAAAGGAGTGCCACATGAAGAGGTTATGAAAAAATATAAAATCAACTAAGAAAGGAAGTGTTACTCAACTACCTATTACATGATCTCGGTGAGTTTTATGTAATCCCTGTTATCGATCCGTTCTTTTATTTTAACAATAAGTTTTTGCAAGGTTTCTCTTCTGTTATCATGAGCTATTAAGAGGAAAACAGTAATATCGAATTTGTCCAGGTTTTGTTGATAACGCAGGTTCTTATCAATTGTAATGAAAAAAATCAAACCCGTTAAATGCAATCAAGCCTAAAAGTTCTCCATTCTTTTTGCCCAACCAGTTCATATCACGAACTGTTTTGACTTCAAATTCAGGTCCAAAATCTGTTTTCAGTTTTCTTGGAAGATTTTCGTCAAGCAAAAGTTTCATTCAGCACTTTTTCAGTTGTGATCGTTTTTTTTGCCATTTCAAGAACTGCAATGGCTTGTGTCTTTGTAACACTTGGAAAATCATCTAAAAACTCTTCCAGCATTTCTCCACCCTCAAAATAATCAAAAAGTGTTTGAATAGGGACACGTGTACCTGTAAAAACAGGCGTACCCCCCATTGTTTCCGGATCAATTGTTACCGCACCGTATTTCATAATCCATGATTTAACTACTGCAATTTACGGTTTTTATTTTGTACTGCTTTATATAGAATAAACCAGGCAAAACTCACATCCCATAATCCCGCTCCACCTTACAAACCCTTGTTTTAAAAGCAGCATACCATTTTTCTTTACCAAGTTTTTGTGCAACCCTGTGTTGCACATTTTCTTTCCAGCTTTTTATGGCCTCAGGAGACTCCCAATAAGAAACAGTGATGCCTATCTCCGAACGGGCGCTCTCTATGCCGAGATAACCGGGTTGTTGCTTAGCAAGTTCTTCCATTGCATCTGCCATTATTGAATATGCATCACCATCCAATTCTGTCCTAAGGGACGTAAAGATCACTGCATAATAAGGAGGTGCCGGGGTTGAGGCTATCATAAGTTATACTATTTAGACATAAAATTTCAGCACTATCGGTTGCGCACCTACGGAGCGCATTTCATTATTTCCTTATTGACTACAAAGCTTTGGCCTCTACGAGGCCCACCCAATCGATGACGAACTTTAATGTCTAATTGGTATTAGATCAATATTTTTCTTTACCACTCTTTTGACATTTTTTCTACTTCTTCCTGGGTATAAAACTGCCCCGCATCAATACGCTTCACGGCTTCTTCTAATTCCTTATTGTACGCTTCAATGTCGAAGCGAGGATTTTCATTTTTTAACTTCAGAAATACTTTAATAAGGCTTAGCAATGATTGTTTTTCTTCATGCCCCAACAATGGTAAATAACTTTGAATCTTTTTATCTAATGCTGAAGTAACCATAACATTGCTTTATACAAAATTATAAATTTTCCTATCATTGCGCCATTGAGCTATTAAGCCATTGAGCCATTGTTACTACCTCCATCGCCTCCTTCACGTCATGCACACGCAATATGGACGCTCCCTGCAATAAGGCTACCATATTAAGGGCAGTAGTGCCATTCAAAGCATTTTCCGGGTTTACTTTAAGCACCTTGCATATCATAGATTTTCTTGACAAACCCGCCAATATGGGCTTACCTAATATTCTGAAAGTGTGCAGCGAACTTAATATAGCAAAATTATGTTCCACTGTCTTGCCAAATCCAAATCCCGGGTCAACGATCACGTCTATAATTCCGGCTTCTGCACACTTAAAGGAAACGTCTTTTAAATACTCCCGCACTTCTGTTACCACATCTCCATATTGCGGGTCCTTTTGCATGGTTTCCGGCCTTCCTTGCATATGCATTGCGATATAGGGCACTTTCAGCGCAGCCACTGTATGCAGCATTTCCTTGTCAAAGCGTCCTGCACTTACATCATTAACGATAGATGCACCTGCGTCCACTGCTTCTTTCGCAACAACTGCATTATAGGTATCAACCGACAACCATGCATCAGGAAAATGCCGGTGAATGGTACTTATTACAGGAATAACCCTTTTCAATTCTTCATCTTTAGAAATAATTTCTGCGCCGGGCTTGGTAGATGCCCCTCCTATGTCCAAAATGGCCGCACCATCCTTCAGCATCTTCTCTGCACTTCTCAGCAACTCATCTAACCCGCTCTCCCTGCCTTTATTATAAAAGCTGTCCGGCGTCGCATTCAAAATGCCCATTATCACCGGTTTGGAAATATCCAGCAATCGTCCTTTACTTTGCAGCGTGGTTTGTACAGGTAAAAGTGTATTTTGCAAGGTCTAATTTTAATTTACGATCAAAAGTATATAAAACATACATAAGTGTCAGATACTTTAACACAATATAAAAATATAGTCGCCCGATGTAAAGACCTTTACATTAAGAAGGCTAAAGACTATGGCACCTCATGGCGTGTATTGCGGCCCATATCCATCGTCGACCAGGTATATATAAAAGCAGCCCGCATACGCCAGATACAGGAAACGGGCAATCAAAAGATAGGTGACACTATAGAAAGCGAGTTTATCGGCATAGTCAATTATGGCATCATTGCATTGATACAATCTTCTATACCTGCGGATGCAGCTACCGAATTAAGCGCGGAAGAGGCAAAGAACTGGTATGAATTAAAGGCTAAAGAAATAGAAGACCTGATGCTGCAAAAAAACCATGACTATGGCGAAGCCTGGCGCGATATGTCCCAACAGTCTTTTGTTGATCTTATATTAGTTAAACTCCTGCGTATAAAGCAAATATTGGTCAATGAAGGCAAGACAATAGTCTCTGAAGGTATAGACGCAAATTTTATAGATATTGTTAATTATGGCATTTTCGCGCTTATCCGCATAGGGGAATAATGCAATGAAGTGGTCTTATAGTGCTGTGTCAATGTAATAACTTAGTAGCCCCGGACTTCAGGCCGGGGTTTGGGAAAGGGAGTGAAGGGGCTTTAGCCAAAACATTTTAAAGTAACAGCATTTTGGAAATTGTGAAAAAAATGCAAAAGGCTTTGTTGAAAAAAGACAATTATTATTTTTGAATAATTATTACAAAATAAACTTTCTCTATTTATGAAATATGTGATTTGGCTACTAAGGATTGTTGTCGGCGTTCTGTTCATTTTTTCAGGCCTCGTAAAAGCAAATGACCCGCTGGGACTTACCTATAAAATGGATGAATTTTTCGAGGTGCTGCATATGGCTTTTATGTCTCCCTATGCCTTTGCATTTTCCCTTATCATGATAACGTTCGAAATACTTTGCGGCGTAGCTGTCCTTACAGGCTTTGCGTTCCGCACTTTTTCAGTTTTGCTATTATTGCTCAATCTCTTCTTTACCTTCCTTACCGGCTATGCCCTCTTCACAGGCACAGTAAAAGAGTGCGGTTGTTTTGGCGCCTGCATTAAAATATCAAACACAGCTACTTTCAATAAGGATATAGCTTTATTATTATTCAGTTTGGTGCTTTTCTTTTATCGCAAACGTGTCACTCCCATATTCCCTAAATATGTGGGCACAGCCATCATTACTTTAACCGTAGTTTTTGCTTTTGGCATGCAATGGTGGGCACTGGAACATTTGCCTTTTGTTGATTGTCTTGCTTACAAAGCCGGTAATAATCTTTGGCAGAAAATGCAGCCTCCTCCCGGTGCTATACCCGATAAATACGAATCTGTGCTTATTTATGAGAAGGACGGTGTGAAAAAAGAATTTAACATGCAAAATTATCCATGGCAGGATAGCACCTGGAAATTTGTTGACCGTAAAGACAAACTGGTGCAGAAAGGAAATGCTGACCCTGAAATAAGGGATTTCAGCCTTACAGATTATAGCGGCGGAGACCATACACAGGAATTACTGACTGCAAAAGGTTATGAGTTTCTCTGGTTTGTGAAAGACCCTGCAAAAGCCAGGATGGATAATATAGAAACTTTACATGCCCTTATAAAACAAGCACAACTATTGGGCGTGCAATTCTACGTGGTTTGCTCTGCAAACAAAGATGATGCAGAAGCATTCCAGAAAAAATGGAATCTGACAAACGTTGACTTCCTTGTATTGGATGGCACGGTAGAGAAAACCGCTATGCGCTCCAATCCTGGCCTAATGCTTTTGAAGGATGGCACGGTGGAGAAAAAATGGAGTTATCGCGATTATCCTAAAACTATTGCTTTAAGTAATAATAAACTTACTTACCAATAGTGCTGCACTTCCTGGCACGGCGTATCAGGTATAGCCTGCTGGTGTTGTGGGGAGTGGTAAGTTTGGTTTTTTTTCTGTTCAATGTTTTGCCCGGCGACCCGGCAAGGCTCACATTGGGGCAAAGAAGCGATTTAAACTCCCTGGCTAATGTTCGTCGCGATCTGAATCTTGATAAACCCTTATTTACCAGGTACCTGTTTTATATAAACGATCTTCTGCCAATCGGGCTTCATAACCGCGATTCCGCCACTGCACAAAGATATCATTACCTCGTACTCTTTCCTGTTTCGACAGAAAAATGTATTGCTCTCAAATGGCCCTATTTAGGCCGCTCTTACCGTACAAAACGGGAAGTAAATGCAGTGCTAACTGATGCGCTGCCAGGGACAGCCATCCTTGCGCTCACGGCAATGTCGTTTGCCACTATTGCCGGCATTTTGTTAGGCATACTTGCTGCACTGAAAAAAGGTAGCTGGCTGGATACCTCTGCTATTACAGCAAGTGTGGCGGGCATATCGCTGCCATCATTTGTTGCCGCTTTATTCATTGCTTACCTTTTCGGCTACCTCTTACATAGTTATACCGGGCTTAACATGACGGGCAGCCTTTGGGAGTACGATGCATTTACAGGCAGGCATCTCGCTATACGCAATCTTATATTGCCGGCTTTTGCACTCGGCATCAGGCCCCTGGCTATTATTACGCAGCTTACCCGCAGTTCCATGCTCGATGTGCTGAACCAGGACTATATCCGCACGGCTTGTGCAAAAGGATTGAGCAAAACGAAGGTCGTGTTCCGCCATGCACTGCCCAATGCCCTCAACCCCGTTGTTACTACAGTATCAGGCTGGCTGGCGGAGTTATTGGCAGGCTCCTTTTTTGTTGAATATATTTTTGGCTGGAAAGGGGTTGGAAAGATCACGGTTGACGCATTAGATAAATTTGACTTCCCGCTCGTGATGGGTTCGGTACTACTGACCGCTTTCATATTTATAATAGTTAACCTGTTTACCGATCTTCTGTACAGCTGGCTTGATCCCCGCGTCCGAATTCACTAATATTTCAATATTACTTCAAGGTTAAGAAATCATTAAGTTTTTGTTATTATTATGTAAATAAGCCCCTCAAAGGGTAATTTGCCGCTGTTTAACAAAACCAAACAAATAAAGAGTATGTCATTTGCTTCCATTGTAAAAATGTTCGTTCCTAAAGACAGGATATTTTATAGCCTGTTTGAAGAAGTTTCTGCCACGCTTATGAATATGAGCGAGGTTTTTATAAAAGCAGTAAATGAAAATGATCCCACTGCAAGGCACCTCCATCTTAAAAGTCTCGAAGACCTGGAACATAAAAATGACGAGACCACACACCGTATTTTTGTAGAACTGGGACAAAACTTCATTACTCCTTTCGACCGCGAGGATATTCACTACCTCGCCACTTCGCTTGACGACATAGCCGATTACTTATGGGGCGCATCCAAACGCGTGGTTATTTATGACATTACTGATGTAGATCAGACTTTAAGGGAATTTGGTGATATTATTATCAAATCCGTCTATGCATTGAATACCTGCATACATGGCATGAGGGACCTGAAAGACCTACGGGCAATAACCAATGCCTGTGTGTTAATAAACAGCCTGGAAAATGATGGCGACGACCTGCTGGATAAATCGATGATGGAGCTATATAGCAAGCCTAATATTTCCGCAGTAGAGATCAGCAAGAAAAAAGACCTGTACCAGATGCTGGAAACTGTAACCGATAAATGCGAAGATGCTGCCAATGTTATAGAATCCATCATTATTAAATACGCTTAATCAGCCATAGCATATATATGACCTTTTTGCTGATAACAATTATCGTACTGGCGCTGATCTTCGATTTTATTAATGGTTTTCACGATGCGGCAAATTCAATAGCCACCATCGTGTCTACAAAGGTCTTAACACCGCTGCAGGCAGTTGTCTGGGCTGCAGTTTTCAATTTTGTTGCTTTTTTCATTTTCCGCGATCATGGCGTTGCCAATACCATTGCCAAAACCGTGAAGGAAATCGATATTACACTGCCCGTCATAATTTCAGGCCTGCTTGCAGCTATTACATGGAACCTCTTTACGTGGTGGTATGGCATCCCTTCCAGTTCCTCACATACACTGATAGGTGGTTTTGCTGGCGCTGCTATTGCCCATGCAGGCTTTGGTGCTGTGAATCCTGAGCCGGTAATAAAAACAGTAAGCTTTATAGTGCTGGCGCCTCTAATGGGTATGCTCATGGCTTTCATCATTTCACTCTGGTTCATCAATTCATTCAGAAAAGGCCTGGCACCCAAGCTCGTTTCCCTTGCAGTGATAGCCCTGGTTTGTTTTATTTTATATAAAGTGTTGGAGTGGGACCCAAGCAAACTAAAAGGACATTCCGATTCTTATTTTTATAATGTCTTTTCAGATACTAAAAATTTCAAATGGACTTTGCTTGCGCTCATTCTCCTTATCATGAGTGTTTTCACCCTCTTTTTAAGCAGCCTTAATTTTTCACAATCTGCCAAGTGGTTCAAACGCTTGCAACTGGTGTCTTCTGCTGCATTCAGTATAGGGCATGGTGGCAATGATGCCCAAAAAGTAATGGGGATCATCACGGCCGCACTGATAGCGGGTGGCGTAATTCAAAAATTTGATCAGATGCCGATATGGGTGCCACTGGCTTGTTATACCGCAATTGCAATAGGCACTATGAGCGGGGGCTGGAAGATCATAAAAACTATGGGCACACGCATTACAAAAGTTACTCCTTTTGAAGGGGTAGCCGCAGAAACCGCCGGCGCCATCACATTATTTCTTACAGAAAATTTAAAAATACCTGTCAGCACCACACATACTATTACGGGCTCAATAATTGGCGTTGGTGCAACAAAACGTTTGTCTGCCGTTCGTTGGGGAGTCACTATAAATTTACTTTGGGCCTGGGTGCTTACCATTCCTGTCAGCGGACTTATTGCTGCAGTCATATATTCTGTTTTCAATTTATTTGTCAAATAAGAATTCACTCTTTCTTTCGGGTTTAACAGATTATTAATCAGTTCAAACACGTTATACGCTGTTTTTTTGCTACTTTCGTAGCTTGCCTTTTTTGAACTGGGGACTATTTTTTGAATGTCATTACCACCGCTTTTAAGATACGTTTACAACCATGGAACTGAGGAAGTGATCCGTCGTGGAAAGAAGATCTTCTACACTGCGGGGGTTCAAATGCTCGATGTTGACCACTTGCTGGAACAAGTTCGTTTTCGTGTCCGTAACGACCTCTATCAGAATTATTATACGGTTACTGTTTTTAAATACCTCAATACAAAAGAACTAACAGTCCGCTGCCAGTGCCCCTATAACCTGGGGGAGATCTGCCGGCATGAAGTGGCTGCACTTTTTCAGCTCAACGATATTTTACAAAGCGGATTTTTTGAAAACACGGACATTACTTACGACCAGAAGCATACCATTGTCCGGATGCGGCAGATCAATATGCAAATGCTGCGCATATTCACTGACGTAGATATACTGGAAAAGGCAGAAAAATGGGCCAACTCAAATAAGGCCATCATTACCACCAATAAGAACGAAACTATAGAGGCAGAAGTACCGGATGAAGACCAGACTTATAAAGTTGTAATACGCCAGAACGAGGATCGATATTTCGACACAAGTTGCGGCTGTGCAGAAACCAAGCATCCGCTTTGCCTTCATAAGGCTACATTATTTCTGCAGGTGCTGAAAAAATATGGTGCCCAGTATTTCCAGACCATGCAGGACTGGGATATTCAAAAAAACAAACTGCTTTATCAATATGGCTTTAGCCTTAAGGACGATTTAAAAAACAAATTTGAATTTACTTATGAGAACGGCAAACCATTTCTACGTGTCCTGGATACCTCTTTAAAAAAAGTGGTTGTATCCGAAAAACTAAAACCCGAACCGAGGCCGGTTGAAGTAGCAGTTATTGAAGAAGAAAGAAGGCTGGGTATCGTTTTAGACACCAATGTAAAATGGTATCCTTTTGTAAACCTGGCGCTTGTTGCAGGTAATACAGACGAGGACGCGAAGAAATTTATTGGTCCAATCGAAAAACTGGAATTAAGCCAGTATATAAATGCCGTTAAATATAAGGAAGAGGAGCGGGAATTAATTCCTATTGTCCGTAAGTTCTTACCCGAAGAAATACTTAAGTACCTAAAGAAAAATCTTCCTTTCGGCGACTTGCTGGACGATTATGCAGAAGTTTTGAAAGATTTCCCTTCTGAAGACCTGCGTGAACAGTTGTGGGAATATGTTCTGCCAAAATACCAGAAATTATTTGATCGTTATCGCAGCCATCCTTTCTGTTTCATACACGATAGCACTAAAGCTATTTCCTCTGCCAGCATAAGCCCTGTGGAGTTTGTCAGTAAAACAATACACCCGCAGTTAAGCGTTGTTAAAGAAAACAATGAGGTACTTATTTCTATTTCATGGGCGATAGATGGAAAGGCAGTTCCACACAAAGAATTGAAAGTGCTGAATGCTGCACTATTGATGGACGATTACCGACTGTTTTGTGTAGGCAATATACAGGATGTAAAAATAGTAGAACATTTTGACGCTACCGGGGAGTTAAGGATAGGCATGGCCGAGTGGCCCGACTTCCTTGAAAAAACAGTGATACCATGGAGCCATAAGATACATGTTAACTTCTCCGACGACCTGGTAGAAAATATAAACAAAACAAAACCTGCTTATCATTTATTCTTACAGGAGCGTGAGCAGATGCTCATACTTCAGCCTGCCTTCTCCTACAATGGCGTAGAGATACGCTGGGGGTTTTTCGGAGATCTCGTACAAGCCCATGAGGGGGTTGTCAAGATCATAAAACGCAATGAAGCTGTAGAAGAAGAATTTATTCAGCTAATGCGCACTTTGCATTCTGATATCCAGGTAAATGCTAAAGATCATTTCTTCTACTTGCCCGGCAACACAGTCTTAGCTAATAACTGGTTCTTCCGCTTTACAGACCTGATGCGGGAATGGAATGTGGAAGTATTTGGCATGGAGGGCCTGAAAAACCTCCGTATCAATGTTCACAAACCCGAAACAAGGGTGCAGGTAACAAGCAGCATTGATTGGTTCGATGCCTCTATTGACATTTCTTTTGGCGACCAGACTGTCACCATTTCTGACGTTAAAAAGGCCCTTGCACAGAAACAGAATTTTGTCCGCCTCGGCGATGGCTCTGTTGGCATACTGCCCGAAGAGTGGCTGAAGAAATATGCATTGGTATTGAAAATGGGCGACACCAAAGGAAATAAGGTACGTCTCAAAAAATACCATTACAGTGTACTCGACGAGTTAATGGCCGATGTGGATGAGGATTCCATTCAGCAGGAACTGGAAAATAAAAAAGTAAAACTCGAAAATATTTTATCCAACGATTTCAGCGATGTACAACCGCCCGAACATCTGAGGCCACTACTAAGGCCCTACCAGTTGTCCGGCTTTCAATGGCTTGTTTTCCTGAAAGAAGCGGGTTGGGGAGGCATTCTTGCCGATG
>JABDGU010000003.1 GCA_013285905.1 Bacteroidota bacterium | reverse complement strand
TGAAATATATGTTTTATGAAGTTGATTCAAACCTTAACTTAGACCTTGCTAAAACGATCACGGTTATTGAGGGGAATGATATTAAAATAATCCTGATTGTACATTATTTTGGTTTCCCGGATCCTAACACAGAAGAAATTGCAAAGTACGCGCATGCTAGGAACATTGTTGTAATAGAGGATGAAGCACACGCTTTTTTTTCTGATATTGCCAATGGTATTTCCGGAAGATCTGGCAATGCGTCATTTTTTTCTTTACATAAATTGTTCCCTGTTAAATATGGTGGGGCCTTGGTTCTGAATGATAAAGACAGCCTAATTGATTTTGACGTAATAAAAAATGATACAATTTCAGATACTGAAATATCGCCTTGGAACTTTGACCTGAAAAGGATTTCAGAAATCCGTATTCGCAATGCAGACCTTATTTATAGCAGGCTGAAGGACTACACAGAATATTTTGAATTTATCAAACCTTTTCAAAAAGGAGTCTGCCCACAAACCTTGCCGATATTAGTAAAGCAAAAAGGGTTAAGAGATAAACTTTATTATAAATTGAATGAGCTCGGTTTTGGAGTAGTAAGTTTATACCATACTTTAATTGACCCGATCGATGAAAATAAATTCCCTGTTTCGTTTTTTATTTCGCAAAGAATATTGAATCTGCCGGTTCATCAGGATATTGATATTTTAGAAATGAATAGTTTACTGGATGCACTTATTAAATACGTTGAAGAGAATTAATGGCGATGGCTGATTTTTTTATTCTGAGTGCAAGTGTTCCGGAAGAATATTCCAAATGGTTAAAATTATATAATTCATGGGTCAATAGAGACCCTTTTGCCCACCCCTTATATTGCTCATTATTTGTTAATGATAGCACTGAAGCAAAATGCGCTGTTTTGAGTTCTGATTACGGTAAAGTGTTGTATCCATTTTTACTGAGAAATATTAGTAGTGAAGAATATGCTATAAATATTGTCCCCGAATTATATGATTTGATGTCGCCGTATGGATATGGAGGTGCTTACATAATTAGTGTGACGGATAAGGTTAAATTATATGAGTTGTTTACTGGAAAATTCGAAGAATGGGCAACGAATGAGAGGGTAGTTAGTGAGGTTATTAAATTTCATCTGTTTGACGAAGATATTTTAGCGTATAGCGGCCAGAAAGACAATACAATGGATAATATTGTTGTTGATTTGTTGCAAGACGCAGATGTTATATGGACACAGTTTGATTATAAAGTTAGAAAGAACGTAAATAAGGCTAAGAGAAGTGGCTTAACTTTTTTAACGGATACGAGTGGTAAATACCTCGACAGTTTTTTAAATATCTATTATTCAACTCTAGACAGAAGATCTGCCAAAGAAAACTATTATTTCAATACGGACTTTTTCCGGAAGATCATTGATAAAATGCACGACTATTTTGTTTTTTTTCATGTTTTGAAAGAAGATAAGATCATCTCATCTGAATTGTGCCTGACCTCTAACAGATATATATACTCATATCTTGGAGGTACGAGTGCAGACTATTTTGATTTGAGGCCCAATGATTTTTTGAAGCACCATATTATTTTATGGGGAAAAGAAAATAATAAAACAAAATTTGTTATCGGAGGTGGAAATCAAAAAGACGATACTCTTTTTAAATATAAGAAGTCATTTGCTCCAAACGGTGTTTACAAGTTTTATGTGGGCACCCGGATCTATGATCCTAACCTTTACAAATTACTTATAGAATCAAAACACGAGGTTTTATTGAAAAACCACGGGATAGAGTGGACGCCTAAAGAAGGGTTTGTTCCTGAGTACAGAACATAATATTTATGAAACGGAAGATTGCTGTAATTACAGGCACAAGAGCTGAGTATGGGTTGTTTAAAATAATCCTTAATAAGATTATACAATCACAGAAGCTTGAACTTAAATTAATAGTGACGGGTACTCACTTAAGTCCTCAACACGGAAATACCTATCAACAGATACTCAAGGACGGTTTCAAGATAGATTACAAAGTTGATTTGCTGGTTGGGGGCGATAGTCCCTCAGCTGTGGCAAAATCAATTGGTTTGGGAACAATATCTTTTGCCCAGGTTTTTGCAGAATTCAAACCCGATATTCTTTTATTTCTTGGCGACCGATACGAGTTGCTTGCTGCAGCTTCGGCCGCATTGCCATTTAATATTATTTTGGCTCACATAGCAGGTGGCGAGATCACCGAAGGTGCAATGGACGATCAGATCAGGCATGCACTTACAAAATTGTCTCATTTGCATTTTGCCTGTGCCGAACCATATAAAAACAATATTAAAAAATTGGCCGAAGAGGATTGGAGAATTTTTGACGTTGGCCATCCATGCCTTGAATTAATAAAAGAAACTAATTTAATTTCTGAAGAAGAACTCTTTAAGACTTATAATTTAGATACAGAGAAACTTTTGTTCCTGGTCACATTACACACAACGACCCTAAATACAATTGAAGAAGAAATACGCCAGACGATGGCTTTTTTCGAGACGTTGAGAGAGTATCCTGATGTTAATATATTAATCACTTATCCAAACGCAGATACCAACAGCCATGTAATTGTCGAAGAGATTGAGAAAATAAAAACCATGAAAAACATTTCGGTGTTTCATAACATGGGTTCTACTATTTATCTGAGTTTTATGCAAATTGCAGACCTTGTTATCGGAAACTCTTCGAGCGGTTTAGTGGAGGGACCATATTTTAAGATCCCCGTAGTAAACTATGGTGACAGGCAAAAAGGGAGACTACAAGCATCAAATATTGTTGATTCGGCTCCAAATAAGGAAGAACTGAAAAAGTCAATAGATTTTGCACTGAATAATGCGGATTTTAGAAAATCATTGCCAGCTACGAAGAGTACTTATGGTTTGGGAAATACAAGCGATAGCATAATAAAGGTTCTTGAAGAAATTGAGATAAGCGAAATTACACTCAAAAAAAAGTTTGTTGTTTAGAACGTCCTGATTTCTCAGTTGTTTAAACTACAAGCATTGAATTCTAATGGAAAACAACATTAAAAACATAGTAAATAATAGAAATGTTATTACCGCTGACTTCAGCGTTAAAAATGCTTTGGAAAGGCTCAATACTTTTGGTGTTTCCGATGCCTTAACTTTATTTATTCTTGATGCTGGTAATAAATTATTAGGAGTTATAACCGATGGAGATGTGAGAAGGGGCCTTGTCAATGGCCTGAGCATTGAATCTAATGTTACCCTCATGATGAATTCTAATTTTAAATTCCTCCGTAAAAATGATTATTCAATTAATGAACTAAACGGTTTAAGAAATGCCGGAATAAAACTGGTGCCCATTCTCGATGAATTTAATGTAATAACACGCTTAATTAATTTACAAGTTACCAGATCTATACTGCCAATTGATGTACTCATAATGGCTGGCGGAAGAGGCGAGCGGTTAAAACCTTTAACTAATAACACACCTAAACCATTGTTGAATGTTGGCGACAAGCCGATTATTGAACATAATATAGACAGGTTAATAAGTTACGGGGTTGATAGTATTTCGATTTCAGTCAAGTATTTAAAGGAAAAAATAATTGACTATTGCAAAGACGGATCTGAAAAAGGAATATCAATACATTATATCGAAGAATCTTATGAACTTGGTACAATTGGATCTTTAAGTATGATTAAAGATCCGGTTCACGATGATATCTTGATAATGAATTCCGATATACTAACCAATATTGATTTCGAAGACTTTTACTATCATTATAAAGAGTCTGGGGCCGATATGGCAGTTGCTACAGTTCCTTATCATATTGACTTGCCATACGCGATATTGGAAATAGAAGAAGGGAAAGTAATTTCTTTAAAGGAGAAACCGAGATATACATATTTTGCAAACGCAGGTATTTACATAATAAAGAAGGGTTTGCTGAAAATGATTCCCGATCAGCAATTTTACAATGCGACTGATTTAATGGAAAAAATTGTTCAACAAAATTTTAAACTTATTCAATATCCGATATTAGGGTACTGGTTGGATATTGGAAGGATCAATGATTACGACAAAGCTCAGGAAGATATAAAAATCATTAAGTTCTAATGGATCTGTTATTTATCATCCCGGCAAGAGGAGGGTCTAAAAGAATACCTGGTAAAAATACAAAGCTTTTGGGCAATAAGCCACTTATATACTACAGTATAGAATTTGCCAGAAAGTTTACAAAAGACGACAATATCTGTTTAACGACTGACAGTTCAGAAATAATTGATTGTGCTGCCCAAATTGGTTTAATTTGTCCTTTTATCCGTCCACCATATCTGGCTGCCGATACAAGTGGCTCCTATGAAGTGCTACAACATGCTTTATCGTTTTATAAGAATCAAAATAGATATTTTGACGTGATTGTACTTTTGCAGCCAACGTCTCCTTTCAGGAAGAGTTTCCATTTAACAGAAGCCTTGAATTTTTTTGATCCGACGATGGACATGTTAGTAAGTGTGCAGAAATCCAAGGCTAATCCTTATTATAATTTATTTGAGGAAGACAGTTCGGGCAATCTAATGCCATCGAAAGGGAAAGGGGAGTATAACCTTAGTCAGGAAGCACCTCCTGTGTATCAATATAATGGGTCGCTATATATTATTAATGTCAAATCATTAGAAACAAAGAAATCCTTTGCAGATTTTTCAGAAGTGAGAAAATATGTGATGGAGGATAAATATAGTATTGATTTGGATACAACTGATGATTGGAAATTTGCTGAGTTTCTCATTGCCACAGGGTTTAACAAACAATAATTTGTTGAAATAATATATATATGTTAAGATACACAAATAAGCAATCAAAATATATTATTGATCAGCTTGAATGCGAAGAGGAATTATATTCATTTAGATTCAAAGGTTATTCTTTATATTTCATTTTCCGTGTTCAAATAGAGTCCATTTTATATATCCCTAAAAACAAAGAAGGTGAAAATATTTCTATTTTATCAAGAGATACTAATCTCACAGCGGGTATTAAATTTTATAGGAGGGCCATAAATCAAACAAAAATATTTATTAAGAACAGGTTATTTAAAAAACAAATTGAAAACACAAACAATAATGATTTTCTTATAAATAACGAGATAACTATAATATCTAATTATTTTACATTATCAAAAAAGGTAATTAATAAAAAAGAATATTTCGATTATTATAAAATAATTAAATATTTTAACGAGCATAATCATATTGTGAATTATATATTGTTTAGTACTAGCTCGAGCATCCCATTATTGGATTGCAAAGCGGCAATAATAAATATGACAAATATAAATTATGTAAATACAGTCAATGAAGAAGATAAGGAGATACTACGCAGCTTTATAAAATACATAAGCACTAAACTAAATGTGGATTTCCATTTTTATTATAAAGATTTTTTGCATTTAATGATCAATATAAATAGCCAGGTCGACTATTTATATATTGCTCTTAAAGATTTAAATGTGCCTTATCTCTTTGGGATGAGTTGTTATTGCGAGCCATGGCAGTTAATGGTTGCAGATAAATTGAATATACCTTTTATTGAGTTGCAACATGGCCCAATAATATCACATCTAATACATTTTAATAGCAAGATTAATTACGATAAAAAGGAAAGGAAATTGTTATTCCCGGATTATATTTTATTAAAAGGGGAGAAATGGAAAAAAATATTGATTGGTTATGATTATATATGGAACGAGGACAATTGTTTGGTTATAGGAAGTGAAGCATTTGACAGGTATGAAAAAAGTATGCATGTCAACAATAGGCTTACAAATATTTTATTCACTACCCAGCCAGGCCTTTTTTCGATTTTCTCATTAATAGATGAATTTTTGAATTTGTTTGAAAAAAAATTAAACGGCAAATCGAAAGTATTTATTAGGCCGCACCCCTCAGAAAACCAGAGAAAATGGGAAATATTTAAAAACAAACATAAGGGAGTAACATTATTAGATTATAATAGTGAACACTTTTATGAATCACTAGTTGGAAAAGATATAGTTATCGGTGCAAGCTCAACTACATTATACGAAGCTTTAGCTTTTGGGAAAAGAGTGTTAATACCGAAAACCTGGGAAGATTATAATGAGCCTGGTGTTTTCGAAACCTTCGAAAATAGCGAAGACCTGTTTAATAAAATTACTTCCGAAAATAGGTATTCGGACTCAGCCGAAAATGAATTCTTAAGCCCCTTTAACGGTAAAGTTCTTGACAGATTTCTTAAACCCAAGCCAGTGTTGGAGTAAGAATGATTGATTTACAAATGAATAATAAAGATTTTTACAGGCAAAATTTATTGGCCGATACCCCGATTTTTCATCAACCGTTTTGGCTGGATATTGTTCATGGAGAAAGCTGGAATGTTGCTTTGGTAAAAAAAGATAACAAGATAGTTGCCAGCATGCCATATTCCTTCCAAGAATCCGAGAGAGGACTGATCATTAAACTGCCGATCTTAACTCAATTTTTGGGACCTCACTTTAATATATCGGCTGGCAAAAGAGTTAGTAGGTATTCTTCTGAGACGGAAATAATACAAGAGCTTCTAAACCAAATTCCTGATTTTTATTCTTTTCATCAACACTGGAATTTCGAATATCAAAACTGGTTGCCTTTTTATTGGAATAATTATTTGCAGACATCCAGGTACACTTATTTCATTGACGCTGCCAGATCTAATGAAGATATATGGGATGGATTTAAGGATACTCTTAGGAACGAAATAAGAAAGTCTGAAAATATTTTGGAAATAGTTGAAGCTCACGATTGTATCAAATTATATGATTTAGTCGTGATGACATTCCAATCTCAAGGAGCTAAGCCACCATATTCTTTTGCTTTACTTAACACGATATTTGAGGCGTTGAAAGAAAAAGAGAAATGCAAAATATTATTGGCTACTAATAATAATGAAGTATTTGCCGGCCTATTAATGATAATGGATGCTAAAACCTCTTATTACTTAGTTGGTGGTTTTAATCGGAATATTAAGACTGGCGGGGCACTTTCAAAACTCATTTGGGAGGCAATAAAGATATCTAAAGCCCAAGGATTAAACTTCGATTTCGAAGGATCAATGCTGCCAGGGGTTGAACCTTATTTTCGTCATTTTGGTGGTGAAAGAAAGGCATATTTTTCAATAAGTAAGATTAGTGAAAAAAACGAGGCAAATGAAAGAAAGAGCCGTAAATATCATTTAATTGAAAGTTTAAGGCATTTTAAAAAATTCATTAAGCCCTAGTTAATATGGATGATTTAGAATTAGCTTCTTTATATAAATCAGAATGGGAATTCAACAATCCCATAAAAGATATTTATGGAAGAAACAGGCGCTTTTCTTCACCCCATAAGAATTTTTTTAGCCCCGAGGTCTCGTCGAAATTATTTAAAGAGGGTTTTGTCCCTCACTACCCGGGCAATAAAGAATTTGCAGTTTGCATTTCACATGACATTGATATTTTGTATAAAACCAGCACTACTCATGTGCAACCGTCTATTGCAAAAAGAATAACTGCGAGAGCAGCAAATTTAGTCGGAATAAACTATAAGCCTCATGGCAAACATATTGAGCTAAGAGAACCGAACAAAGAATGGAGTTTGGAAAGACTAAGAAAACTGAACGATGGGTATGGAATAAAATCAAGTTATTATTTTCTTTCGTTGGGCCATAATGAAGAAGATTTCAATTATTCCTTGGCAGAAGTAAAGGAGCAAATGGAAAACCTTATTGCAAGCGGTTGTGAGCTCGGTTTGCATGGCGGCCATAAGGCTTATAATGATGCCGGAAAACTTTTAGAGGAAAAAACTAAATTTAATAAGGAAACCGGCTTGTCGATAAACGGTTACAGAAATCATTATTTAAGGTTTGACGTGCCGGCTACATGGTACAATGTAGCAAGCGCAGGCTTTGAATATGATACTACCTTTGGCTACCCTGACAGCGCAGGTTTCCGCAATGGTATGTGTTATCCTTACTATCCTTATGATATAGCGACCGGCAAGTTTATTAATGTAATTGAGCTCCCATTAATATTAATGGAGATGAGTTTGTTCAATTACATGCGCCTGGATATCGATACTGCTTTAAGCTTATGTAAAAAGTTAATAAATGAAATAAAGGCTTGCAAAGGCGTTTTCACAGTTTTGTGGCACAACAGTTCTCTTGACGGTCAAATGGGAGAATTATATATTAAGCTTCTGGATTTACTGAAAGAAGAGGATCCATGGTTTGCAACTTCAGCCGATATCGTCAAATGGTGGAAGGAGGAGCATTTGTTAGAACAATCTCATACGATGGTTAAGAAACTATTAGATGTCTAAGATGGCTCTAATATTAATTAACTAATAGTACTAGCTGCGAGTGGAATAATGAACAGCCCTTCAAAAAATAAAAAAATAATTTTTACTGTTACTAATGATTTGAATTATGACCAGCGGATGCTCAAGATTTGTTCCACTTTAGCAAATGAAGGTTATGATGTGACATTGGTGGGGTTTGAAAGAAAAAGCAGCAAACCTTTATCGTCAAGGCCCTATAAACAGGTGAGATTGCCTATCATAGCAGAAAAAGGAAAAATACTTTACATAGATTATTGGCTTAAGTTATTTTTTTTCCTGCTTTTTCAAAAAGTAGATATTATATGCGCCATCGACCTTGATACAATTTTGCCGGTTTACTACGCATCAAAACTAAGAAGCAAAAAGAGAGTGTATGACGCGCATGAGTTGTTTACAGAAATGAAGGAAGTAGTGTCAAGACCGAAGATTTACAAGATGTGGTCCTGGATCGCTAAACATACAATTCCACATTTTCCGGTAGGCTATACTGTAGGTGAAAGCATTGCGGAAATACTTAACAAACAGTATGCCGTGAGATATGAAGTAGTAAGGAACGCTACGATTTTAAGACCTCTGCAGATACCGGCGAAAAAGGAAACCTATATATTATACCAGGGGGCAGTGAACCATGCACGATGTTTCGAGCAATTGATTCCCGCCATGAAAAATGTAAACGCAACCTTAGTGGTATGCGGTGAAGGCAATTTTTATGAGCAGGCTCTGGAGCTGGCAAAAAAGAATGGTCTTGAAAATAAAATCATTTTTAAAGGTTATGTTCCGCCTGAGCAATTGATAAGCTACACCCTAAATGCCAAAATCGGCATTACTCTATTTGAGGCAGATAGCCTTAGCAATAAATTGTCTTTGGCTAATCGTTTTTTCGACTATATGCATTTTGGTGTGCCGCAACTTTGTGTTAAATACCCTGAATATGAAAAAATAAATGAACACTACGAGGTGGCTATGCTGATAGAAGATCCAACTAAAGAGAATATCGCAACTGCTCTGAATCAATTATTGGATGATAAAGCATATTACAACGAGTTGCAAAACAATTGTCTTAAAGCGCGTGAACATTATTGTTGGCAGGAAGAAAGCAAAGTGTTGTCAGGAATATATGCAAAACTCTCAGCTGAGTAGTATTGGCAGTTCGATTTTATTAGTTATATACTTTTTGCAATCGTAAAAATGGAATTATTTTCAGTCATAGTAGCAAATTATAATAACGGGAAATATTTGCCTGAATTAATTGAAAGTGTAAAATCTCAAACTTATACTAGCTGGGAGTTGATTATCTCGGATGACAAATCAACTGATGATTCTCTGGAAATTATTGAGCCATACTTGTCGGATCGTCGCATAAAATTAATTAGGCACAAAACAAATATGGGGGCAGCCGCCGCATTCAGATCAGCTTGCGAAGCTGCCACTGGTATTTATGTAGGGATGTTGGGCGCAGATGATGCGCTATTGCCTGGCGCCATAGAAAGCGTGGTCTCTGTGCACCAAAAATATACCGAAGCAAGCTTGGTTTACACCAACTATTTTCAATGTGATGAAACACTGAAAATTATAAGAATAGGTGAAATATCTAAAGAACCTATCCCGGGAAAACTAATTTATAATTTCTTTGTAAGTAATTTTGCCACGTTTAAGAAAAGTAAGTACACTGAAACTGAAGGGTTTAACCCCTTTTTTAAAAGGGCGCTTGACCAGGATATCTTTCTTAAATTAGATGAAGTAGGAGATATTGTTTACCTGCCCGAGCCGCTGTATTTATACCGGTCAAACCTAAATGGGATTTCACAAGGCACAAATGGAATTCTGGCAACCCAATATCACATACAGGCCGTAGTACACGCTTATTACAGAAGAAAAAAGTCCGGGTATAATAATATTTCCTATCGAGAATATAGGGAACTCCTGGTTGAATATTGCATGAAGGAGATTCACATAAATTATAAGAAGAAAAAGTATATCAATACTTTTGCCAGGTTGGTTCAATTGACCACATTTAACATTAAATACCTAAGATACTTTATGCCAAGGTACTTCGCACAAATAATAAATTATAAGTTTGGTGCAATGCCTTTTGCATCGGGAAGATAAAATGTAAAATTGATGGATAAACAAATTCATTTTGCTATTGTAGGTTGCGGAAGAATAGCCCAACGTCATGCTGAGCATATAGATAAGGTGGGCAAATTAGTCGCTGTTTGTGACATTATAAATGAGAAAGCAGACCTGCTGGCCCAAAAGTACGATGCAATGGCATATTACAACATTGATGAACTGTTGCTAAATGAAAAAAGCGTTGACGTTGTATCTATATGTTCACCAAACGGTTTGCATGCAGTTCATTCTATTAAATCATTAAAGAGCGGCTATAATGTTTTGTGCGAAAAGCCACTGGCTTTATCTGTAAACGATTGTGGTGAAATGATCAAAACCGCTGAGCGGGTAAATAAGAGATTATTTGCCATTAAGCAAAACAGGTATAATCCGCCGGTAGCGGCCGTAAAGAAATTAATTGATGAAGACAGGCTCGGAAAAATATTGTCTATTCAGCTAAGTTGTTTTTGGAACCGTGATGAAAATTATTATCGTAATTCGTGGAAGGGCACAAAAGATTTGGATGGCGGCACTCTTTATACCCAATTTAGCCATTTTATAGATCTTTTATACTGGATGATAGGAGACATTAAAAATATCAAAGCTTATACCGGTAACTATTTGCATAAAGGTATTATAGAATTTGAAGACACTGGCGTTGCTATAATCGAGTTTGAAAACAGTGCCATTGGCACAATTAATTATACGGTTAACAGCTACAATAAAAATATGGAGGGCTCTTTAACCATTTTCGGTGAAAAGGGAACAGTCAAGATCGGAGGCCAGTATTTGAATGAAATAGAATATCAAAACATTGAAAATTATAAAATCGAAAATCTGCCTGAAGGCAATAAGGCAAACAATTATGGTACATATTATGGATCGATGAGTAACCACGATAAAGTTTATGAAAACCTGGTTGATGTACTCAATAATAATGCTAGTATTTCCACAAGCGCATTTGAGGGCCTCAAGACGGTTGAGATAATTAATAAGTTTTACAACAATTCCACAGCAGTATGAACAAGCCTGAAATATTTAGTTCACAGATCATAAATACAGAATTTGGCGAAAATGTAAAAATCGTCCAGCCTGTTAATATATATGGGGCCATTATTGGCGATAGTTGTTTCATTGGGCCCTTTGTCGAAATTCAAAAAAACGTCAAAATAGGGAACGAGACTAAAATACAGTCTCATAGTTTTATCTGCGAACTTGTTACTATCGGAAACAATTGCTTTATAGCCCACGGAGTGATGTTTATTAATGACCTTTTTGCTAAAGGGGGTGCCGCTGGGGGAGATAAAAAATTGTGGAAAGAAACTTCAATAGGGAATAATGTCTCTATCGGTTCCAATGCCACGATCTTGCCGGTAATTATTTGTGATAATGTCGTAATTGCTGCAGGCTCAGTGGTAACAAAAAATATTATCGAGCCCGGTATTTATATCGGAAACCCGGCAAGAAAGCATCGCAATATTTAGTTTAATATTACACGACTAGTACCTATATAAACCTATTAATTTATCATTAAGACCATTAAAATATAAAGACAATACAATTTATGAAAGTGCTGATTATTGCCCCACCGTTTTTAAAGGATTATTCAGATAAAGATAGTTGGATTACAATTCCATCAGCTTCGGGGTATGGAGGTATTGAGGCTGTGGTATTCGCATTAATGAACGGTTTAGTACACTACGGCTGCGAAGTTACACTAATTGGTGCACCAGGTAGTCTTTCATTCAATGGACTGACAGTAATAAGAGATATCAGGGGTGCTGAAAATGTTCGCTCATGGATAATGAAAAACCATAAAAACTTTGATATTATTCACGATCATAGTTGTGGCAGAGTATTTAATGGAGAGCATAAAAGTATTGAGTTTCCTTACATTGCCACTCACCACGAAACCATTAGGGCGCCTTTTCCCAGGAACACGGTATACCTGTCTTATGCTCAAAGAGAACAAGCAAATTATACAGAGAATACAGTCAAAAATATTGGCAAAAAAGTGCTCTCTTACGTTCAGGGGAAATATACAAGATATACGGATGCGCCGATAGTTAGAATTCCCATAATGTTCAATAATTATTACTTCAATGATAGTAAGGAAGATTATTTTTTATATTTAGGTAGGGTAGCAGAATGGAAGGGGGTCTATGAAACTGCACAGATTTGTAAACAGCTGAATACTAAACTGGTGATAGCTGGCCCTGCCTGGGAAAAAGAATACTTTGACAAAATAATAACCGACTTTCCGGAGATTGTAGATTATATAGGTGAGATTTCGGGGATAAAAAAAATTGACTTGCTCGCACGGGCAAAAGGGCTTTTTGTTTTAAGCCGTTTTGGCGATGTGCCATGGGGTGGTAAAATGTGCGAACCGGGTGCAACAGTCGTAGGCGAAGCGGCAGCTTGCGGTACACCCGTAATAAGTTCAACAAATGGTTGTTTGGCGGAAATTGTTGTCCCGGAAACCGGCATTCAATTAATGGAAGATGAAATCGAAAATCTCGATGTTTTAAAGCTTCAATCAACTTTTCCTTCCCCTATTGACGCATTTACATACGGAAATAATCACTGGAACCATATCGTAATATCAAATGAATACATGAATTTGTACAAAAAAATAATTGATGGTGCAAATTGGTAGTTTCTCTGTTTATCAACACAAAAACAAGAAAATTAACAGAGATAATTTATGAAAATTTCAGTTGCATTATGTACATACAATGGGGGCTCTTTTTTAACAGAACAGTTACAGAGTCTCTTCGACCAAAGCTTAAAAATAAATGAGATAGTTATTTGTGATGATAGGTCAACCGATAATACGATAAAGATTATTAAAGAGTTTGATTTTAAGTATCCAGGTATTATACAGCTTCATATCAATCAGAAAAAATTAGGCAGTAAATACAATTTTGAAAAAGCCATTTCCCTTACAAGTGGCGACTATATTTTTCTGTCAGATCAGGATGATATATGGATACCGTCTAAAGTTGAAAGGGTGATCGACCAATTCTCGAAGAAAAAGAATATTCAATTGATATTTAGCAATGGCGATCTTATTGATGAGTACGGAATAGCTTTAAACAGCACACTTTGGGATGAATGGGGTTTCAATACAGCACAGAGGGAACTGTGGAAAGATAATAAACATGCATATAGTGATTTATCGGTTAATAACAATAGAGTTACGGGCGCAACTATTGTCTTTAAAAAGGAATTGAAAGAAGATATTCTACCTTTTAAACTCCAGGAAGGATATTGGCACGATGCATGGATTGCATGGCATGCTGCAAAAAACGGTGGCTTATATTTTATCGAAGAACCTTTGATTAAATACAGGGTGCATTCAGGACAACTAGTTGGTATAGGCAATGGGCTTATATTTAGTAACGGTGATGAAAGAGTTACGTTTTATATTTTGCAAAAACGAAGAGCGCTTAATTTGTTAAGAAAATTCAAACTTTTTTTTAAATGAGTGTTTTAGCATTCACACTTTGTTCTAAAAATTATTTGGGGCAGGCAACTACTTTTTATGATTCGTTTAAAAAGCATAATCCGGGAGTTACTACCATAATAGGGATAGTTGATAAATTATTTCCGGAAGAAAAGGATAGCATTAAGAATTATGAGTTTATCGAAATGGATACTATTGGTCATCCTTCCTTTGAAGATATGAAATCAAGGTACACCATTGTAGAACTAAATACTGCAGTAAAACCATACTACATTCAGCACTTTTTTGATACCTATAAGCATGTTGACAAAGTAATTTATTTTGATCCGGATGTTTATTTCTTTAACAATATTTCCTCAATCGAAAACAACCTGGATAAATTCGACTTTATACTTACGCCACATTTTTTTACACCTATATATGATAAGCACTGGCTGAGTGAAAAAGTAGTATTAAATACAGGTATCTTCAATCTTGGCTTTTTTGCTGTCAGAAGAGGCGATACAGCAGATAAATTACTTAATTGGTGGTGCAGGAAATTGTATAATGAGTGTATTCATGATCTTAGTGACGGTTATTTTGTTGACCAGCTTTGGATGAACCTTTCAATATGTCATTTTGATAATTACCTAGTAGACAAAAATCCGGGCTTAAATGCAGCACATTGGAATTTCCATGAAAGGTATTTTAAACTGGAAGATGGCAAGTGGCTTGTTAATGATAAAAATAATTTAGTTTTTTTTCATTTCAGTACTTATAAGCCCGACATGCCATCAAAAATTGCAGATTGGCAAAACAGATTCACTTTTGAAAGCAGGCCGGATATTGTGCCCTTGTTTGAAATATACAGAACCCATTTAATAAGGAATAACTATACTTTTTTTAAAAACCTTAAACCTCTATACGGAATAACGAAAAAGAAGAAAAAACCAATAAGCTATGTTAAAAGGGCGTCAAATTATATAAAAAGAAAAATCACTAAGGAATTGAGATGAAAAAATTACTAGTTACAGGTTCTTCAGGTTTGGTTGGTTCAGAAGTTTGTATGCACTTTGCTGCTATTGGCTGGGAAATTCATGGCCTTGACAATAATCAGCGAGCCGTTTTTTTTGGGCCGCAGGGCGATACCCGTTGGAATCAACAACGTTTAGCCTCGACAATTAAAAATTTTCATCATCATGAAATAGATATACGCAACAGGGAAGGCATCATTGATCTTATAAAAACTTTAAAACCTGATGCTATTGTTCATACTGCAGCCCAACCCAGCCATGACAGGGCGGCAGCAATACCATTTGATGATTTTGACACAAACGCAGTGGGCACCTTAAATATACTCGAAGCCGCACGAAGGCACTGTCCAGAATCCCCGTTTGTTTACATGAGCACAAACAAAGTATATGGTGACGCTCCCAATTTGATAAAAATGAAAGAACTGGATACCCGCTGGGACTATGATGATAGTTCTTTTGCACACGGTATTACTGAGACATTTACAATAGATCAGAGCAAGCATTCTTTATTTGGTGCTTCAAAAGTTGCGGGTGATGTAATGGTTCAGGAATATGGAAGGTATTTCAACATGCCGACCACTTGTCTTAGAGGCGGTTGCTTAACGGGGCCTAACCATAGTGGAGTTGAGTTGCATGGCTTCTTAAGCTATCTTATTAAATGCAATCTGGAGGGGAAAAAATATTTCATTTATGGTTACAAAGGCAAACAAGTGCGCGACAATATTCACTCTTATGATATAGCCAGGTTTATGGAAGAATTTATTGATACTCCCCGGACAGCTGAAGTATACAACCTGGGGGGTGGGAAAAATAACACTTGCTCCATACTCGAAGCTTTCAGTATCACGGAAGAGTTTAGCGGGAGAAAGCAGGTGTTCGAATATTCAGATAAGAATAGGGAAGGGGATCACATTTGTTACTACAGTGATCTTAGAAAAATGAAAACCCATTTTCCTAAATGGGATATAACTATTGACTTGAAAGAAACGATAAGGCAAATAGTTGATAACTGGAAAACGAGGCTATAATTCAAATAATCTATTAATCTTCTTTACCTAAAATGTCGAAAATTGCAATAATAAAGATCGGTGCTACAGGGGATGTAGTTAGAACGACCGTCCTGTTGCATTTGTATAAAAATGATGAGGTTACATGGATTACTGCCAGGCATAATATTCCCGTATTGCCTTTCAAACAAGCTAGTTTAAGGTCTGTTCTTGCACTGGAAGATATTGACACTACAGATGTTCTGGACCAGCATTTTGATTTGGTCATCTCTTTGGATGATGATTTTAAATGTGCCGAGCTGGCAGCTAGTATCAAATCAAATAAATTGTTTGGTGCATATGCGAAAGGGAATTTAATATGCTACACCGATACTTCAAACGAGTGGTTTGATATGGGACTTTCTTCAAGATTTGGCAGAGAAAGGGCAGACCGGTTAAAATGGGAGAATAAATGCTCTTACCAGGAAATCTTATTTAGGATGCTGGGCTACAATTTTAAAGGGGAAGAATATTTTATACCTGAGGATATAATTTCAAAAGCACAGAATAATATTATTGGCATTGAATCCAGGGCTGGCGCGCGCTGGCCAACAAAAATATGGAATCAGTATAGTGAGCTTTCAATCGCATTGGAGAAAGAAGGGTATCAATGTGTTTTTTTTAAAGACCGGGAAAGTATTAAAGATTATATGCAGGACATAGGCGATGTCTCCTTGTTTATTGGCGGTGATACCCTTGGGATGCATATTGCTTTAGCCTTGAAGATACCTGTGATTGCCATTTTTACTTGCACGAGTGCCGCGGAGATTTTCGGCTATAGCAGAATGAAAAAAATCGTATCTCCTTTTCTTGAAAAAGCATTCTACAAAACAGATTATATACCCGAGGCCGTAGACAGCATAGAATTGTCCGACGTGCATGATGCAGTAAAGGAAAGTTTTATTCTTGATCCTCTAAAACATGGTTGGTAATAGGGGCTTGCGGTATTATGGAGTATAAGAAAAGAATTATTGGATTAGATTTGCTTAGGTCAATTGCAATATTTCTTGTAATGTGGCAGCATTCCACCGCCATTTTGAATCCGTTTTTACAAATACCTGTATTTGGAAAGTATTTTGGAAAAATGTTAGCGACAACGCAATCATTTGGAGATTTAGGTGTAGAGCTGTTTTTTGTTTTAAGTGGCTTTCTGATTGGAACAATCCTGATTAAAATTTACTTGAAAGCGAAACATTTTGGTTTTGGTGAATTACAAAACTTTTGGGTGAGAAGATGGTTAAGGACTATTCCCAATTATTTTCTGGTACTTACACTGGCCATTTTTATATGGCATATCAGGCTGAAGGTGGGTATCAGCTGGTCTATGGCTTCCTATTATTTTTTCATTCAGAATTTTTTCCAGCCCCAGCATGTGTTTTTTCCTGACGCCTGGAGCCTGGCAATTGAGGAATGGTTTTACCTCACACTGCCGGTGTGCATTTTTATTAGTTCAAGAATATTTAGGAACTATGATAAAAGAAAATTGTTGTTCAAGGTATTTGTTGCTTATTTACTTATTTTTCTTTGCATCAGGTTTTTTAATGCCTTTAATCCAGGGCATAACATGTCAGAAAGAGATATAAGAATTACAACCTTTTTAAGGCTGGATGCGGTTATGTATGGAGTATTGATTGGCTACTATATGTATTTTAAGCCTCAAAAATTATTAAAATACAAAAATACACTTTTGGGTTTAGGCATAGCCGGTGTCGTGGTAACTGTCTTAGTGCTTTATATAGGGAGTCACCCGGCTTTTATGTTGTATGAAAAAAACAGGTATTTCCGATTTTTCGTCAACTCCTCGGAATTTACTTTGTTGCCCCTGTTTTTCAGTTTGTGCTTACCATTTGCAAGCAGCATAGGCGAGTTTAGGAGTAAACTATTTAATAAGACAGTTGTCATGGGTAGCAAAATTTCCTATTCTGTTTACCTCATTAATCTTTCTATTTTGTATGTTCCTTTCATTAGCAAGATACCTAATGAAAGCATACTTAGTTCCGTATTCATATACATACTATTCTGGGTGGCGGTGCCGGGCTTGTCCTATTTCCTCTATACCTATTTCGAACATCCGATAATGAGTTACAGGGACAAAATATTTGTTGAAAAGACTGCATAAAGGTCACTAGACTAATAAAATAAAAGCTAATGCCAATTAAAATATTGATCACAGGAATAGCGGGATTCGTCGGTTGCAATATGGCTCGTAGTTTTAAAGGACATTTTGCCGACATCGATATCATGGGTATTGATAACTTATCCAGGCGAGGCAGCGAAGCCAACTTGGCTGAACTGAAGGAACTTGGCTGTAAAGTGATACATGGCGATATTCGCTGTAAAGAGGATATTGATGACTTGCCTAAAGTTGATTGGGTATTGGATTGCGCTGCAATACCAACCGTAACTGCAGGAGTTGATTCTGGCACCCTGGCGCTCATTAATAATAATCTTACCGGAACTATTTTTTTACTGGAGAAATGCCGTAGGGACAATTGCGGTTTTATAATTTTAAGCACCAGTCGCGTTTATAGCATCAATGAATTGGCTTCTTTACCAATCGATGAAAATGAATATGCCTTGGCAATCCGTAAAAATGCAGCATATCCGCAGGGTTTTTCGGAATATGGCATAGCTGAGAATTTTAGCATTGCTGCGCCTGTTTCTTTATATGGAGCAACTAAACTCGCGTCAGAAATGCTTGCGCTCGAATACCATTACACTTTTGGATTTCCTGTTTGGATAAACAGATGTGGTGTTATAGCTGGGCCGGGGCAGTTCGGAAAAATTGATCAAGGCATTTTTTCTTTCTGGATTTACCAATATCTTTTGAATAAACCCTTGTCGTTTATTGGCTTTGGTGGCACTGGTAAACAGGTAAGGGATATGATACATCCCTATGACGTTTTCAGACTTGTTGAAAAACAAATATCGGGCAGTAATTCCGCTGCACCCAGGGTATTAAATATCGGAGGTGGGCTAGATAATGCATTAAGCCTTGCTCAGCTTGATCAATTTTGTAAAGAACATATTATCAGGGGCAAACAAATAAATAAGGTTTCTGAAAATAGAAAATTTGACATTCCACTTTATATCTCCGATTGCAGGCAGGCCCGGCTCCATTGGGATTGGCAGCCAACTATAACGGCGCACCAACTGCTGGACCAGATACTGAAATATGCTACCGCGAATATTGAATACCTCAAAAAAATAAGTGCCTGAGCTTTTTTATCCATTACCGAAAAATAATTACCAGAACATAGATGAGAGAAAAGAAACTTAACATTAATTTTTTTGTTCAGTTTGTATATAAGCAAGGCACCTATTTCAGGTTTCATAACCTGGCTATTGGCCTTCAGCAACTTGGGCATAACGTTACCATATGGGGTTGCGATTATTCAAAACAATCGGATGAGCAAATAGAAGAAAACAGGGATGGGGTAAATTATATAATTAGCTCTGGTAATAAGCTTCAATCTATATTTGGTCAGCCATCTCATCCTTTTACTTCTTATAAAAGAAGTAAAATTAAATATCCGTATGCAAATGTCAATCACATGTTTCAACCATTTTTATCAGGAGCTTGGTCTTGGTTTAAAAACATGAAAAATGCTGATCTTAATGTATATGATTGGGATGATTTATGGACTGGTGGTATTTATAGCACAAAAACAAGTTCAATCGCAGAATATTGGTCTAGATTTTGGGTGAAAAAAATTGAAAATACCTTCCCTTCAAAAGCGGATATGGTTACGGTTTGTTCCGATTTTTTAAAAAACAGGGCCATTAAACAGCAAGCAAAAAATGTTGAAGTCATCTATAATGGTTATTGGCCCATTGATCTGCCGGATAAAAAGCAAGCAAGGGAAATATTTGGCTTGGATAAACAGGCAATATATTTTGGTTTCATGGGACGCACTCACGCTGAAATTGATTGGTGTTATGATGGGATGAGAGAAGTTATTAAAAAAAATGATTCGATAAGGTTGGCAATATGTGGATCTGAAGCATACATACTGGATAATTTAGAACCGGAGTTAAAGGATAAGATTGATTACCTCGGAATGCTTACGCCTGAAAAAGCGGATATGTTTGCATGCGCAATTGATATCGGCCTTTTACCTCTTCAAGATGAACCATTTAATCAGTCTCGTTTTCCTATCAAATTAGCCAATTACCAGGCTATGGGGACTATCGTGTTATATTCCGACATTGGACAGTCTGGTATCGTTGGAAGATCTTTGCCATGGAATATAAATGCAGGAAAAACAAAGGAGACTTGGCTTAAAGCATTTGAGGAAAGTGAAAAAAAATTATTAGATAATAATTTGGCTCAAATAAATTTTACGGTCCTTGAAAAGGAACTTTCATGGCTAAATATTTCAAAAAAATTGGAACAAGCATACTTCAAACATTTAAATAAGGACAGTAATTGAGGATCATTATTTTAATAAATTATTCGTTAGAGAGGGTAATGAGTGAGATAGAAAGAGGCTTGAAACCTGCACATCATTTATACGGTGTTGATTTTTTAAGAAAACAGGGATTTGATGTAATTGTAGTTCCCTACGATGAATTAAAGAAAAGAAGCAAAAGTAAAATTGCAGGAGTACTCTATTATTTTTTTGGAGATGTACAGCACCAGTTTGCTTGTCTTAGGTTATTAAAAAAGAACGATATTATATATGCTCCATGTCAAACTGAAACCAGCTTATTAGCATATCTGAAGTTCTTTCAAATCATTAATAATAAAATTATAGCTATTGCTCATCACATGCCTGTAAAAGGCAAGATGGCAAAGATCAGGAAAAAATTCTTTAAGATCGAAGTGAGAGGACTTATGTTTTTTCCTGCGTTAAGTAGGAAAGTAGCCGATTATATTAATGCTTTTGCGTCACAACCTAAATCACCCGTATTGACCTGGGGGCCGGATAATGTATATTATGATAAATTCATCCTGAACGACAATCCAAATGATCTTGGATTTTTTTGTTCTGGTAGAACCGGTCGTGATTATCTCACCATGCTGAAAGGCGCACAACTGGCAGATAAAGAACTCTCTTTATATTACGTTGGCGATACAAAAAACCTTTCATCATCTAATGATAAAGTAAAAATAAAGAAACTGGAAAGTGAGCAGGATTTTTTATACGATAAATCTTTGAAAATAATGGCGCGTTCCAGGGCCATTTGTGTTCCGCTGTATGAAGAAAAGCAAAGCCTGGTAGGTCTTACAAGCTTAACTGATGCTATTGGAATGGGCAAACCTGTAGTCATGACGCGGCATCAGTTTATAGATATTGATATTGAAAAAGAAGGGATTGGTATATGGGTGGATCCTGCCAGGCCGGAAGCATGGAAAGAGGCCTTTGATTTATTAAGTGACGACAAGGTCTATAAAGAAATGTCGGCAAATTCTTTAAGACTTAGAAACACACGGTTTAATTACAACACTTTTTGTTCCCAATTAATGGACTGCCTAAGGCCTGCTATATCAAAATGAATCCCATTTTCTCCATCATAGTACCTACGTATAAACGGCCGGATACTTTATCTGAGTGTCTTAAGCATTTGAGTGAAGCTGCAAAGCATTTCAACAATAATGAAATCGAGGTAATTGTTACAGACGATGATGATATTTTAGAGACAGAAAAATATTTATCCCGACATAAATTCAATTTTCATCTCAGTATTGTCGAAGGACCTCATCGGGGACCGGCCGCAAATAGAAATAATGGGGCAAAACTGGCTCAAAGCGATTGGTTGTTATTTACAGATGATGATTGCCTGCCCGATACCGATTTTATTGACAGTTACCGCAAAGCAATTGTCAGCTACCCGGATATTCTTGTTTTTGAGGGTAAGACTATTGCGGATAGGGAACAAAGAACATTTAATGAACAGGCACCTATTAATATAACTGGAAACCTTTTCTGGTCATGTAATATTTGCATTCATCGAAATGCTTTTTTTAGTGTTTCCGGCTTTGATGAGATGTTTCCGTATCCATATATGGAAGATATTGATTTGGGTACCAGGTTGATCAGATCTTTTACAGTGAAATTTGTAGATGAAGCTATCGTCATTCATCCATGGCGCCCTAAACGAGGATGGAATGGATATCGTCAGAATATAGATAGTGCAATTTATTTTTATCAAAAGCATTATTTATCATTAAAACCTTCGCGTTTTCTTTATTTTAAATATTTTATCGCATCCATTCCGAAACGCTTTGCTTTATTAACTAAAATGAAGTTTAAAGGCACAAAGAATTTTTTTCAGGAGAATTATTTTGCTTTAAGGCTTGCGGTCAGATTTTTTTTCAATATAAAAAAATAGGAGAACAAATTAAATTTGCCGTTTCGTGCCATTGATAACTATAGGTATCCCTGTATATAAAAGACTTCAGTATCTTGATGTGGCACTGAAAAGTGCTTTAAACCAGAGTTACAAGGGTATTGAGATATTAATAAGCCAGAATTTGTATAGTGGGGCAGAAGCTAATAGGATCGAAGAATATTCTTTGAATGCTTCAAGACAATACCATAATGTCAGGTATATAAAACAGGCTGATAATAAAGGGCTATCGGGAAACTGGAATGAATTGGTAAAACATGCCAAAGGTGAATACATCATCATCATTGGCGATGACGATGTTATTCCTCTTGGTGCTATATCTGAATTATTAAAGTACATAGAATACCAACCTGCGGTTGTTTTTGGAAACCAGATTTTTATAGATGAAAATGGGGATCAATTATCCTTTGACCCTAACCAGCGTTATCATCGGAATGAGATTCCGGACGGGCTTGTATCTAACGTGGAAAAATATATTTGGACGAATTCGTTACCGATTACAGGGAGCCTGATAAAAACAGATCTGTTGAAAAAAGTATTATTTAATACTGAACTTAATACTCCCGAGCAGGAAATGTTTTTAAGGCTTTTCAAAATAAATTCGCAATTTTATTTTACTAAAGAAATAGTCAGTTATTATAGAATTCATAACCGATCCGAAACAAGTAATGGTTTAAAATACCATCTTTTATTATACTATTTAATTAATGCAGATTGCTCAAAAAGTAACATGGTGTATAAACAACTTTGTATTTCGCAAAGAATGGTATCTGGTTTGCTTTCTGCCCTATACTATAGTGACATGGATAAATTTAGTTTCTTAATTAATTCCGAGTATTTACCCCGTCGAAAAGCCGAAAAAATACTATGTACAATATTAAAATACACTTTTTTTATTACCCGAGATTCTAAACGTACCTATTACTTAGGAAGAAATTATTATAATGTAGGAAGAAGGGTTTTAAGAATGTGTTCAAAGAAAGGTTAGTTTTATTTTATCAAGAGTGAATAGCATAAAAGTTAATTACAAATAAGCAATAATCCAGGTATATGAAAGAACTTAGTATTAAACCTGAATGGCCGGAAAGTTGGAGAGTATCGCATATTTATGATAAGCTGGAAATATGGGGCGATAAATCACAATTGGGATACTCATATGCTTATGCTAACAGACTTAATATCATTATCGAGAAAGTCAAACATTATCTGCCTGACATACATTCTGCAAATATATTGGATATTGCAGCGGCCCAAGGGAATTTTAGCTTAAAGCTTGCTGAGCTCGGTTATAATGTGACATGGAATGACATTAGAGGTGAGTTAGTTGATTATGTAAAACTAAAATAC
Organism: Bacteroidota bacterium; assembly: GCA_013285905.1. Classification (GTDB taxonomy): domain Bacteria; phylum Bacteroidota; class Bacteroidia; order Chitinophagales; family Chitinophagaceae; genus JABDGU01. Next base: position 52,937 of record JABDGU010000003.1, on the reverse strand, counting down.
GAAAAAGGCAATATTAATTATAAAGTAGGAAATGCCTTTGAACTTGGATTCGAGAATAAATTTGACGCAGTTATTATTACGGAAATAATAGAACATGTTGCCCATCCTGACAATTTTTTAAAACAGGTTGCTGTAATGGTAAAACAGGGAGGGTATATTTTTATGACCACTCCATTAGGAAGCTATTATTCAAACAAACTACCACGATTTTCCGAATGTTCTGATCCGAGCATTTATGAAAAAAATCAATTTAAGCCTAATTGTGATGGGCACATTTTTTTATTATACAAAGAGGAGATTGAGAAAATAGCTTCAAGTATAGATCTGAAAATTAAATTTATAGATGTTTATAATAATCCTTTAACCGAAGGGCATATGAAAACCAATCGCTTATTGCAATTTATACCTAAATCGCTTATAGATTTTGCAGAAAAAATCTCGCGAAAATTACCGGAAAAATTGCGGTTAAAATTGCACTCAAACATATGTGTGGTTTTTAAAAAATAGGATATTTTTTAAAAAATGATAGATAGGAAGAAGATAGCATTTATTGCAAACAATGCAGGTTATACTCCTGACAGTGCAATGGGAATTTATACCTGGTTATTAGCTGTTGAGTTGTCTAAAAGAAATTTTGAAATTTACTATTACTGTTTCGGTAATTATATAGAGAATGCGCAATCTTTTGATAATATTAGACTGTTCACTTTTCCAAAGAAAGATTTTTGGAAGAAAGTTGTACCAAGTATCAGGGCTGAAAAAATAGATACTGTATTATATCATTATTTAGCTACTGTCTGGGGCTGGAATGGCATCCCGTTTCAACCTCCTTATTATGTTCTTAAGTTAAAGTTGAGTGGGGTAAAAGTCATCAGTAATTTTCATGAAACCTATATTCGTTGGAACTTTACTAAACCATGGTTATTTTTGCAAGCCATCACTCAAAGGATCGCAGCAGTAATAATTCTTAAATCATCAAGGTCTGCTATCACAAGCATTGACAGATATGTCAGGCAATTAAAAAAGTATAACAATATCGTTGATAAAATACCAATTGCGACAAATATACTACCTCCCTTATCTAAAGAACACGATGACAAATACAGGAAAATTTTAAAGGAGAGAATTGCCCCGAATAACGAATTACTTATTGTATCGTTTGGTAATAGAAACTACTCTGTTTTAATAGAGAATGTAAATGAACTACTAAAACAGAACTATAAAGTAAAAGTCATTGTTGTAGGCTATATTAGCGACTCACATGCGAAAAATTGCACCAACCTTATTAATAAATATGGCTTGCACGACAATATTATTTTAACAGGTCTTGTATCACAAGATGAGGTATATTGCTACCTGTCTATTGGTGATATAATATTTTCTTTTGAGAAAGTAGAAAATGGTAATGAAGGCGGTGCATCTTTTAAGAGTGGTTCATTAGTTGCCTCATTTATTGCGAATATACCCATTGTAACTACAAGAGGCGATCTGAATGACGACAATTTTTCGAACGAAGTACCACTACTTTTATTTGACCCCAATGATAGTAATTCACTTTTGATTATTCTGAAAGACTTGATTGACAATCCGCAAAAAAGAATTGAATACGGATTAAAAACACAGTCTTTTTATAGTTCATATTTATCTTGGAGCAAAATTACAGACAGGCACGTATGCATATTTACGAACTGTTGAAAAACCTGTTTATTAATCAATGAGAATATTGATCTACTCTCCATATTTCTATCCAAGGATTGGCGGCGTGGAAGTTATTGCAAGAGGTTTGGCAGATAAGTTTACACAAAAAGGACACGAAGTGACAGTTGTAACCGATACTGCAAGTACGCAAACCGATGAATTCGCTTTTAAAGTTATTCGCAATGGCGGCATAAAGGCATATATCAAGGCTTTTAAGTCTTGTAATGTCTATATGCAAATGAATGTAAGTTTAAGAGGGATTTATCCCTTTCTTTTTTTTAGAAAACCATTTTATATATACCATCAAAATACTTATTACAAGAACGATGGTTCCATTACTTTAAATGGACGATTAAAATACTTGATTGCTTCCTTTGCAAAATGCAATGTTTGTTGTTCCGGATATGTAGCTTATCAAATCATAAAAAATAAAAGGGTTATTGGTAATCCGTACAATGAGGATATCTTTCATTCGGACATACCATGGCAACAAAGGGAGCAGGATATTGTTTTTTTAGGACGCTTGGTAAGCGACAAAGGATGTGATGTTTTAGTTGAGGCACTTAGCTTATTACACAAACAAGGCATTAAGGTGAAATTGAGTATTATTGGTGATGGTGCAGAAAAAAGCAATTTGCATACACTCGTTGAGAAATATCAACTAAATAGTTTTGTGAAGTTTTATGGCTCAGTTTCGGGTAAAAACCTGAATGATTTACTTAATCAGCATAAAGTAATGGTTGTGCCATCTTTATGGAAAGAACCATTTGGTATCGTTGCACTTGAAGGATTGGCAGCTGGTTGTAAACTTATTGTTTCAGAAGACGGCGGACTAAAAGAAGCTATCGGAGAATGTGGCGTTACTATACCAAACGGAAATACTAATGCAATAGCCGATGCAATACGAAAATGTATGTTAGATACTGAGAATTATGGGCAACAGAACCTTAGCAAGCACCTAAAAGGATTCACATTGGAATCAATATCTAATAAATATTTGGCATTAATAAATGAACTAAGCTAAATATAGAAATGAAGCTACAGAGATTATTTGCGTTTTTTTATATATGGATGCTGATAGAAGGAGCGGTGAGGAAATGGCTTTTCCCTTCTTTAACAGATGCATTGTACTTTGTTAAGTACTTGTTGATCATGATTATTTTCGTGAGATTAAGAGAGTACAAAAAAGAAAAAACACCTTATCCGGAAATCAGAACTACAATCTCAGTTTTTGTTCTTTACTGTTGCATTTCATTATTTTATACAACTGTTATTAATAGTCCTCTTGTTGGAGTTTTAGGTATTATAGCATATCTGTCTTTTATACCCGCAGCAATGGGATTACCATACTTTTTAAATACTGAAGAGAAATTAAAGAAAGTAACCGTTATACTTGCAATGATATCGATAGGTGTATGTATCCTGGGTATCTTGCAATATAACGCTCCTCACGACGCATTTATTAATAAGTATGCTACAAACGAGGAGTCTGATATTGCGACTGCAGGCCTTGCAGGGAGCGATGTTGTAAGGGTTACAACACTTTTTTCGTATCATAGCGGTAATGCAAGCTTTGCGGTGTTCGGCTTTATTTTCATTTTTGCATTATTATTTGAAAGGCAAAAGAATGCATTGATTCGGAACTTAGTTTACCTTTCATTTGGTTTAGCCGTAATCAATTTATTTATGACAGGTTCCAGAACTACTGTTTTTCTTTCGGTCTCTGTTGTTGCCGGCTTCCTTCTTTTTAAATCACAATATTTCGTTAGTAATACAAAAGTACTTGGGGGACTGGCTTTAGTGGTATTTCTGACAACAATTACAATATTATATACAGATCAGGGTAGAAGAGCATTTGATACATGGAATGTCCGTTTTGAGGCCGGTAACGATAATAATGAATACGAATCTCGTAACAGCACTTTGTTCAGCGAAATATATGATGTATTGTTAACTCCTTCAGGAGGAATAATGGGCTATGGAATAGGTACATATCAAAATGGTTCATCAAGATTTAATAAAATAGGTAACTTACCTGGTGCAGAAGATCAGGCACACAGAATTGGGCTTGAACTTGGGCCTATCGGTCTTTGTCTTTGGTTTATAATGTCGTTAGCTATTTTTATTTATTCCTTCAGCGTATATAAATTCGTTAAAACGCCGTTCTTAAAAAACTTAAGTTTATTGTTGGCTTTCTATGCATTTTGGGGTCCTGCATTATATCGCCAAACTGTTGTTAACTGGGTTGATAATGCCATTTGGTGGACCTGTCTGGGAGTAACTTTAAGTATAAAGCAAATAGAAATAAACAAAAGAAACCAAGTTATTAAAAAAAACAATATTACCAATCAGCTTGTCGCATAATTCATGAATAAAGAGAAAAAGGTTTCTATTGCTGTTTGTGGCAAATTTCATTACACCAATTATGTGAAATTTATTGAAGCTGCTGGGTGGCTCCAGCGCTTTTACTTCTCACATAAGCTGTCAACAAATTCCCAAAGCCTTGGCATTAAAAAAGACCAATCCGTAAACGGCTTTATTAAAGAGTATTTGGCTGTTCTACACGAGACACTTTTAGGAACCGAAAGTAAAATGAAGTTTATGACATTTTACCAGGACTTGTGGGAAGATGTTTCATTGCTCTACTATAGGAAAGCCTCCATTTTTCATGTGCTGAATCATGGCACTTCCTTGCGCCTCTTAAAAAAATACAGGTCAGATGACGCACAAACGTTAGGCGAGCCACTCAATTCTCATCCCCTTTATATGAATAGCCTGTTAGATGAGGAATACGAGCGTCTAGGAATAAAAAAGAAAATGGTATTGCATGCCACACAGCAAAGGATGATTGAAGAAACTGCGCTGTTCGATTTTATCCTGACTCCTTCTAATTTCGTGAAAAATTCTTATATAATGTACGGTTTTCCGGAAGATAAGATATTTAATATACCTATTGGCGTAGATGTTGCAAAGTTCAAAAGGTTAGATGATCAGACTGTAGCAAATGACAACAAGATATTTAGAGTCATCTATGTTGGCCAGATCATTCCACGCAAAGCGCATATTGATTTATTGGAAGCCTGGAAAAAATTGAAACTACCTAATGCAGAACTGGTATTTATAGGAAGCTTATCTGAGGAAATGGTTCCGATTTTAAAAAAATATGAAGGGCTTTATAAAAACCTGGGCACCTTGTCTCACAAAGAGATTGTTGAAAACTTGAGTCGTTCTTCTGTTTTTGTAATGACATCTGTTGAGGAAGGTTGCGCTTTTGCTCCGATAGAGGCAATGTCATGCGGAGTACCGGTTATTTTGTCAACAAACACAGGCTCTGGTGAGTTGGTTACAGAAGGTAAAGAGGGCTTCATAATACCTATTAGACAACCCGATGTTCTCGCCGAAAAAATACTTCAATTATACAACGACAGAGAAATGGCGGCTGGAATGGGGAAAAATGCAAGGAAATTGGCTACAAGTTCTTTAAACTGGGAACAGTATGCGACTCAGTTAATTTCCGTTTATGAAAAAATATTAGCTAATTAAGGATAATTCATGGATAAGAAAAAAATACTTTTCTTTTACAATAATTTTTATCCTGCATGGAAAGCCGGTGGTCCTGTTCAATCATTGACTAATCTCGCATACGCCCTATCAGGTAAAATAAGCATTTCTGTCATTTGCAGTGGATATGAGCTGGATGAAATGAAAAGTCAATTATCTGAAATTAAACTGAGTCATTGGAACAATATTATAGGTACTCAAACTTACTATTTAAACAAAAATGAACACACTTTTAAGAAAATAAAAATGCTTATTAGTGAATCCTCGGCAGACACTATTTATTTAAATGGTCTTTTTTCTTTGCCTTTTGTGGTGTATCCTCTATTAGTCTGGAAGATTTATTTTACTAAACAGAAGAAACTTATATTGTCGCCACGTGGAATGCTGCAAGAGGGAGCATTAAAAGTAAAACCATTTAAAAAGACTCTTTTTGTTAATGGACTGAAATTATTAGGCCTTTTTCAAAATATTAGCTGGCATGCTACAGATATTCAGGAAGCAGAAGATATAAGGCGCCATTTTGGAAATAATTCGTGTATCAGTATTGCACCAAATATTCCCAAAAGGCCTATTGATATTTTAAAACCCATTGAAAAGAAAGCCGCTGGCCTGCGTCTCGTATACCTTTCGCTTATCGTCGCTAAAAAGAATTTACATCTTGCACTTCAGTTGATAAAAGATTTAGGGCTACCGCTCACTTTTGATATATACGGTCCCGTTAAAGACAAAAAATATTGGAACGATTGTCTGGTATTAATAGAAAGCATGCCCTCGGACATCTCTGTTAAATATATGGGAGATGTTAAACCTGCACTGGTTCAGGGCGTTTTTTCAAACTACCATGCATTATTTTTGCCCACAAATGGAGAGAATTTCGGACACGCGATATATGAGTGTTTGAGTGTTGGCCGGCCCGTTATAATTAGTGATACAACGCCTTGGAGAGATCTTGAAAAGCAACATGCTGGCTTTGATATAGCTGTAAACAACCGACGAAATTACAAAGAGGCGATTACCTCATTGTACAACATGGATCACTCTCGATACGAAAAATTATGTGAGTGTGCCTATAATCTGGCATCGGAATATTGGAATAATAACGATTTTGAATCGGCTTATATGAAAATGTTTAATTAGCCATTAGTTTATGCAGGATACTGAATTTGATAAGAGTAAGATATATGAAAAGTTAAATTATGCACCGGAGCCTCAGGGATACACAAGCAAAGTTCCCTGGAAAGTGCAGCAACAAATATCCGCTACCAATGGCATACACTATGCAGAATCCATTGGGCGTCTGGATCAGTACCCGATACCAGAAATTCCAATTGGGGAAGCGCATACAAATGCTTTAATGCTTGATATTGGTTGCGGCTGGGGACGTTGGTTAACTGCGGCAGCTAAAAAGAAGTATATACCTATAGGTTGCGATCTCAGGTTAGAGTTTTGCGAAACTGCGAGAATAGTTTTAAATGATCATGCTTTGAATGGTTATACTGTTGTCGCAGATCTGAAGGAGTTACCATTTAAGGATAATGTCTTTGATGTTGTATGGTCTTATAGTGTTATCCAGCATACCCATAAAGACAGGTTGTTGAGTTGCGTGGGGCATATTTATAGAATATTGAAGAATACAGGATATTGTTTTCTTGAATTTCCCAATAAATTGGGTTTAAGAAATTCATTAGGCCCGGTAAAGAACGCCGAAAAATACAGAGACAATTACAATTCATGGCATGTTAGGTATTATTCTATAAAAGAGTACAAAGACTTATTTAAGTCGATATTTTCAAATTTCAGTTTCAAAAACCACAGCTTTTTAGGAATAGGAGTGCTGCCTGGGGATTTGAACTATGTAAAAGGATTTAAAAATAAATTCGGAACAGCTCTCTCCTTGTTCCTGTCCGGGCTTTGTGGGCTTATTCCACCTCTGAAATATTTTTCGGACAGTATCTATATAAAATGCACTAAGGAGGGTGTGCCCAATCCTGCTAATGTCGTTAAAATATTTCTGGATCAACACAAGCTGGACCCTGCCAACAACCTGAATATTGTTAGCCTCTTAAGATGTCCTATTTCCGGCGGCGAACTTACTCTTGATGCGACCAAACAGAAACTTGTGTCTAGATCTGCAGGCGTATTCTACCCTGTCATCAATAATATACCCGTTATGATAATAGCAGAAGCTAATAAACTATAATAGTCTGATAAGCCTGCTTTATACAAAATGAAGATTAAGTATTACAATGAACTGGATGGGGTTAGGGGCATTGCCGCATTTATGGTCATGCTTTTGCATTTCAGCTATTTTATTAAAGACCCTAGAGTCTTTAAACTTATTAGCAGTTTTTCTTTTTTGGGCGAATTTGGAGTAACACTGTTCTTTGTTTTGTCAGGGTTCCTTATCACGAGAATATTGTTATCGTCAAAAGAAAACAATAACTACTTTTCGAATTTTTATATCAGGCGGGCTTTACGCATATTTCCCCTCTATTATCTTTTCCTTATTTTAATGTACTTGGTTTATCCTATCATTTCGAGCGTAGCTTTTGTTCCCTTTGGTCAGCAGATTTGTTATTGGATTTACTTGCAAAATTTTGCCATTTCGTTTAAATGGCAGGAAATTGGCCCCGGGCATTTTTGGTCTTTGGCTGTGGAAGAACATTTTTATTTCTTTTGGCCAATTCTGGTATTTTATTTAGCTAAGACCAACATACGAAAATCTGTTTACGCAATTTGCATCCTGGCTTTTCTGCTGAGGGTCGTATTAAGTAGCAAGGGTATAGACGTTTATTATAACACCTTCACCCGCATCGATTCTTTGGCAATGGGTGCTTTACTGGCAATTATAGAGCTTGAGAACAAGATGAATGTCGGTATCAAAAAACAATTTCTGTCAGGCTTCTTTATTTCTTTGATAGTTACCCTTGTGTTAGGATACCTAACCAGTGGCGAAAGAAATATCGCAATGCAATCAATAAAGTATGTTCTTATAAATGCAGTGTGCTATACCTTTATTGGGTATATTATTTCTGCAGGTGCTGATAATTTTCTCAGTAAAATATTAAAAACGGGTCCTTTTAAATACACTGGCAAAATAAGTTATGGCTTGTATATTTATCATCCGTTCTGTTTCGATTTTTTGGCGGCACATTTCAAATTATATGGCAGGTATTTGATCTTGGATTTCATTTTAAGCTTCTTGTTCTGCTACCTGGTCGCAACTGCGAGTTATTACCTTTTTGAGATTAGATTTCTGAAACTGAAGAAAAAGTTCAAATACGAGGAGTTGGTCCCGGCTCCCGAAATTATTTGAAATGAATACAATAATATTTCCGGGCTATTAACGACATAACTAAATGATTATCCTAGGTATAAATGCATATCATGCCGACTCAAGTGCCGCTATAATAGTTGATGGCAAATTATTGGCGGCAACAGAAGAAGAGAGGTTTACGCGCGTAAAGCATTGGGCTGGTTTTCCTGCACAGGCAATTTTGTTTTGTTTAAGAGAGGCCGGTATTACATTAGATCAGGTGGATCATATAGCTATTGGTCGCGACCCCAAAGCAAAGTTCAACCGGAAAATAATGTACCTGCTCAGGAATCCGATGGGTGGCTTTGGCACTGTAATGAACAGATTGCAGAATTCAAAAAAAATTTCCTCTTTAGAAAATGAATTTGCTGCCATTACAGGTATAGATGAAAGCATTATTAGACCCAAAATTCACCAGGTCGAGCACCATAGGAGCCATTTAGCATCTGCTTTTTTTGCAAGCCCTTATGACGAAGCAGCCTTACTCTCAATTGACGGTTCAGGCGATTTTACAACAACAATGATTGGTGTGGGCAAAGGAAATAAAATCGAAGTGATAGATTCTGTTGATTTTCCGGTTTCAGCCGGATCATTTTATACTTCATTTACTCAGCTTCTCGGCTTTCCGCATTACGGCGACGAATACAAAGTTATGGGCCTTGCACCTTATGGGGAGCCAAAATACGTCGAGAAACTCCGGGACGTTATTCAACTTACCGATAACGGCTTATTCACTTGGAATGATAAATACTTTAAATCGGCAAAAGATGTAGTAGTTACCTACGGGGATGATCACATCCCTTTTGTAAGTCCGCTCTATACTGAGTACACAGAAGAGAAATTTGGAAAGGCGCGTGCCAAAGGAGAGGAATTGACTCAATACCATAAGGATATGGCAGCCTCGGTTCAACGTTTTACCGAGGAATTGATTTTTCATATCGTTAATCACCTTCAAAAACGCACAGGCCTTAAGAATTTATGTATTGCGGGTGGCGTCGCGCAGAATTCTGTTGCTAATGGGAAGATTTTAAGGAATAGTAGTTTTGAAAATCTGTATATTCCTTCTGCCGGCCATGATGCAGGGATATCAATGGGAGCGGCATATTATGTTTATAATCAGCTGCTCGACTTTCCACGGGCAGAGCCTGTCTTTTCCGCTTACACAGGTAGTAAATTCAGCAACGATGAAATTGAAACCTACCTAAAATCGCGTGATATTTCTTATACGAAGTATAGTGATACCGAACTCTTCGAGAAAGTTGCTGACAGATTAATTGATAGCGGTGTTATTGGTTGGTTCCAGGGTAGGGCGGAGTTCGGGCCACGTGCCTTAGGTGCACGTTCCATATTGGCCGATCCGCGTCGCTTGGATGCTAAAGAGCTTCTCAACGCAAAAATTAAACGCCGCGAAAGTTTTCGTCCCTTTGCTCCCTCTATTTTAAAAGACTACATTCCAGAATTTTTTGAGGTGGTGGAAGATGTTCCCTTTATGGAAAAGGTATTTCCTATCCGAAAGGAGAAGCAATCAATTATACCGGCTGTAACACACGCTGATGGAACAGGCCGTTTGCAATCTGTTGATAAAAGTGTATCGCCAAGATATTATAGGCTAATAGACACTTTCAGGCAGAAAACCGGCGTACCTATTTTACTGAACACCTCGTTCAATGAAAATGAACCGATTGTAAATACACCGGCCGAAGCTTTAGATTGTTTTTTGCGTACTAGAATGGATATGCTGGTTATGGAAAATTGCGTTGTTGAAAGATAAATTGCCTATAAAAATATTTTATCCTGAGTGCAACCCAAGCCTAAACTAATATTCATAAATCAGGTAACCGGTTATTTGTTTATCGATGTCATAAATGCATTTGCTGATGACTATGATTGCTGCCTATATGCAGGCCAGCTCGATCCGGCTTATGCGGCTTTGAAGCCATCCGTAAAATACAGGCAGTTTATTCGGTATAACAGGAATCTGCCTTATAAAAGAATAGCCACATGGCTCATATTCACATGCCGGGTTTTTTTTAGTTTATTATTTAAAAGAGGCAAATTCGAATTGTTTATAGTCAGCAATCCTCCTTTTGCACCTTTTATCGGTTATTTTCTCAGCAAGCTTAAAAAGATCAATTACCACCTTCTTATTTATGATGTCTATCCTGATGCGCTCGTCAATTTTGGAATAATAAAAAAAGGAAGCTTTTTTGAGAAATTTTGGGCAAAAAGAAATGCTCGTTTATATGCTAAGGCCAACACTATTTATACATTAAGTGACGGCATGGTTGCTTTAATAAAAAAATATGATCCCGCTACTAAGGTCGAGATAATTCCCAATTGGGCCGATACTTCATTTATTCGGCCGATAAACAAAAATGAGAATCCATTTGCGAAACAATATAACCAGCTTAATAAAATTACAATAATGTATTCAGGCAATATGGGTGCAACACATGCAGTCGAAAAAATTGCGGAACTTGCAGCACTGGTCAAAGGCGATGGAGCTTTCGAGTTCTTGCTCATTGGCGACGGCAGTAAAAAATTGTCCATCGAAATCACGCAAAAGGAGCAAGATCTTTACAATCTGACTATTCTTCCATATCAGTCTGCGGATCTGCTGCCTTATTCTTTAGCTTGCGCGGATATAGGTGTGGTTACGCTTAGCTCAGGCGCCGAAGATCTTTCAGTACCCAGCAAAACCTATAATCTTCTTGCAGCAGGAGCAGCTTTGATGGTAATAGCTTCCCCAGGTTCGGAACTGTCAAAACTGATTAATAAGTATGATTGTGGCCGGAGCTTTCAGGAAAATGAACTTTCAAAGATGCAGGATTTTCTTAATGAAATGAAGACTAATCCGGCAAGACTTATCGACATGAAAACAAACGCACGTAAAGCGTCTTTTTTTTATACTCCCGCAAACGCGGATAAATATAAAGCCCTGCTAAACAATAATATTCATGTATCGTAGCTTTTTTAAGCAGTTTATTGACGTTACTGTTGCCTTTATTATACTTCTTATTGCCTCTCCAATAATTTTGCTCGTAACCATCTTATTAAGCATTGCAAATAATGGCAGGCCGTTTTTCTTACATGCAAGGCCAGGTAAAAATGAACGTATCTTTAAAGTGGTGAAATTTAAGACCATGAATGATAAAAAGAACGAACATGGAGAATTATTGCCAGATGCAGAAAGACTTACCTGGATCGGCAGATTCGTCCGCAAAACCTCTATTGATGAATTACCGCAATTAATTAATGTATTGAAAGGTGATATGAGCTTGATTGGCCCCAGGCCTTTGATGATCGAGTATTTGCCCTATTATAGCGAAATACAGAAAAAAAGACATTCCATAAAACCAGGTATTACAGGATGGGCACAGATTAATGGAAGAAATTCAATTTCTTGGTCCGAAAAGTTCGAACTAGACGTCTGGTATGTTGAGCATCTTTCTTTTATCACGGACTTAAAGATTTTTTTCCTTACAATAAAAAACATTTTTACAGCTTCTGGTATTTCTGCAGATGGGCATGCCACAATGCCAAAATTCTCCGATGAAATGAAGCGTAAAATGAACAATATTTTATGAATATTCTTGTTACGGGTGCAGGAGCTTTGCTGGGTCAGGGCATACTAAGATGCATCAGGTTTTCAGACAACAAATACAGGATAATTACCGCCGATCCTAATCCTTTGTCAAGTGGTAATTGGCTCGGCGACAAAGCCTATGAAATACCGATGGCAAACGACCATGCCTATGTTCCCGCAATTGCTAAGATTATTCTCGAAGAGAAAATAGACATTGTGTTAGTGGGTACGGATGTTGAGCTGCCGAAATTTGCCCAATATAAAACAGAGTTAGAGTCCTCGTTTCCAGTTACGATTATTGTGGCATCTGCACGGGTAATTGGTATTGCTAACGATAAATGGCTGACTGCGGAGTTTCTAAGGGCAAACAACTTCCCTTATCCCTTATCGGCATTGACAACTGATAAGCGATCAGTCGAGAAACTGAGGCAGCAAAACGGCCTGCCTTTAATAGCTAAGCCTGTAGATGGTGCCCGTTCCGTGGGTTTCGAGATCATTAATACAGACGAAAGAATAAGTCAATTGACGTCCTATTCTAATAACCTGGTTATACAGGAATATTTAAATGATAATGAGGGCGAGTATACCTCCGGCTGCATTGTCTATAATGGGAAATGTAAAGCAATAGTTACTTTAAAACGCGATTTGAGAGATGGAAATACCTACCGCACATATAGGGATGCCGATACCGCTAAATACGACAATACAATAGTTGAAGTAGCGGAAAAACTTGGTGTTGAAGGGCCTTGCAATTTTCAATTCAGAATTAAAGACGGCAAACCGATTATTTTCGAAATTAATTCTCGTTTCAGTGGAACAACGCCAATTAGATGTTTTTATGGATTTAATGAAGTTGAAGCTTTCATTGAGTATGTTGTCAATAAAAAAGAAATTGTTCCACCCGTGTTAAAAGAAGGAATAGTAATGCGGGCATATTCAGACATTATGGTCTCAAATGAGGAACTTGAGGAATTCAAAGACAGAGGATCTCTCGATAAACCTCATAGCCAACAATATCCTTTTCGTCCGTGAATAAGGTCTTATTAACTGGTGCTAATGGTTTTCTGGGCAAGCACCTTTACTCGCATTTCGTAGCTGACGGATTTGAAGTAAAGACCCTGTCGAGGACAGGGGACAACATTGATTACAGAATTGATATTGCAGATTCGGCAGCATGGGATCAGCTTGACTTTGAGCCGGAAATTATTATTAATTGCGCAGCCATACTACCCGGCGGGAATGCTGGAGATGAAAATTATGTGAGAAGCCTTTTTAATACAAATTGTCTCGGAGCTTACAATTTGTGCAAATGGGTAGATAAAACGATTTCCGTAAAATATATCCTAAACGTTTCATCATTGTCTGTCATTGGCAAACCATGGCCTATACCCTTAAAAGAGGATAGTTCCGCTTATCCTTCAGGCCCCCACGCATTGTATAGTTTATCAAAACTCAATCAGGAAGTGCTTATCAATAGCTTTCAGTTTTCACACCCTGTAAAATTTGCACATGCGCGGCTTTCGGCTTTATTTGGCCCCAATATGGCATGGATAGGAATAATGTGTTCTTTGATTGACAAAGCTTTGAAACAAGAGCCTATCACGCTCTCCAAGGGAACGAAAGTAAGCGCTGATTTTATTTACGTAACTGATGTTTGCAGGCATTTTACCACTCTGGTAAAAAAAGAAGCAGAAGGTGTAATAAATATTGCATCTGGCGAAGAAGTGTATTTGTCTGATCTCGCCAAATTCATATTGAATGCCAGCGGAAATAAATTGGATAAATTGACTAATATAGAAACGGCAGGGGATTATAATCGGGCTGTAATTGATATTAGCAAGTTAAAGTATCTGGAACCGACTTTTAAAAACACGGATTTTGTTGCAGCTTTGCAGACAACAATAAAGTATAGACAAACATCTGAGCACTAATATGAACAGTAAAATTTGGTTATCATCCCCGCATATGGGTGGCAAAGAAATAGATTTCATCAATGATGCTTTTGATGGTAATTGGCTGGCTCCCTTGGGCCCGAATGTAGATGGGCTTGAGTCAGATTTGCAAACCTTTGTGGGAAATAATGTGCATATCGGTGCCCTCAGTTCCGGCACTGCGGCGCTTCATTTAGGTTTAATATTATTGGGTGTACAGGCTGGCGATGAAGTTATTTGTCAAAGCATGACTTTCTCAGCATCGGCCAATCCTATCGTTTATTTAGGCGCAACCCCCGTTTTTATCGATAGTGAGCCTGAAACATGGAATATGTCACCCCGCTTTCTGGAAGAAGCGATAGTCGGCCGCATGGCAAAAGGCAAAAAGCCCAAAGCAATTATACCTGTTCATTTATATGGCATGCCCGCCAATATGCGTGAGATCATGACTATTGCAGATAAGTTCGGCATTCCTGTTCTGGAAGATGCCGCTGAGGCCTTGGGTTCTTCGATAAATGGGAAAATGTGTGGTTCCTTCGGAGAAATTGCTGTCTTGTCTTTCAACGGTAATAAAATAATAACCACATCTGGTGGGGGAGCATTGGTTTCGGGTAAAAAAGAATATGTAGATAAAGCTCGTTTCCTGGCAACTCAGGCCCGCGATCCTGCGCCACATTACCAGCACTCACATATAGGTTACAATTACCGCATGAGCAATATTTGTGCAGGTATAGGTCGCGGGCAAATGATTGTTCTTCCGGAGCGTATCGCACAAAGGCGTGCTATTTATCAAAAGTACTCAGAAAAGCTATCGTCCTGGCCAGGCATCAGTTTCGTAACTGAGCCTCAGGGCTATTTTAGCAATCGTTGGCTAACGACAATAGTTATCGACCCTGAACAATCGGGTGGCATAAACAGGGAAACACTAAGGTGTCAGTTTGAAAAGGACAATATAGAATCCCGCCCATTGTGGAAGCCTATGCACATGCAACCCATTTTCAAAGGCACTCCTTTTTATGGGGATGGCACTGCGGAAAGATTTTTTGAGAACGGTCTTTGCCTGCCTTCAGGTTCCAATCTTACCGACGCGGAGATGACCAGGATATTTAATGTTTTAGATGCTGTTTGGCAAAATGCTTCTGTAAAAGCCCAGTAACAAAAAGTTCTCTGCTTCAGTAAAAAAAGTTCCGGTAACTGTTACCGGAACTTTTTTATTACTGCCAATAAATATTTCTTATTTATTTTTCCATTTTATCCCGCAGCCTATCGATTTTGTTTCTGTCACTGCAACCTGTTTGCCTTCCAGCAGGGCATTAACTGCATTCTCCACATATTTATTCTGCACTTTTTCCGGTTCATCGCAGTTGTCATCTATTGCACCTGCATATTCTAATATAAAATTTCCAGTGCCGGGCTGATTCAGCAATACAAAAGCATGAGGCGTCTTTACAGCACCAAATGCTGTTGCAACAACCTGGCTTTCATCATATAAATAGGGGAAAGAATATTTTTTTTCTTTAGCCCGGCTTATCATTTCTCCGTAAGAATCTTCAGGCACAGCTTGTGCATCATTCGCACTGATAGCTACAACAGGAAAGCCCCTCATCATGTATTTTTTGTTCAGCTCGTTTATTCTATCCTGGTATTTTTTTGCAAAAGGGCAATGGTTGCATGTAAATACAACAATAAGGCCCCGTTTGCTTTTATAATCGCTCAATGATACCATTTTGCCATTTACATTTTTAAGAGAAAAATTTGCAACAGCATCTCCGATCTTGTAAGACGAGGTGGCTGGAGCAAAGCTCTGCAACGCGACTGTGCTGACGGCAATTAGAATTAATACGATTTTTGATAAATGTTTCATGTTTGTTTATTTTGAGATCAATGGTTGAATTGTTTCTTCCAGTTCTTTATAATTAAACGGCCTTGCAATAAATTGCTTTATATTTTTCGCATGATTAATAAAGAGAGTTGCGGGTATTTCTCCGTCCCAGTTTTTATCCACCTTATCTATCCAACTGTTATAATCGTGTTCGTTCAGCAAATATACTTGTTCTGTAACATCGCGGGCTTTCAGGAACGGTATTAACGATTTTTTATAAGTTCTGAAAAAATCAAGGTTTATAAATACCACCTTAACTTTTTCGCCCCCATATTTTTTAGAAATATCCTGAAAGTTTTTAAACTCCATTACACAGGGCATACACCACGTTGCCCAAAAATTGATTACATAAGTAGTGTCATCCTGGGGTGTCATGATTTCCAATAGTTTAGGCAGCTTAATAACGCTTAAATTTTGGGCATGACTGCTCAAAGACAGTAATAATATTGCCGATAATATTTTCAGTTTTATATAATTAGTAAACTTCATTATTTGTTTTATCACTGTATTATTTGTTAGCCTTTGGGCCTTAACAGAGGCACAAAAACAGCAGGGCAATAATAAGATTTTTTAATTATAAACTACTTCATGATCTTTAATATTGTCTGAATCAGCCCTTTTCTTATCTTCGTAGCCACAATGCGGAAGTAGCTCAGTTGGTAGAGCATCAGCTTCCCAAGCTGAGGGTCGCGGGTTCGAGTCTCGTCTTCCGCTCTTTTTTCACTAAGTAGCTATCCCAAAACCAATGACCGTCTTAGACAAACTGGCTTCATCGCTCGGCCGACGGGACGAAGTCCCCAATCAGGAACTCGCAAAACAAATAGCGGCTAAAAATGATAGAAACGCAGTAAAGGAGCTTGTTGCCAATCTCAGCAATAAACATAAGGATGTTCAGAACGACTGCATTAAGGTTTTGTATGAGATAGGGGAAACCAAACCTGGTTTAATTGCAGATTATTCTAAAGAATTCCTTGCACTACTCGGCAGTAAAAATAATCGCCTGCAATGGGGTGGTATGACAGCGCTTAATGCCATTACTTTAGAAAATCCCAAAGTAATATTTTCAGCGATGACAAGGATACTTGCTGCTGCGGATAATGGCTCAGTTATTACAAAAGATCAGGCTGTAAGTATTTTAATAAAACTATGCTCCCTAAAGCAGTATGCAAATGATGCTTTTGCGCTGCTGAATGAACAATTATTAAACTGCCCGACAAATCAGTTGCCGATGTATGCTGAGAATGCACTGCCTGCAATTAATGAAAAGAACAAAGCAAGCTTCATAAAAACCCTAAGTTCCCGGCTTGGCGATATAGAGAAAGAAACCAAGAGAAAGCGGGTGGAAAAGGTAATAAAGAAACTGGCTAAATAGCTATCTCATAAGTCGTATAAAAACAGCGAAAATCATTTTCGCTGTTTTTATATAAAATCTATTCAATTGCACAAATAAGCTATTGCGCAGTAAACTTCATCGGCTCTTTGTTCAAACCTCTTCTTAGCACGCTCATTTGGCCAATATGTAGTGCCTGGTGATGGTTAATGAAAGCCCAAAGTCCACCAAGAGTATTGTCAAATGGAGAAATCGGGTGTTTGGCTTCAATTGGTGTCGCAAGGGCCTCTTCAGGCAGGTTTTCTAGGCCTTGCCTTATAACCGGGTGTAGTTCATTCCACTTAGTCCTGATTTGCGCCAGGCTTGGGAACTCACTTTTTACACCTTCAGCAGGTTTTGGAGCTCCGGGGCCGGCAGGGAAATGATCTTCCCATGGAATGGAAACATTGGCGCCGCCTATCCTGGCTAAGTGGCCCTGGCATATCAATAAATGTCCCGCTATCCATTTCATGCTGTTCATAGGCGCTTTTACGCTGCTGTTCGACTCTTCATCACTTATCTGGTCAGTGGTATTGTTGTAAAGAACATTGTGCAGGTCATACTGCGCGAGTAATACTTTTTTTGCTGACATGATTTTATATTTTGTTTGATTAATAACGAATGAAATAATGAAAAGCGGACAGAGTGGATAATAAATTTACGGCAATCCTAAGCTATTTGTGCCATTTGGTAATTATTTAATATTATGAATGCTCTAATAGGGTATAAAACAGGGTGATAAATATCCCGTTCATATATCTTATTTTCGCCCAACTCTTAATACTACATGAATAATATATGAAGCGACTGCTGTTCTTATTTCTAAGCCTGTTCCTTTTGCAATCATGCATTCACAGCAGAAAAACAATAAAACAACACACTGTACTCGATACCCTGGATGTAAAAGTTGGCAAGCCTGAGGAGTACGAATACAGGGCTTCTGCTACTCATACCTGGGATATAACCCATACCCGCGCTGCACTGTCTTTCAACTGGAAAGAAAAAACAGCGAACGGGCAGGTGTGGATAGATCTGCATCCTTATTTCTACGCCACTGACAGCCTGGTGCTGGATGCGAAAGGGATGCGAATAGATTCGGTTTATTCTAAATGTCATGTGCAAATATATCTTGGTGCTGGCAGGGCAATTAACGAGGGGTCAGTTCCTGTATTTAGTGAGAAATCTGAAATTTCGAGTTATACATATAAGGATGACCAGCTGAAAATAAAATTTAAAAACAAACTTCAAAATACTGATACCATACAATTGTATGTCAAATACCTGGCCATGCCTTATGCAGAAGCTGCGGGTGGCAGCGCTGCTATTACCGAGGATAGAGGCCTTTACTTTATCAACACCGACCAGGGCATTCCCGGCAAACCTGTGCAGATATGGACGCAGGGTGAGACCGAATCCAATTCCCACTGGTTGCCTACTATTGACAAACCCAATACCCGTTTCACCACGCAGATAGAGCTTACAGTGCCCGATACCATGGTAACGCTGAGCAATGGTTACCTGGCCAAAAGCTTAAAAGAAAAAGACGCCCAACGCACCGATATATGGAAGATGGACCTGCCCATACAGGACTACGCCATTATGTTCGCCATAGGTAAGTTCTCGGTTATTAAAGAGCATTGGAAGGACAAGGAAGTAAACTATTATGTGGAGCCTGCCTATGCGCCTTATGCAAGCAAGATGTTCAACCACACTCCCGAAATGATAGAATACTTTTCGAATGTTACAGGGGTGCTGTATCCGTGGAACAAGTATAGCCAGGTGGTTGTAAGGGATTATGTGTCGGGTGCTATGGAAAATACCTCTGCTACTTTGCTGGGAGAGTTCGTGAACCAGAACTTCCGGGAGATAGCTGATAAGGGTAATGAAGATGTTGTGTCTCATGAGTTGTTTCATCAATGGTTTGGAGATTATGTTACCTGCGAATCATGGTCTAACCTTACGCTCAATGAGTCTTTTGCCAATTATGGCGAGCAGTTATGGCGAGGCTATAAGTATGGCAAAACTTATGCAGAGAAATTAGCTGCTGATGACCTGCAACAATACCTCTCTGCCGCCACTTATTCCGATCCTAACCTGGTAAGGTTTTATTATAGTGACAGAGAAAAAATGTTCGACAGGACCACTTACCAGAAGGGTGGCGCCATATTGCATTACCTGCATAGCTTGATGGGCGACACGGCTTTCAGTAAGTCCATGCAAGTCTATCTTACTAAAAATGCTTTGCACTCTGCTGAAGCTACGCAATGGCGCCTGGCCATAGAAGAGGTTACAGGGCAGGACTGGAACTGGTTCTTTAACGAATGGTATTACCATGGCGGCCACCCCGCGCTGGACCTTAAATACAATTACAACGACAGCGCACAGGTTCTGAAAGTTACTGTGTTGCAGGTTCAGCCGGACAGTTCTCTTACTTACCAGTTGCCATTAAAAACGGCTGTTTATTATGGCCGCGATAAAAGCGTTGTTGACTGGAACATAAAGAAGCGGAAAGAGGTTTACGCTTATCCTTACAAAGACGGACGCAGGCCCGTGATAATACCTGACTACACCCATGTGCTGGTTGGTTCCATAACTGATAATAAGGAACCGGCACAATGGCTGCAGCAATTTCAAAGTTCGGGCGACTACCGGGATAAAAGAAAATGCTTTATAGCTCCCGGCTATGAACTGGGTGACACCGCATCACAGACCATACTTACGCTTGCTTTGAGTGACAGCATCTCTTTTATAAGGGAGCAGGCCCTCACTCTTTTAAGCCTGCAAAGGAAGGAGAAATGGCAGGCAAAATGGCGATTGCAGGTGGAATACCTGGCACAATACGATGGCAGTAATGATGTAAGGGCTGCGGCCTTTGCCGTGATGGGGCAGTGGAAGCTGGGCACTGAAAAAGAAACCATGATGAATGCTATATGGGACAGCTCTTATGCAGTTGCCGGCGCAGCATTAGGGGCTTTGTATGCAATAGATTCCGACAAAGCATATGACCTTGCGAAGCAGATCCTACAAACAAACCCGCAGGGCAGCTTGTTTAACAACACATGGTCAATAATCGGCAAAAAGGCCAACGACCCTGATATCGCATTGTTCCGCGAACATGCGCCTTACTATTACGGCACGAAAAAAGGGTATTTTAATAGAGGTCTATACAATTATCTTTTAAGGGTGAACAATGATGCATCCTTCGAAAAAGGGCTGCAAATAATGAAGGGCCTTATCCTGCACGATAATATTTCGGGCTACCGCACAGGCTATTTTTCTTCTATCATAGAGCTTGCAAAGGACTACAAAGGCAGGCTGGCCGCAAGCAGCACCAAGGAAGAAACAAACTTCGACAAAGAGCGTTTAGACCTTATTAAGGACTATATCCAAAAGATCATTGATGCGGAAAAAGACCCGGGCAATGTGAAGGAGTATAAGCGCATGTATAAGAATATCTGAACCGCTGATTAAGCTGATTACCTCGTTCATAAGAACCCATTGTCTCGGTGAAAAGAGTTTAAGGATTAGCTTGAATTGCAGTAAGCTTTTTTTGTTTCTCGCTTTTGTCATAGCGATCCTCCGAGCCACAATCTCATCTGTTGCGTATGCAAATGTTTCTCGCGTTCGTCATTGTGATCCCGATAGTTATCGGGAGAAGCAATCTCACGTCAACACTTGTCCTTCGCGAGTTTTCATTTCTTTTGGGTGGCTCCCGCAGTTGCGGGACAGGCGCCAGAAACGAAACAAAGAAAAGGCCACCTTCTGATAAATCGCTCCGCGTATCAGAAGTATAGCTTGGCGGCATGTAGCGCAGGTAACTCCGATTTTGGGGCACTGGCTTTTTTGAACTTCATTATTATTTTTTTTGTTTGTGTTCAAGAAGTAGTTCGCTTGTATCGCTATTTACCTTTTTGCAGACGATAATTTTGGCTCTTCGATTTAACGTATTGCTCATCTCAGGCGCGAAAAAAGGTGCCTTTGCAAATTCTCAGCTTTAGATTTCCAATGCAAATATTTTTCTGATTTTTCCGTTCAATATTTTTTCCGCTTTTGGGTTGTTTTTTCGAGATTGATATGTGTTATTATATTGATTATCAATCATTTACAGCCACTTTTTGATCTAAAATATTTTTTCCGCTTTTCTTCCGGTTAGGGACATTGGGTTTCCGTTTTGGGCTGTTTGGGTATCTTTTTGCGGGTTTTAATTTCCAGTTTTTACTTGTTTTTTTGATAAGTTGAATGTGTTGAATGATTGAAATAGTTACTGCGTTCAAATTTGAGATAAAGATACAAAATGAGGGTAGGCGAATCCAAATTTTTGTTTGAAAGTGGCTGTGGGCGCGGGAAATAATTTGTTATAATAACCCGCTATCAAAATTGATAAAATAATATTTTACTATCTTTATGTTCAAATTGCTTTTTATGCGAACCTTAGAGTTAGTAAATCATCTTACAGATGCTCAGTTAAAAGAACAACTTGGAACTTGTGCAGGCAAACCAGAATTTAGCAGATGGCAGATTTTATATATGGTTCAAGTTGCCGGGATTCATTCTGCAGCAATTATTTCACCCTTGGTAAATTTATCCAAATCCAGTATTTACAAAATTGTAGAACAATACAATAAAGAAGGCACTAAAGGTATTAAGTATATTCTTCGTGGAGGCAGAAGACGGTCATTGTTAAGCAGTTCAGACGAAGCCGAATTATTGAATGCCATTGAGCAAAAGGCGGCAAAGGGCTTGGTCAAAACTGCTAACGACATAAGAATTATTGTTGAAGCAAAAGTAGGAAAAGCGGTATCTGATGATTACTTATGGGATTTGCTCAATCGTAATGGTTGGAAAAAGAAGATGCCACGCCCACACCATCCCAAAAGAAATATGCCCGAACAACAGGAGTTTAAAAAAAACTCCCCGACCGTCTGGCTTCCATCTCATGGCGCATAACAAAAGTAAGTGACAACAAACCTGTAATTGTATTTTTTGAAGACGAAGGTCGCTTCGGCAGAATAAGCCGTGAAATGTATTGTTGGGTAAAGAAAGAAATGGTTCCCTCTGTTGCCAGACAAATGATCCGGGAATACATTTATGCCTATAGTGCAATAGCGCCACAAACTGGTGATTGTTTTTCAATGATAGCGCCGTATTGCAACACAGAGGCAATGAATTGTTTCCTGCAACAGCTTGCTGTTCAATATAGCCACTATAGAATTGTACTCATACTCGACAAAGCAGGTTGGCATATCAGTAAAAATATCCGCCTGCCTGATAATCTGTTCCTAATGCATTTACCGCCATATTCACCAGAGTTAAACCCGGTTGAACTTCTTTGGAGAGAAATCAGAAGAAAATTCTTCCACAACAAAATATTCAACAGTCTTGATGATGTAGAAGACAATTTGGTTGTCGCTTTAGCTGACTATCACAATAATACTGATGCAGTAAAACGATTAGCAAATGGATATTCCTTTTTTAACAAAATTGATGGCGGTTAATTATTAATGGGCTGGAGGGTAGCTCAGACGGCAATCTTGAGATTGCTCTCCTCCACGACGCAATCGGAGATTAATTCGATAACAATGATTTGAAAATTGCCTCATTGAAACTGTTGGCGCCGAGCGGCTTGTTTCTTATAAGACTACGCTTAACTGGGGTGAAAATGCCCGATGTCCTATTTTTTTGCAAATATCCGGACATTTTGAACGTAAATGATTGATTATCAATAAAAACACCGGACATTAAATCGGACATTTTATGCCCTGTTTCTGTTGATTTTATGATAAATCGGGCATTTATTGCCTGCCGGGCGCTGCTTTTTTTACCACTAAGTTGACGAAGTTCGCACTAAGTACACAAGGCTTATAGAGCGGAAAAAAACTTCTTCGTTTCGTGTTGCCCAAAGTGGCTCATTTGTTGCCCAGTTTCTGCTCAGTTTCTGCCCATTATTGCTCACTTATTGTCCACTGTTTTTCACTCAAACAATTGACAACCAATATGTTAATTGACATTCATTGCCCATTTGTTTAAAAATTTGAGGTTTAAAAAACGTTTTCAAAGAACTAAAGAAGTTTGACCTTAATAATTGAGTCAAAATTCTGTGTAAAGTTACGAAATCGGGATGCCTGAATCCAAATTTTTCTCTGAAAGTGGCTGTAGGTAAGGGGAAGAATTTGTTAATGGGCTGGAAGGTAGCGCAGACGGCAATCTTGAGATTGCTCTCCTCCACGACGCAATCGGAGATTGGCGCCGAGCGGCTTGTTTTTTATAAGACTACGCTTAACTGGGCAGGGTTTGATATTGGGCCATAGTCCAATGCTGCCGGTCGCAGACCTTCTTATTATTGGCAGATTTCAGTGGTCCTTTGGAACACTGAAACCAGTAGGGGATTTTCACTCCTACAGTACTAGAAGTACCAGTAATGGCAGAATGTTGTCTACAATAACACCCCGAAGCAAAAATCCATGACATTATGTCCTAAAAAAAGAGTTTGGCTTACTCTTCGATGGAGTATTATTTTAACATTTAATTTACAAAGCATGAAAAATTATTACTCAATACTTGGTGTGGAGCCTACCGCAACATACGCAGAGGTAAAAAGAGCCTATCATTTGAAATTAAAAATGCACCATGCTGACAAAAACCCAAACGACCCGTTGGCTGATTCAAAAGTTAGAGATATTCTTGAAGCTTGGGAAACTCTATCAGATTCGTCAGAACGAGCTAAGTATGACATTAAATTAAAACAGCACATTGAAAGCTTAAACCAAGAAAAATTAAAGAAAACAAGAAAAGTATTTTTAATAAATTTTAACGCCGAAATATTAATAAATGTTTTGTCAGTTAATGACCCCAATAATTTTAATTATATATTAAGACGCGAAAAAGGAATCTTAGACTATAAATATCTTTTAGCCACTTCTTTTCTTGTTGTTGTAAATGGTAACGTGGATATACGTGTCTTAAAAGAATTTGTAAAAATACGAATGCCTAATAAACGGCATTTTATTACGGAAATAGACCTAAACAATTTCACTGGTCAGTTACCCAAAGAAGTCTGCGAATGGATTAATAAACATAAGAAGCGACCAATTAGAAAAATGGCTGCATAGAATTCATTAAACGCATAATATCGTTGACAACCAACAAAAAGAAAAAATAATTTCTTTAAATAACGATTATATGCCCTCAACCTTAGATGACGAAATAAAACAAGCAAAAAGAGATAAGTTTTTAGCTGAGATTGAGAAAACAAACGCCGAAAGGAATAAAGTTCTTCACGAAACGGAAGAAGCAATAAAAGAAAGCAAAAGACCGTGGTGGTGGACTACCAAAGTAAGACAAAATATCATACCTGGAATAATAGGGTTAGGGTTTCTAGGTTTTTATATATCGTATGCTGTTGTACCAGCTTTTCAGGTCGAAAATATGCACCTAAAACTTGATAATGAAAGGGTGGCAAAAATATTGTTTGATAGAGAACAAAGGTTAGTAAGTGATTCTTTAGAATTAAGAGTAAAGATTAGATTTATTGATTCTTTGTCAAACACCTTAATTTTCAAAGAAAGAGAGTTGGCTATTATTAAATATAAGATGGATTCAACTTTTCCATCCGTGATTAGTAAATTAAAAAACAGTGATGTCATAAATCAAAATACGGCAAAACAAATTTTGGACTTATACAAAAAAATAGAAACAGATAATCAGAAACCTTCTTGGTTAAATAGCAATGGATATGTACAAATAGGTGCAAATAACCCTTTTCAATCTTCATTATTGAATGATAATAATAACTCTTTGCTTTATAAAAACAACTACGGGATGATTAAGGTTGGTACTATGGATTCAGAGTGGTACAAATTATTACATGGAACAAACAATGAAGTAAATCCCAATAATATCTTTCATTACACACCCGTAAGATATGACAGCCAATATCTTCTACACTGGCCTGCGCCCATAAAATAGTTTTTCCGCCAAGGGCGAAGTTTTTTGGGGACCCCAATTCCAAATCCCCAATCCCAAATTCCTAAACCCTGAAATCCCGCAATTTCTTGTTAAAAGACATATCCACAAAACGCTATATGCCACGAACTAAGTAAATTACATAGCTTTACTTGCACATGAATTTTAAGATGAAATACCGCTTTTTAGCTATTTACCTGTTTGCCTGCTTTGCGCTGCTGCCTTCCGCATTCGCCGCCAAGATCTTTATACCTATGGATGCCGAAGGCCAGGCCAACCACCTAAAGGCCTATGGCATCGCCTACCAGGCCCTTTTGGAGAATGTGCCTGTGGATTGGCTGCTGAATTATAAAGGTGGCAGTTTCGGTATAGACCAGGTAGCCTCTATAGAGCGGCTATGCAAACTACGCGGCGTAACTTATGAAGTGATGAGCGATGCCCAATATGGCGGCATTCTCACCACCATTGCCAACCCCGATTTTAATGGCGATGTGATAAAACTGGAAAAAGCACCTAAAGTGGCTGTTTATACCCCCAACTCAAAAGAGCCCTGGGATGATGCAGTGACAATGGCCCTGACTTATGCAGAAATACCTTATGATACCTTATTTGA
This sequence comes from Bacteroidota bacterium, assembly GCA_013285905.1. Lineage (GTDB taxonomy): Bacteria > Bacteroidota > Bacteroidia > Chitinophagales > Chitinophagaceae > JABDGU01. The sequence goes on along the minus strand of JABDGU010000003.1, from coordinate 27,019 downwards.
CGATAAAGTACTTGCCGGCAAACTGCCCGAATACGACTGGTTGCACCTGCACCATGAGGATTTTACAGGCCAATACGGAAAATTTTATGGCGCTTATCATAATGCTCCGTGGTACCTAAAGGATAAAGAAATGGCAGAGGCATGTGCAAAGAGCCATGGCTTTAATAAGGTTTCTCAGCTTAAACTGGCTGTTGCCAAACGGATCAGGGATTTTGTTGCAGGCGGCGGTTATATGTTTGCTATGTGTTCTGCACCCGATTCTTACGACATAGCACTGGCTGCGGAGAATACTGACATCTGTGATGCCGTTTTCGATGGCGACCCTATTGCTCCAGATTACCAGCAAAAACTAGATTTCACAAAATGTTTCGCTTTCAAAGATTTTAATCTCATCACCAACCCCTACGTCTATCAAAAATCAGATATTGACAATACCAATTACCGTAAGGTCCCCATGTCCCTGGATTATTTCACACTATTCACCTTCTCTGCCAAGTTCGACCCCGTGCCTACCATGCTTTGCCAGGACCATACCACTACCATCAAAGGTTTCATGGGTCAGACAACTGCTTTCCGTAAAGAAGTCATTAAATCGAGCGTCTTGATAATGGCAGAAAATAAGGCTGCCAACGAGGCGCGCTATATACATGGCGAATACGGTAAAGGCACCTGGACCTTCTATAGCGGCCACGACCCGGAAGACTACCAACACGCCATTTATGACCCCGTTACCGACCTTTCCTTACATCCCAATTCCCCCGGCTACAGGCTGATATTGAACAATGTCTTGTTCCCGGCAGCAAAGAAGAAACCCCGGAAAACCTGATTAACGTGCAAATGTGCAAATTAGCAGATGTGCAAATGCTCATGTTAATTTATCCCCTGATAAGCGTTAGATAATTATACCGAAAACATATTACTTTTACCGCTTAATATAATCTCAGTACATATTTATGAATAAACAATTAATTGCCATCCTTCTTACTGCAAGCTCATTTGCGGCCTGTAATCAGCCATCTCAGAAAGCCGCTGCAAAAGAAGACATCCTTAAGGCTGATCTTGATACGACGGTGAACCCTGCCGATGATTTCTTTGATTATGCAAACGGTGGCTGGATAAAAAAGAATCCGATTCCATCTGATGAGACAAGCTGGGGCATCGGCAAACTGGTGCAGAACGAGTTATACGACCGCCTGAAAAGCATAAATGAAAAAGCACTGGCAGCCGGCGCAAAAACCGGTGTTGATCAGCAAATAGGGGACTTCTGGTTTGCAGGTATGGATACGGTTTCCATAGACCAGCAAGGCGTAAAACCGTTAAGCGAAGAACTTAATAAAATTGCTGCCATGCAAACGCCCAAAGATGTGATGGCGCAAGCAGCACACATGCATACCTACGGGTCTTCGGTGTTTTTTGATGAAGGTGTTTCGCAGGACGAAAAGAACAGTGATATTAATGCCTATCACATGGGCCAGGGTGGCCTTGGCTTACCCAACAGGGATTATTATTTCAAAACCGATGAGCGTACCACCGCTATACGCAACGCTTACCCTGCTTATGTAGCAGGCATTTTCCGTTTAATGGGCATCGATAGCATACAGGCCAATGCAAAAGCCACTGCAGTTATCGCGCTGGAAACAAAACTGGCCCAGGCATCCCGCAAATTGGAAGACTTGCGCGATCCTTACAAGAACTACAATAAAATGGCCGTTAGCTCACTCAATAAAATATCTCCCAGCATAGAGTGGCCGGTTTATATAAAAGCAATGGGCGCGAAGAATGTGGATAGTGTTATTGTTGGTCAACCTGAATTCTACACAGCTTTGGACAAAGTGATAGCCGGCGAAAATATGCAAACGCTTAAGGATTATATGTCCTACCACCTGGTAAGTTCATTTGCGCCTTATCTCGGCAAACCCTTTGCAGACGCCAGTTTCAATTTTTACAGCAAACTCATTCACGGGGCAAAAGAACAGCGACCCCGCTGGAAACGTGTATTGGATGCCGAAGAAGGCGCTATGGGCGAAGCTTTAGGCCAGCTCTTTGTAAAAGAATATTTTAGCGAAACTGCCAAAAAGCGCTATGAGCAATTGGTAGAAAATGTACGTTCCGCTTATAAAGCACGTATGGAAAAGCTGGACTGGATGAGCGATAGCACTAAACAAAAAGCCTTACACAAACTCGCCAGCATCCGCAAAAAAGTGGGCTATCCTGATAAATGGAAAGATTTTTCTGCACTTAAAATAGACCGCAGCGCTTTTGCTACCAATATGATGCATGCTAACGAATGGTGGAACAATTACGGCATGAACAAATTAGGCAAACCCGTGGACAGGGAAGAATGGGATATGACGCCACAAACTTATAATGCCTATTATAACCCTTCTAACAATGAGATCGTATTGCCAGCAGGTGGACTTACTGTGCCCGGCTTCCGCGATGAAGAACTGGATGACGCCCTGGTTTATGGCTATGCCGCAGCTTCTACTATTGGCCACGAAATGACACACGGCTTTGATGATGAAGGCCGCCAGTTTGATGAAAAAGGCAACCTACGCAATTGGTGGAGCAAAGAGGACGAGATCCAGTTCAATAAACGCGCCGATGTATTGGTGCAGCAATTTAATAAAATGGTTGCTGTAGATACTTTGCATATCAATGGTAAAGCCTCACTCGGCGAAAATCTCGCTGACCTTGGCGGTATTTTAATCGGCCTCGATGCTTTCAAACAAACAGACACTTACAAAAAAGGAGAAAAAATAAACGGCCAAACCCCTCTGCAACGTTTCTTCCTGGGCTATTCCGTAGGTTGGTTATTAGAAATAAGGAAAGAGCAATTGGCCAGCCAGATATTGACCGACGTGCATGCGCCTGCCAAAAACAGGGTAAACGGACCTTTCCCTAATGTGCCCGATTTTTATGATGCGTTCAACATCAAACCGGGTGACAAAATGTATATTCCTGACAGCCTGAGGGTAAAATTGTGGTAGGCCGAGAAACAGTACACCGAGCGTAATGATACGGCTATGCCGATGAAGTTGTGCTTTTGTAAGCATTACAAACAGAAGGTCATTTAACAGCCTGTCCCCTTATTTTAAGTTTGGCAGTATGTTTTGTTTTTTCTGAAGCAAGATGAAATGTGATCTCTGCCGGGCTGCTGAAAGGGCCTTTGTGCAATGGGGTATAGCTGATAGCCAATTTTCTTTCTTTACCCGGCAATATAGTTATACTTGCTGTGTCGCTGCAGTGCATGCCCTCATCATATTTTGTGAGTTGCAGGAGCAGTGCTGCATGCCCTGTGTTTTTAACAGAAAAACTGTCTGTCAGGGTGTCGCCTGTTATGGCGTGCGAATGATAAAATGAAGGGGTATCCAGATGTATGTACTGAGGCAGATAAGAGCCTGTGATCTCGAAAGAAATTTTGCCGTGAGTGGTATGCGCGGATGTTGTTTGCTTAAAGGGACTTGTATAATACTTGTTATATTTGCTATAGTATTGAAGGCTTAAGACCTTGCCACTTTTTCCGGGCAACACCATGTAGTGTTTGTCATAGGCCGGTTTAAGATAAGCCACATTCCATAAAGCGTTGTCGAGGATGAAAGCGTGGTCGGCAGGCAAGGCATAAAAATTAAGGGAAGGTTCATCACTGAAATTGAATGTACCGAAGTCGGCATATACCATTTTATCACCTTTGTTGTCCGTTGTTATTTTTATGTCGTAGTTCAGGGTATCAGGAGAGTAGAGAAGATATTGCATCGTGTTTTTTTGCGCCGACGAGATAAGTGTTGTTAATAAGCAAAGAAGCAAAAGAAGAATTTTCATAAGAGGGTAAGGCTTACCTGATTTTGACTGTAATATTAAGCGTCTTTAGTAGTTTTTATAAATAATAATTACATTTATATCCATCTTCTAAAAAACAAAAATATGCAAAAGCTATTTCAGTTGTCCCTACTTGCTTGTTTGTGCCTGGTATTATATGGTTGCCCCTTACAAACACAAGTGCCTGTTGATGCGAAGCCTCATAAAATTGATACTGTATTGCTTGGTAGGTGGCGAGGAGAAAAGAAGGATGGTGTTTACACTGAATACACTGTAATGAAAAAAAGCCCGACCATGTATGCCATAACAGGGAGGGAGGCGCACTCTGACGCTTATGAGGTGCGTTACTATTACGCGTATTTGTCCAGGGTAGGGGGTAGCGAATTTTTAAGTGTATTCAGTAGGGATACTACTAAACACGGTTACTACTTGCTGAAGCTTGATTTTGCATCTTCCGGCAATACTTTGAAAACTTCCTGGGTATCAGAAAAAAACAATGTGGATATATCGAGCCCTGCAGAACTGCGCGACTGGATAAACCAAAATATGGACAAAAGAGATTTTTTTGACAGCACGGAAATAACAGATATTTTTCACAGGGTGAAATAGCCTACCTTTATAGTCATCCTTATTTATTACAGATCGGGACAGCATTTGAATTGAGGCATGATGAAGGTCATTGCCTGCATTTACAGAAGATAGTATTTTTGAGGCGAACTTGAAACTGATTTTTTTGAAATTAAATACTTAGTGTGATGAAAAAGACAAACAATATCCCGGATAAAGGAACAGATGATACACTTCCCGGCTACCCGATTTACCCTGCAAGCGAGGATATTTACAGTAAGGCAAAAAAACTGGATGGTATAAACCCGGATGACAATAGTGAAATAAAGAGCCCCAATGTAGCGGATGATGCCTGGAATGAACTGGCCCCCGATGAAATACTGACAGGAGAAGACCTTGACATACCCGGTATAGAAGCCAGCGAAGCTGATGAGGAGATAGGTGAAGAAGATGAAGAGAACAGCTATTACAGTTTAGGCGGGGATGAGCACAATAATCTTGATGAGCTGAATACAGATACCCTTCTTGATTTTACTAAATGAAAGCATTGCAGATAGTTTTACTTCTGTATGCTACGGAGAGAAAATTTATATTTTTGCCTAAGTATGAATACAAATCACTTTGCAAAAGCTGAAATGCTAATCAGGAAGCCAATCGAACAGGTTTTTCAAGCATTTATAAACCCCGAAATCACAACTAAATTCTGGTTTACGAAAAGCTCAGGAAAACTCGAGGAAGGAAAACCGACTGAATGGACTTGGGAAATGTATAATCATTCTATTTCAATTTTCACCAAAAAAATTGATGTTAATAAAAAAATCGTGATTGAATGGAGCAATTATGATGCTGTTACAACTGTGGAATGGATTTTTAAGGATTTAGGCAATGATGGAACTTTTATAAGCATTGAGGACAGTGGATTTCAGGGTGGCGCAGAAAAGATTATTTCGCAAGTACGTGGGTCAACTGAAGGTTTTGCATTGGTTTTAGCTGGACTTAAAGCTTACCTTGAATATAATATAGAACTTAATTTAGTAGCTGACAGATTTCCCAAAGGCTTAATTGAATGAAACAGATGTTTATGCCAACCTTTATAGGTTTTGGCACTTTCTCATTTTCAAGCCGTGCTGCCGTCAAGGGTGGCAAATCCGGATGGAGTGACATTAAAGAAAAAAGTCCATCTTTCAAGGAATAACTATTGCTGTAAAAATATATTGGTTTGAATGACTTAACATTAGCAGCAGTAACAAATACTAAGTTGAATTGCTATTTTACCTGTACAGTCCGAATTGATAAGGAGATGGGAACAGGTTAAGAAAACAAAATCAGGCTGAAAGCATTTACGTCGATATGTGGTTTTACTTCTCGATAAGATTTTTCATGTTATTGAGGACCATTTCCCAATTTTTTTCTGAATGCTGGCGGCTCTCTTCTGTAGGTATATTATCTTGTGTAAGTGAAACAGTCGTTTTGCCATTCTCCTCACTTAATTCCCAAATGACGTTGTTATAATTTTCAGGTTTATCTTCAAGACCCGATAGTGGACTATAGTAGGTGCTATGGTACAGTTTTTCGGGAACGATATCTACTATTACACCTTTATCTTCATACTGTTTGCCTTCCCATACACCCGTATAGGTAAGGGGGCTGCCTTTTTTCCAGTCGGTATGCACGTCCGTGCCAAAAAAGTACACTTTTATTTGTGCAGGGTCTGTTATGGCTTTCCATACTTTAGCGACAGGCGCATTCATTGCGACCTTTTTATTTGCTACGAATTGATTTTTCATTTCCCAAAGGATCTTTAATAGCATTTACCTAAAAACCGTGCCAATACTGTAGAATAAAATAAGCATCGGCCTAAACAAACAGTAATCCAAGCTTTTCAGCATTATAGAGGAAATTCTGTGAGCGTGGAGGATTGCTTTTTTCCATTAAAATAAAATTCTACAAAATTGCTGCAATCATATCCCGAAATTATCAGACTATCATTACGCAGAACCAGTGTAAAAATATTGCTGGTGTAAGTAATAGGCGGATAATATAGCCAGGCTGTGTCGTATAATGTATAATTCCCGCTGCGATATGTGTTGGATGAATTATAATTCAACCAGCCACTTGAAAATGAATAATTTCCCGCAGATAAAATTTGATGTTCTTGGCATGGGTTAAGCTCATACTGATAAATTAAATTACCCCAAAACAGCAAATCATTTTTTGAGCTATCATATGCAACTTGCATAGTGATACTATTGGTTTTATCAAAATAAACATCAGTAGGAAGCATGATAGTCGTGGGTATACTATCCGGGTGAATATTTATTGTCTGGCCTGTTTGGGGTTTTAGAGGGGCAGGGGTGTTGCTTTTTTGGCATGCAGTTATAAAAAGAGCGGGTGCTATTACTAAGAAAGCAAGGGATCGGGTCATAATGCTGCGGTTTAGATAATAACGCGGGTGAATATTAATTATTATTCGAAACGTTAATTATTTAAGAAGGCAAGTTTGGATGAACTGATGCTATCACTGGCGAGTTGCTTAGCAGGCAGTGACCTCAAACCCATATTGTATTGCTGCTTCAAGTACCTCAATGTTTATATCTTTTAGCGTTTTGAACTTGATGCAATACCCGGTGACACTTGCCTTGCCTAGTTTTTTGCCATAGGTTTGGGCCAGGTATTTCTTATCCACAATACCAAGGATATACACGGAGATCCCTGTTGTGTTGGCACTCAGACCAATTTGATAGAAGTCCCTGGTTTTTCCGTCAGCATATTTTATTGTCTGAACCCCATATCCAATATTAGGGTTGCTAACAGTTTTATTATTGCTATCCTTGCCATCAAGGAACCACAATTTAGATCCCGGCGACAGGTTAAGTATGCGCTGATGCAAGTTCTGCATGTCATTGCGTTTCGGTTCAGGTTGACCGCTTACATACTCCTTTATTTGTTCTTGTATGCTCATATAAAAGACAAAATTTACCTGGTACTGTCTATAAAGTTAAAGTTTCCATGATTAAAAACCATGGTGAGAAAGAACTTCGGAACACATTATAGCATTTTTGACCTTTTTAGAGACTTTTTAAAATGTAAACCGGTTAAATTTGCCCCTTATAATTCGGGTCAAACTCCACTATCCATTCAATACCATATTTGTCCCTTAACATGCCGGCGTATGTACCCCAGGGGCCTTCGCCAATGGGCCCTTCAACAGATCCGCCCGCCGATAAGCCGTTAAATATTTTTTCAGCTTCTTCGCGGCTTTCGGCGCTAACTGCTATTTTCGACCGGTTTTCTTCTTCGCTTACCCGTCCCAAAAATCCGGGGACGTCATTGGCTATTAATACATTGTGTTTACCGATAGGTAAGGCGATGCGCATTATTTTGTTAGCTTCATCTTCCGGTATGGGAAATGCATCGCTTGCCAGGTCTTTAAAACGAATGATCTTCCCGAACTCGCCGCCAAAAACTGATCTGTAAAAAGTGAATGCTTCTTCGGCATTTCCATTAAAGTTGATCCAGGGATTAATTGTTCTCATAATTTTTATTTTTTAAAAGTGATCGTAAATTTTCTTTTTGTGTTTTCTATGATAAGGAGGCCAACAGTTCTTCCAGGTTTTTCAAGCTCATGGTGAAACCTATTTTGAAACCCTCCAATAATTTTTCCAATCGCTCAAACGATTCATTAAAAATGGTAATGTCCACTTTTGTTATGCCATTTTGTTCGCTGAAATTGTAATCCCATTCAGAACCCGGCAGTTCACGGTTTTCGTCTTTATCCGCAAACGCGTTGTACATCTTAAAATTGGTTTTTGGGGTAATGGATGTAAATTCCTGCACCGCCCAACGCTCCTGTCCGTCGGGGCTTATCATGGCGTAAAACCGCCGCCCGCCTACTTCAAAATTCATATACTTGGTTTTGGCGCGCATAGGTGCAGGTGCCACCCATTGATCCAGTAGTTCGGCCTTGGTAAAGGCATCCCATACTAAAGATCGCCCGGCATTAAACTCCCTGGTTATATAAACCGTTTTCGCGGTTTTGTCAACGTTAAAATCAAATAGTAAATCGTTGTTCATTATTTATTGATTGTTAGTTAATAATTTTATTGGGATCAATGCTACTTCGTGGTCTGTGTTTTAATTGTTGTTAATAATTGTTCAAGTTGGTTAAATTGAGTTTCCCAGTTTTGCCTGAATTGGGCTAACCAATGGTCAAACTCCTGCATTTTTTTCGCATTAAAGTGATAATAAATTTCCCGGCCACTCTGCTGGGGTTTAATCAATTCGCACTCGTGTAATACCTTAATGTGTTTCGATACAGCCTGGCGGGTCATGTCAAATTTTTCCGCCATTGCATTTGGTGTTAATGCCCGGATAGCGATTAATGTTAAAATAGCCCTGCGTGTTGGGTCTGATATGGCCTGGAATATATCTTGTTTCATTCTTGATCATTAATTGAGCAACCCTCAGGTTGCAAATATATATGCAACTTTTGAGTTGCGCAAGTTTTTCTTTCAGATTGAAGGGAAAATAGCTACTAGGGACATTCTCTTTACTATGCTTCGCAAATCGTTCTTTCAGATTTATTGTGCAACCGACGTAATGTGTGCCATTTTTGAGTTCGATGATATATACATAGAGCCACATATAGCTAAAATAACAAGGGGACTCTATAAGAGTCCCCTTGAAAAAACGTATTCGATCAGTTGGCAATTATTTAACCGATGAACAAGCCGCCTTCGTCGAAAATGGCTTCGGCGGGTAAGAGCGGAGAGAGAGGGATTTTCCGCATTATGCCATAATTTATTGATAATCATTGTGTTGATTAATTGTATTTTTTATTTGGTGCTAAAACAGTGCTAAATAGTCCTACTCGTTCGTATATTTGTATTATGAAAGTAGACGGTAGATATACAATTCCACAACTTGTAAAAGGTAAAAAACCAAAGAGCATTCCGAAAGGTTCTTCCCTCGAAAAAGAATGGGCAAAGAAAATCTGGTATGTTAATTATTCTTATAATGGGAAGCAGCATCGTGTAAAAGGTGACTTAAATCGCATTAAGGATTATAAGGAAAAGGCGTATCAAGCGGAAGTTCTTCTATTAAGTATAAAGAACGACTTGAAAAATGGATATGATCCCAGCAACCCAGAAGCTTTTCTTGCACAAATAATTCAGGATAATATTACTCTTAAAGACGCAGTGCAAAAATATATATTAGAATTGAAAACTTATGCCAGACCTAAAACGGTACAGAGTTACGATAGTAAATTGCGCTATCTTATTGAGGCATACCCCGAAAAGCAGGTAAAAAATTTTACAACCAACGATATTCAAAAATACATTCATGGGAAGATTCATAATACGCGACCCGCTAAATTATTCATGAATAATAAGAGTATTGAGTTAAATAAACCAATCCCCTGGGCAGGTAATACGGTTAGATCTGCGAAGGGTGTTTTCAGAGCCTTTTTTCAGTGGTGCATCAATAACAATTATTATAATGGAGAAAATCCAACATCAAAAATAGAAGCAAAAAAAATAAGGAGTGAAGTTGAGACTAAACCCAGGCATATTCCCTTTACTAAGGATGATGTTGTCAAGCTAATGGAATTTTTAGATAATCATGACACACTGACTGCTTTTTTTTGTAGGTTTATTAATTCTACCTGCCTTCGTCCAGACGAAGTGAGTAAATTAAGAATTAAAGATATTGACTTGCTAAAGAATCAAATTGTTGTACCGTTAAATACAACTAAAAATACAAAGAGAATTACTACGGAAAGAATTGATATAGAGCCGAATCTATTGAAAGAAATTGTTAAATTGGAGTTAGAAAATTACCCGACGGACTATTTTCTAACATCAAATTCAGACACAATAGTTGGAGCGAGTTCAATTGGCAGCAACACCGCATACAAGCGTTTCGTTAAAGCACTAAAGGCATTGGAATTACAAGGGAAAGGGTATACGCTTTATTCTTTCAAACATTATTCAAATTTGCAACGACTTAATGCTGGATGGAGTATTGCGGAAATTATGAAGGCAAATAGGCACAGTAGTGTATCTATGACGGATAAGTATTTAAAGCAAATCAACCGTGATACGGATATAAGCAAAAAGGTGGTTCCTGCAATTTGATAATTAAACAATCTCAAATTAATTATAACCCTACAACAATCATTTTAATTGCGCAGTATGGCAGACAAATTGGCTTTGATTGCACTTAATCTGAGTAGTATTCGTACAGAGTTAGAATATTACGGGAAAGCATTAGATCTAACTGTTGATGAAGCGAATAGGGATTATGGTTCGGACTTTGAAACGCCAGTCGTCAAAGCATATACGTCTGGTGCTATTGCTTCTATGATTATTATTAAAGCCTGTGGTTTTGAAGATGAACTTAGAAAACATTATTTGGCTAACTATCACCATACACAAACAGACACGGTTAGGAAAAGTATTTCTGATTTGAATAAACTATTTAAAAACCCAATGCTGCGAAAGCTTAGGAACTACGTATTGGCTCACCACAACAGAGAAAATCAAAGGTTATTGAACTTTGATGAAATACAGAAAATGATACCTTATCAGGAACCAGAACAATATTACCGTCTAATAGATTGTTGCGGCAAAGTTGCTAACGCCATATCAGCCATTCCCGAAGCTTCAAGATAGGAACAAATTCAGCAAGGAAAATCATAAATATATTATTTATAATATTTATAAGTATGAATAAAGTATGAACATCATCCATATAAAAACTTATAAGGAATTTAAAAAGCATTTCGGTGGTTTCCCACGTTCTGACAACGGTTATTTCTATAGAGGGGTTAGAGCCGAATTTCCATTGGTACCATCAATGTGTTATTCAGATTTAGTAAATAAAATAAAGGATTTTCCAAAGTATGAACGGCACTTGATAAGAGCCTTCGCTAAAGTCTTGTCTATATTCTACAGAATTCGAGACGTAAATGATTGGAATTTGTGGTTCATGGCAAGACACTTCGGCTTGAAGTCTCGTCTTATGGATTTTTCAAAGGATGATACTGTAGCCTTTCAATTCGCTTTTAATGATTCAGCGGGTAAGTCCGTAAGAATATATTGTTTAAACAAAGCAGCCTTCGGTGGAGCTTGCCAGGAAGAACATTTAAAAAGATCGGGTTACACCCCATTCACCCACAATAAACTTGATCTTATTCATCCCACTTCAACGTACAGTAATATAGATTTAGAAAATCTCGGCGTTAGTAGGATTGTAATTCAAAGTGGCTTTTTTTTATACCAGCCAATAGACACCATTCATATCCCCGTGACCAAACAAATTCCTGATAAGTATTGGCTTGTCTTTGAGATTGCCTGTGCCGACATTGCAGCTTTTAAGAATGAAATTGAAAAATCTGCTGGAGTGGATATGGACAGTTATCTATTAAAAAGAAGGCATGGCTTGGATAAAATTTGTAAATTTCTCAATAGGCTTTTTACATTTAGAATATTTAAGCCATGAAAAGCACATAGCTAAAAATATTATTGCAGCCTTATACATTTGAACAATTGTTTCTAGGCAACGCAAAGCTGCTATTCCTTGACTTTCCACAAAGAAGAGGCAATCAAGAATACTGTTAAAAAAACGCCTAACAGTGTTTGGATTGTTACAAGAAATCTAACTGTTTTTGAATTTGGCAGCATGTCGCCATAACCGACGGTAGCTTGGGTAATTGTACTGAAATAGAGAAAATCCAGGTAAGTCCATTTTGGAACAATATTTGGGGTGCTATTCTTTATTTGAGATATTATTTGTGATAACCGTTTTGACAACAGGGAATGAAGAACTGCAAACGTGTCATACGGTATTGTATCAATTGTTTGATCAAGAAAAATTTCTTTTGGAAAATAATTTCTCGTAGAATCCCAAATGCAAATTCCATGCTTGGTATTTTTTATTCCTTTGTGACAGTATAACTCATTTATGTCGATATCAACAAAGACACTCCCTACCCTATATCTGAATGTCCTTTCATATGTACCAGGCGGCTCTAATATTATTGGCTGCCTTTTTAAGAAGACCATTTGATTTACCGAATCGCAGAAATATTGCTGATATTGTAAGTCTGCTGTTACGCTGCTATCATTTCTATTTAGTTCTTCGATATTTGTTTTTGCAATATCGGAAGCGAAAACAAATGATCGAGAATTTGCGTTGTATGTTTTTTGATAAATTTTTGCGAATAAAAAAATGAGCATTATATAAACTGCACAAATAATCATCAGCCTAAAATTAGAACTATTTGCAAAGAGGGTTTTGATAGTTCCTACGTGTCTTTTCATGACCAACCAAAAGATTAATGCGAAAAAAAGGTATACTATAAGGTTCTCCATAAGTTCTTTGTTAAATCTAAGTTGAATTGGATTGACAGGCAACTCCCTACATAGGATTTGTTACCTTTTCCCTCATCCTAACCGCCTTCACAACGGTAGACGCACTGCACTTTATAATTTTCACAATCTCATGGTGGGGATACCCGTCATCAATATAACTAAGTATTTTTTTGATCCTCTTTTTATCAACATATTTTTCTGGAGTATCCTTTGTATCAATTGCACGCCCCCTATATAGGTTAGCTGCTTTTCTTATGGCAATACCTTCAAGTTGCCGTTCACGGATAAGCGACTTTTCATAACTGGACAACGATGCCAGGAGATTTAAAAGCAGTTCGGAGAACGGATCAGGTTTACCATTTTCACCAATGTTGCGAATCATGGGGTTACGGCTAACAATAGTTATGCCTTTATCAGTAAGTTCCCTATAGACACTTAGTATGTCCAGGGTATTTCGCCCCAGCCTATCTATAGAGTGAACTTCCAGGTGTTTCAACTTACCAGTATCAATTAGTTTTTTTATCTGGGAGCCATATGGTCTTTCGTATAGTCCGATAGTACCAGAACACTTGTCTGTCAATACATAATCAAATCCTTCAATGTTTTGAAGCTGGCGTTCGGGATTTTGGGAACCGTCGGCACTGGAAACCCTGGAATAAAAAACCTTCATTTTGATACTACTTAAGGGTGGATATATAATGACCCAAAAGTAGTAGTATTTTACCTTATTTCCAAAAAATTGGAGCTGTATAATTTACTACTACATGGGGTATACTTTAAAGCAGTAGTGCGATATTTGATACACTATGTAATTTTGGACAATGAACAGCACCGATACTAGATTTTGTTCGAAGTTTCTGTAGAATGGGAAGCCCTCGCATTTATTGTTAATGCAGCTGCGGTAAATATTATTTCTTTCTTGGTTGAAATTGTGTCCATAAATATAAATAGTCGAAAAAATAAAATGATAGCTTTTATATAGTGTTATGATTACAAGGAAAAAGCACAATTGAAGAGAAGGCAATGTATAATTAACCATTATTTTTTTGCTTTATTTTCAGTCGAGGAGAATGTAAATGCCAATCGTTGAGCCAAACCAACAAAAATCCGCTTTTAGGTATATTTTCGTGACATGAGAATCGGATTAATAATCGCGGATTTTGAATCAAGCTATTCAACTTCATTCCAACACACCGCCAGAGTAAAATACGGCATTGATTTCAATACAAGTAATGTTGATGTGTTGGGAATTAAGTTAGATGATTTGAAAAACAAGATAGAACTTAATCAATTTAGTGATGTCCATGTAGGAGTGGAAATTACATTGGAAGATGTAATACATGTGCAAAACCTATTTAATCAAATTCTGGATAAATACCAGGAGGTTTTTAGTGTCCGTCCGTCAAATAGGAAAATCTATACCATTAACCACAAATTGAGGGAATCTGAATCTCCATCTGCAATAGATTTGGTTAAAGAGGTATTGAAAGAAGTTTTTAACCCTGAAAAGGCAGTCAAACAAACCAAGTTAGAAAAGAAAAAAGCAGATGCGGAAAAGGTTAGTAAGCAGCGAGCTTTAGCATTAATTAGAAAAAACACTGCTAAAGATAAATGAAATCCTTGCCTGTTAAAGATTTAGCCCAAAAACACGGTGCTAAAACAGTGCTAAATACTACTTAAAATACAGTTTTGATAAAACAAACACAATCTGTAATTATATGATTATCAATAAAAAAAGCTCCAACAATGGAGCTTTTTCTTTATGCGGAGAGAGAGGGATTCGAACCCCCGGACCTTTAACAGTCAACGGTTTTCAAGACCGCCGCGTTCGACCACTCTGCCATCTCTCCGGGCGCAAAATTAGGTAAGCCGGGCAATTATCAAAAAGTTTTTTTGACTTAGCCTATATATATTCTAATGCTATGTTAAAACGGTCTAATTTTGCAGCGGCTTAAAAACCTTTTTACACAAGGGGGCGTATCTAATTGTAAATTTGAAAATCATGCTCCAGGCACTCAAAACAAGTTTAATGCTTTCACTGTTAGCCATACAGTTCAGCGCATGTGCGCAAAATGAAAATTATTCTCACTCAAAAACATTTAAAGACATGAATACAAAAGAGCCCGTTACGACGGAACACAAAACTGACACAGCCACTTTTGGCGCCGGATGTTTTTGGTGCACGGAAGCGCAGTTTCAGCAATTAAACGGAGTGGTGAAAGTAGAGTCGGGCTATAGCGGCGGGCATACGGTAAACCCGACCTATCATGAAGTATGTACAGGCACTACGGGTCATGCAGAAGTTTGTAATGTATATTACGACCCGGCCAAGATAAGTTTTGATGAATTGCTGGCCGCCTTCTGGACCTGTCATGACCCAACAACCCTCAACAGGCAGGGCAATGATGCCGGGACACAATACCGCTCGATCATCTTTTACCATAACGAAGAACAGAAAACAAAATCGGAAGCATATAAAACACAGCTAAATAAAGAACATGCTTTTAGCGGTGATGTAGTAACGGCTATTGAGCCATTTACTAAATTTTATAAAGCAGAAGATTATCACCAGGATTATTACAATGAAAATGGTTCACAGCCTTACTGCACATTTGTTATTCAACCCAAACTGGAGAAATTCAGGAAAGTGTTTAAGGACAAGTTGAAAAAATAGACATCGCTTAGATACAAGATTTGTAAAAGCCATGCGAGAAAGCGTGGCTTTTTTTTGTGCCTGAACAATAAAAAACCTCAGCGAAGGGTGAAGAAAATAAAAAATATAAAATTAATATTGAAAGGTAGTAGCATATAGATGTATTTATTGTTGAATATTGAGATGGTTATTGAGTGCTTTTCCACAGTAAAAACAAAAGATATACACAAAAGGGCATTTTTTTAAAATTAGGTGTGCAGATATTTGTATTATAGTAGGTAAATAGCTATGTTTGACTACAGTATAAATATATTGATGAGGTATTACATAATGGCGCCTCCGCTTTTGTGGGTTTACTTTACAGTATTATTTGTAAAATTTCCCTGCCGGCTTGTGTTATTCTGGTTTGGAAAGTAAAGGTTTAAGGGAAGAGAAAAGTCCGAAAATACGCAATATGAAATCAGTTTTACGTGAGAAGGCAGTTGTTGCCCTGACATTATTATCTTTTGACAAAACCGCTAAGGTTACAAGCGGCAAATGCAAAAATTTATTTTCTTTTTTAAATAATCGTTCAAGCAATTTTATGGGAAAGATCTACTGTGCAAGGCCATTGCGTTTAGCAATGAATGTGTTATTGTTTAGTGTGCTTATGTTAAGTTCTGTGGGCAGTATGGCGCAGACCACACTTTGGAATGAATCTACGCAAGGCAACCTGCCTTCCAATTATTCCGGAAGTAATGGACAGACCCTTGCTACAATTAATGCTGCAGGCACCTATCTTGTAAAGGGTACCCTTAATACTTCAAGCCAGGCAACATCAGGCGCACGCTTTATAGTGCCTGTTGGTACAGGATTTGAGATAAGCAATGCGACGTATACTGTGACGGGTTCGGGTAGTAATCCGTCTTCCGATTTTGGGATGTCCTGGCCAGGCTCTTTTGACAACTCCGGTAATGGCAGTGGGAGCATATTCAGCGGAGGTTCTGTGAGCCTGCCGATACTGCAAGGTGATAATTTGATGGTTTGGGTATTTGCCAATTTTTCTACAGGTACACAGTGGACTATAACCATAACTGCTATAGTTTACACACCTCCTAATATTGCACCTACATTTGTCAGCAGCAGCCCTCAATCATTAAGTTTATGTACAAGCGCGAGCGCTGTTGATCTCAAATCTCTGATGCACGTAAGTGATGCCAACACAGGCCAAACTGAAACATGGAGCCAACAAGCAGCGCCATCTCACGGCACACTTACTATAACATCTGCGACGGCCAGTTCAGGCAGCAGCAACATTACCCCGGGCGGAACGATGACTTATACGCCTACCAATGGCTATTCAGGTACAGACGCGTTTACGGTGCATGTGAGTGATGGCGCCGGAGGGACGGCGAATATGGTGGTGAATGTAACGACCGGAAGTTCTGTGTCCAATACAGAAGCATTTGAAGGAGCAACACCCAATGCTACGACATTCACCAGTTACGGGCAGGCATTTACCATTACGAGCCAATCGGGAGGGCCTTTTTATATAGACAATGACTGTTCGGGATGTGGATGGAACGGAAGTGCCGCCGATAACCAATATATTGATAATGACATCAATGCCGTGACGGGAACAGGTTGCCAGTTTACTGTTTCAACTAGCCCGGCTTCAAGCTTTCAATTGCAAAGCTTGTATCTATACCTGGGAAGCACCGGTGCTAATAGTTACACGCAACAGGGAAGCGGATTAGTAAGCATAGTCGGGAAACTGGGTAGTAATACCGTCTTCACAGCTTCAGCTAGTTCGGGTTGGAATACAGGCTTTACTTCGAATAACGGGTTTAATTTAATTAATATGACCAGTTTTGGCGGTGCCAATAATTCAACTGCCTTAATTGACCATTTTGTTGTTACCACAGCAAGCAATATGCCTTATGTAGCCCTGGATGCTATGAAATGGGCAGTTTCATGTTCACCCCCACCGGTCATAACCAGCAGTCCATCGAATGCCTCAATATGCAGCGGCAGCGGAACTACGTTTACTGTAGCTGCCAGCAATAGCCCTACAAGTTACCAATGGGCGGTGTCAACCAACAATGGCAGCACTTATACCAATTTAAGTAATGGTGGGGTATATAATAACGTAACCACAGCCACGTTAAGCATAAGCAATGTGGCTGGCCTCGCTGGTAATTTCTACAGGGCTACTGCAACTAATGCCGGGGGCACATCGTCTCCATCCGCGCCTGCAAGCTTAACGGTTTTCGCCCTTCCAGCCGTTACGGGAAATCCTTCAAACAGCTCGATCTGCGTAGGTGCCAATACAAATTTTTCTGTAGGAGTCAGCGGAAACAACCCGACTTACCAATGGCAGGTAAGCACCAATGGCGGTACTTCTTACAATAATGTAAGTGGTGCCGTATATAGTAATGCTACGACGGCAACCTTAACGCTGACCTCGCCAACAACAGCGCTGAGCGGTAATTTGTATCGTTGCGTGGTGGGCGGTACCTGCACACCAAGTGTAAACAGCACAGGAGCAACACTAACTGTGAATGGTCTTCCCTCAATTACAGGCAACCCATCAAACAGCACGATATGCTCAGGAGCCAATACCAGTTTTGCTGTAGCCGCTACAGGTGCGGGATTAACATATGTGTGGAAGGTAAGTACGAATGGTGGCAGCAGCTATACTACGGTAAGCAACGGTGGTATATATACCGGTGCTACTACAGGGACACTGACCCTAACTGGGGCTTCAACTTCGTTGAGCGGTGCCTTGTACGAATGTATTGTGAGCGGCACTTGTACACCAAGTGTAACCACTACACCCGTTACGCTAACTGTAAACGCATTGCCATCTGTAAGTGTTAATCCATCAAACAGCACGATCTGTTCGGGCAACAATACAAGCTTTAGCGTAACAGCGGGTGGGGCGAACCCAACGTATCAATGGCAAGTAAGTATTAATAATGGTAGTTCTTACAGCAATCTGTCAACCGGTGGTATATATGGCGGTAATGTTACCTCATCGACTCTAAACCTGACAGGGGCAACAACGGCGGTGAATGGTAATCTGTATCGTTGCGTTGTTAGCGGTACCTGCACCCCAAGTGCGAACAGCCTTCCCGCAACATTGACAGTAAATGCTGCGCCTGCAATAACAACAAATCCATCCAACGTAAGTTTCTGCTCCGGCGCAAACACAAGTTTTGGTGTTGCAGCTACAGGAACAAACCTTACTTACCAGTGGCAGGTTAGTACCGACAACGGTAGTACCTATAATAATGTAAGCGGAGCTGTTTACAGCAATGCTACTACAGCAACCTTAAACCTTACGGCGCCGACAACAGCCTTGAGTGGTAATTTATACCGTTGCGCAGTGAGCGGCACCTGCACGCCGGTTGCAAACAGCACTGGTGCCACACTGACCATAAATGCAACACCCACTATTACTTTGGGTAGCAGCCCGAGCGTATGCTCGGGTAGTACCAGCGCAGCCTTACCATATTCTGCAACAACGGGTTCTCCAACTACTTATAGTATATCATGGAGTTCATCAGCTACAACAGCTGGTTTTACGGCCGTCAACAATGTAACCTTAACTGCCGGTACCATAACAATCACTGTTCCCGGTGCGGCAGCTGCAGCTACTTATAGCGGCACACTCACCGTAAGCAACGGAATCTGTACCAGTACGAATAATGCATTCACCGTAACGATAAATGCATTGCCTAGCATCACCTTGGGATCCAACCCTGCTGTGTGTACCGGTGCTACAAGTGCCAACCTTACATTCTCAGCAACAACACAGTCGCCGACAAGTTATAGCATTGCCTGGAGCGCTGCCGCCACAGCTGCGGGTTTCGCGCCTGTAACCAATGTATCGCTCCCGGCCAACCCTATAACATTAACTGTGCCTGCTGCAGGTGCCCCGGCTACCTATAGCGGTACCCTAACAGTTTCTAATGCCAACCTATGCAGCAGCACGGGAAATGTATTCTCTGCAACTATTCAATCAAATCCTTCTATATCAGTAAGCCCGGGCAGCCAGACCATATGTGCTGGCGCAAGTACTACTACTTTCAGTGTTACTGCAGCAGGTACCGGCATTACCTACCAATGGAAAGTAAGTACAGACGGTGGTACTACTTATAATAATGTGACCAACACCGGTATTTATACTGGCTCTACAACCGCTACACTTACACTGACACAGACTACTGTTGCAAATAATGGCTACATGTACGAGGTTGTTGTTACGGGTACCTGCGGAACGCCTGCTACCAGCACGAGCGCTACTTTGACGGTAACTGCGCCACCAACTATTACAGGTGTGAGTCCATTAACAGCAGGGCCTACTGCTACTGTTACTATTACGGGGACAGGATTCAATACTACTTCGACAAATGATATTGTGTTCTTTGGTTCTACCATGGCCACAGTAAATACGGCATCAGCAACTTCACTAAGTGTATCAACACCAAGCGGTGGTATTTATGACCGTATCAGTATCTCGAACCTGGGTTGTAAACTGATGGGATTTGCGCAATATTCTTTCCTGCCAAATTTTGCAGGCTCTGCAACTACACCATCGTTTAATCCATACACTACAACAACAGCAGGTAATAATCCTTTTGACATAGTAAGTGCAGATTTTGACGGTGACGGTAAAGCTGATATTGCTGTAACAAACGGGCAGGGAGGAAACTGGACCGTCTTCCGTAATACAAGTACAACTGGAAGTATAACTTATGGCTCGGGCACAACCTTTACTGAAGGGCCAAACGGACAATCTATATGGGGTATAGCAGTAGGCGATCTGAATCGTGATGGTAAGCCGGACATTGTTGTATCCGATCGCGACTCCAGCAAAATAGATGTATATATTAATACCAGTACATCTGGGAGCATATCTTTTGCCACCAGGGTGAAATATTCGGTTACACACCCATGGCAGGTAAAAGTTGCGGATCTGGATGGAGACGGAAGGCCTGAGATAATAGTGGCAGGTGATGACCAGCAGAAATGGTCTTATTTCCGGAATATTTATAATGGATCATCTGCTTTTAACTCAACGTCGTTCGCAACCAAAGTGGATGTGAATGTACCAAGTAGCCAAGAGGTGCTATCTGTGGCAATTGGGGATATTGATGGAGACGGAAAGCAGGATGTAATAGTTGGCACACTATCAAGCAATGTTGACAACTTGCAAGTATTCAGAAATACAAGCTCTGCTCCGGGTTCTATTTCATTTGCGTCGGCTGTAACATCCTCCGCTCCCCAATATATTTATTATATAGCTGTCGGCGACCTGGATGGTGACGGCAAGGCCGATATTGTGACAAGTAGCAATACCAACAGCTATGCAACCATATTGCCGAATACCAGCAGTATTGGTAATATATCATTTGGTGCGGCACAGCAACTGGCCAGTAATGGTGGTGGCTACGGTGTATGCCTGGCGGATTTTACGGGGCATGGTAAACCGGATATCGCGTATGTGAATTCTGACGGTATTAACAATAATGTAATTTCAATATACCGCAACACTTCCACATCAGGCAATATATCTTTCTCATCTAATACGGATTTCGCAAGCCTCAGCTCCCAGGTTTGGGGCGTGGTTGGCGTGGACATGGACGGGGATAATAAACCGGATATGGTGGCTACCAATTACCAGGGAACTAATATTTCGTCTTACCTGAATACGATGGTTACCAATACCGTCCCTACATTCACCAATACCAGCCCGCAGACTTTTAATGTTTGTAAAAACGCAAGTGCAACACCTATTAATACATTACTGACAATAAGCGATCTGCAAGCAGCCAAAACAGATACCTGGA
Source organism: Bacteroidota bacterium (assembly GCA_013285905.1). Taxonomy (GTDB): domain Bacteria; phylum Bacteroidota; class Bacteroidia; order Chitinophagales; family Chitinophagaceae; genus JABDGU01. The sequence continues at coordinate 5,771 of JABDGU010000003.1, read as the reverse complement.
CAGTAAGCACGGCGCCGACACACGGCACGTTATCAAGCTTTGCAGGTGCTAGTCATGCATCCGGAAGCACATCTATTACACCAACAGGATTAACTTATACACCAACAAATAATTACAACGGTGCAGACCAATTTATTATACAGGTAAGCGATGGCACAAATACGAACAGTATGACCGTGAACGTAAATGTGAACACAGCACCTGCAGTTACAGTAAATCCATCAAACAGTACAATATGTTCCGGCAATAATACAAGCTTTAGCATAACAGCTACCGGCGCGGGACTGACTTACCAATGGCTAGTTAGCACTGATGGCGGCACTACTTATAATAATGTAAACAACGGAGGTATTTACAGTAATGCTACTACAAGCACATTGAACCTTACAGGCGCCACTTTTGCAGTAAATAATTTTATGTATGCATGTGTGGTAAGCGGCAGTTGCACACCAAATACTACGAGTACGGGCGCAACACTGACCATTAATACTGCTCCTTCCGTTTCCGGGAACCCAAGCAATAGCACAATATGTCCCGGCAATACAAGCTTCAGCGTAACGGCAACCGGAACCGCGCCGACTTACCAATGGCAACTGAGCACAGATGGCGGCACGACCTATAATAATATAAGTAATGGAGGTATTTACAGTAATGCTACTACAAGTACCTTGAATCTGACCGGTGCAACAAGTACCGCGAACGGATACAAGTATCAATGTGTGGTAAGCGGTACTTGTACACCAAGTGCAACCAGCACGGCTGCTACCTTAACGATAAATGCAGTACCTGCTGTAAGTACGAATCCGGTAAGCAGTACCATATGCTCAGGCAATAACACCAGCTTTAGTGTAACTGCAACAGGTCTGGGACTTACTTACCAATGGCAAGTGAGTACGGATGGAGGTATAAGTTATACTTCTTTAAGCAACGGAGGTATTTATACTAATGTTACTGCAAGCACACTAAATCTCACTGGTGCAACAATTGCGGTAACTGGGTATTTGTATGAATGTGTTGTAAGTGGTACTTGCGCACCAAGCGCCACGAGCAACCCGGCTACCTTGACGATCAATACAGCACCGAGTGTAACTGTTAACCCGGTTAACAGTACAATATGTTCCGGCAATAATACCAGCTTTAGTGTCACAGCAACAGGCACTGCGCCGACTTATCAATGGAAAGTAAGCACAGATGGCGGCACTACTTATAATAATTTAACTAACTCGGGTATTTATACAAATGTAACAACAGCTACGTTGAACCTTACGGGGGCAACTATTGCTGCAAACGGATACAAATATGAATGTGTGGTAAGTGGTACATGCACACCAAGCTTCACAAGTACGCCTGCGACACTGACCATTAATACAGCGCCTGCGGTTACCGTAAACCCAAGCAATGCTGCAGCATGCCCCGGCGGGAATGCCAGCTTTAGTGTAACTGCAACCGGTACTGCGCCGACTTACCAATGGCAAGTAAGCACGGATGGCGGTATTACTTATAATAATATTAGCAACGGAGGTATTTATATTAATGTTACCACAAGTACGCTGAATCTGACCGGTGTTACTACCGGTGTAAATACTTATAAATATCAATGTGTAGTTAGCGGAACTTGTACGCCGACTACAACAAGCACTGCTGCCACTTTGACAATTAACACAACCCCATTTGTAAGTGCCAGTCCTTCTAATAGTACGATCTGTGCGGGTACTAATACTACTTTTAGTGTAAGTGCCAGCGGTCTGGGCGTGACTTATCAATGGCAAGTAAGTACCGACGGTGGGATTTCATATAATAACCTGACTAATGCGGGTATTTATACTAATGTTACAGCATCTACGTTGAACTTAACTGCTGCGGGAGCTAATGTAAATGGCTTTTTATATCAATGCGTGGTAAGTGGTACTTGTACCCCAAGTGTTATAAGTAATCCTGCAACACTTACAGTTAACACAGCACCAGCCGTTACAGTGAATCCATCGAGCATTGGTATTTGTGCAGGCAACAATACAAGCTTCAGTGTAACAGCAACCGGGGCTGGATTAAGTTACCAATGGAAAGTGAGTATAGATGGGGGATCGACATATAATAATGTAAACAATGGCGGTATTTATACTAACGCTACCACTGCAACCCTGAACCTGACGAATGCAACAAGTACAGTTAACGGATATAAATATGAATGTGTAGTGAGTGGCACTTGTGCACCAACGAGTACGACCAGCGCACCTGCTACTTTAACTATTAATACAGCGCCAATTATTGGCACCGATCCAGTCAGTAGAACGATCTGTTCCGGCAGTAATGCCAGCTTTAGCGTAACAGCTAGCGGGACTACATTGAACTACCAATGGCAAGTGAGCACGGACGGCGGCATTACTTATAATAATGTTACGAATACAGGTATCTACAGCAATGCTACCACATCCAATCTTAACCTGACAGGGGCAACGGCTACAGAAAACGGATATATGTATCAATGTGTTGTTGGTGGCACCTGTACACCAGGAGCAACAAGTGCAGCAGTTACGCTAACTGTAAATACCGCACCTTTTATTACTGTTAATCCTGTGAATAGTATAATGAACTCCGGCAATAATACCAGTTTCAGTGTTATAGCTACAGGAGCAAGCTTAAGCTATCAGTGGAAAGTGAGCACTGATGGCGGCTCGACATATAACAATGTAAACAATGGAGGTATTTATAGCAATGCCACGACACCAACATTAAACCTCACTGCTGCAACGGGAGTTGAGAATGGCTTCTATTATCAGTGTGTAGTAACAGGTACTTGCACACCAGGCGCAACAAGCACAGGTGCACTGTTGACTGTAAATAATAATACCGCTCCGGTTTTTACAAATAACAGCCCGCAAACATTTAATGTTTGCCTGAATGCCATTGCAACACCAATTAATTCTTTACTAACAGTAAGTGATGTTGACCTCGCCCAAACGGAAACATGGACGGTTACTACAGCGCCTACAAACGGGACCTTGAGTAGCTTTGCCGGCGCAACAGCCGCCTCAGGAAGTACAAGCATTACTCCAAGTGGTTTAACTTATACACCTAATAACGGTTACAGCGGTACTGATCAATTTATTATACAGGTAAGCGACGGTACTGCAACTGCCAGTATGACCGTGAATTTGGTGGTAGGCGCGGTGCTTAGTATAAATTTGGGAAGTACCCCGATAGTTTGCGCAGGTGCAAGTTCTGCAAATGTTACTTATACTCAGACTGCGGATCCTACGAACTATAGTATAGCGTGGGGGGCTGCAGCTTCAAGTATAGGTTTTACAGACGTGAGCAATGCTATACTTAGTTCATCGCCGATTGTGATCAACGTACCCGGTGGTGCAAATGGAAATACATATAGCGGGACATTGACCGTAAGCAACGCCTGTGTTACAACTGTTGGCCAAACTATTAGCGTTACAGTAAATCCCATACCGGTTCAAAACTTAGGTGCTAGCCCGAGTGTATGCTCCGGTACTACTGTTGCTGACTTGCCTTTAGGGGCCAGCGCATTTAGTCCAACAACATATAGCATAGTATATAGCGCATCAGCACATACTGCAGGCTTTACGGATATTACAAATGCGGCAATGCCAAGTGTATCGCCAATTCCGCTGCCTGTGCCTGCCGCCGCCGGGTCCGGTACTTACAATGGCACATTCAGTGTCAGCAACGCAAGCTGTACCAGCACGACAACAGCAATGAGTATTAATGTAACTCCTTTGCCAACCATAACACTCGGGGCTAACCCAAGTGTATGCGCCGGTATTACCAGTGTTGCCATCAATTACTCAACTACTACCAACAGTCCAACGACTTATAGTATAGTGTATAGCGCTTCGGCACATAGTGCTGGCTTTACAGATGTTACAAATGCAAGTTTAAACCCGGCACAAATAACATTGGCCGTACCTGGTGCTGCAACTGCGGCTGTTTATTCAGGTACGTTAACCGTCCAAAATGCCAATACATGTGTCAGCACAGGCTATCCGATAAGCGTTACCATCAACCCAAATCCAACTATTACGCTTGTCTCTAACCCTACCTTTTGTTCAGGACTTACAAGCGCCAATTTATCATACTCAACAACAAGCGGCAGCCCAAGTACCTATACAATTATATATGGCACAGCTGCACATACTGCGGGTTTTACGGATATAGTAGGTGCAAGCCTTCCTGTATCTCCTATTGTATTGAACATACCAACATCCACGCCTAACACTTATACCGGTGACCTTAGAGTTAGTAATGGTACCTGTGCCAGCACAGGCAATAGTGTTATTATTACTATTAATCCTTTGCCAACAATAAGTTTGGGTTCTAATCCAACTGTATGTTCCGGAACTACAAGTGCCAATCTTACTTACTCTGCTGTCACAAACACGCCTACTACTTATAGCGTAGTGTATAGTGCGGCTGCTCATACTGCCGGTTTTACAGATGTCACAAATGCAACATTGAATCCGTCACAAATTGCATTGGTTGTGCCTTCAGGTGCAGCTGCTGCAACTTATGCAGGAACCCTTACCGTAAGTAATGTAAACGGGTGTACGAGCACAAATTCGCCTATCAGTATTACTGTAAATGCAAGCCCAACTATTACACTCGGTTCCAACCCAAGTGCGTGTGCCGGTGCAACAAGTGTCAGCCTTACTTATTCTGCCACAACGGGCACACCTACTGCATATAGTGTAGCATGGAGTGCTGCAGCAACAAATGCCGGTTTTGCCAATGTAACGAACCTGTCGTTGCCTGCATCACCGATCAGCCTCACAGTTCCGGCTACAGCACCCGCTGCAGTCTATGCGGGTACGCTTACAGTGCAAAATGCCAATACATGTGGCAGTACAGTTTCACCTATCAGTGTCACTGTGAATGCAGTCCCTGTTATGAATAGCATATCTAGCCAGGCTATTTGTCACGGTTCGCTTACCGCTACGGTTACTCCGGGAGGAGCAGTGGGTGGAACTATCTATAACTGGGCCAATACAAATACCGGTATAGGCCTTGCGAGCAGTGGTTCGGGAACGATAAGCTCTTTTGCCACCACTAATTCCGGCGCAAGCCCAGTATCTGCAACGATTACTTATATACCTACTGCAAACAGTTGTAATGGTGCACCGGTAAGTTTCACCATTACAGATAATCCGTCTCCGACAGTTGTTCAGCCATCTAACCAAACTATCTGTAGTGGTGTACAAACTGCTGCCGTAACATTTAGCGGAGCGATAATTGGAACAGTATTTAACTGGACTAATAATACAACATCAATCGGTCTTGCGGCGAGTGGGTCTGGAAATATCTCGGCCTTTACGGCGCTTAATAGCGGCAGCACAGTAGTTACTGCTACTATAACCGTAACACCTTCTTACACAAATGCGGGAACTACCTGCACGGGTACCCCCCAGGTATTTACAATAACAGTCAACCCGATTCCAGGTATAAGCAGTTTGACAAGCCAAAGCCAGACCTTGTGCAATAATGTGGCCACCAACTCTTTCAGTTTCTCCGGTTCGCCTGTTACCGGCACCATTTATAACTGGACAAATAATAATACTGCAATTGGTCTGGCAGCAAGTGGCAGCGGGAATATATCTTCATTTAATGCTACGAACTCCGGCAATTCAGCTATCTCAGCGACGATCAATGTTATTCCGTCATTCACAAATAACGCACTTACGTGCAATGGAACTTCTTCAAATTTCAGCATCACAGTTAAGCCAACTCCAACGGTTAATGGTTTCTCTACA
>JABDGU010000002.1 GCA_013285905.1 Bacteroidota bacterium | reverse complement strand
TTTTCTGTTACAGACCGTGTTAAAAAATTGTGTGAACATTATGGATTACCTGTTGAAGTAACAGCCATAGGCTTTAAGTATATCTCCGAGATCATGATAAATGATGATGTGCTGGTGGGCGGTGAAGAAAGCGGCGGCATAGCAGTGAAAGGACATATCCCTGAACGTGACGGCGTTTACGATGGCCTCCTGATCTATGAATTTATGCAGGCTACAGGGAAAACCTTGAAAGAACTTTGCGAAGAGGTATATGCAATTGTCGGCTATTTTTCATACGACCGTAAAGACCTTCAGATCGATAATGACAAGAAAAATGCTATTATTAAAAAAGCTGAAGGCGATGGCTATACAGCCTTCGGGAAATATCAATTCAACCGTGTTGAAAAGATAGATGGAGTAAAATACCACTTTACAAATGGCGGCTGGGCCATGCTTCGTGCCTCAGGTACAGAACCTTTATTGCGCGTTTATGCAGAAGGGAACAGCAAAGAAGAAACCGCCGATATTTTGAATGAAGTGATGAAGACGATCTTGGCTTAATAAAAAATACAGCTTTTTTTGCCCATATACGACAAAATAGGAAAAGGCTATAATACTACACGCTGCGCTGACCCTTATATTACAGAGCGCATCTTTCAATTATTAAACCCGGTGCCCGATGGCCTATATATTGATGTAGGCTGCGGCACAGGTAATTACCTTTCTGCTTTATCTCAAAGAGGTTTGCAGTTTTATGGAATTGATCCTTCTGCCCTTATGTTGAGTGAAGCGAAGGCGAAAAACAACAATGCCGTATTCATACAATCCAAAATAGAAGATCTCGAGCTGCCGGATGCCACTTTTGATGGCGCGACTGCCATCTTTACCATACACCATTGGGATGACAAAAGCACAGGGCTTCGGCAAACAAGCAGGCTACTAAAACCCAGTGCAAAACTGGTAATGCTCAGTTTTACTCCGGAACAATTGCTCGGCTATTGGCTCTGCCATTATTTCCCAAAAACAATGGAAAATTCCTGCAAGGTTGTGCCTCCATTGGCTGATATGAAGCAACTCTTATTGCAAAACGGTTTTAGTTTTGTTACGGAAGAATTATATTTTGTGCAGCCCGACCTGCAAGACCATTTTCTGTATTCAAACAAGTTTCGTCCCGAGCGCTATCTTATACCCGAAATACGAAACGGCGTTTCTTCATTTACAGTTTATGCAGAACCCGGCGAAGTAGAACAAGGGCTCATCAAGCTTGAAAAAGATATAGACTCCGGTAAAATAACCGAGGTAATGAAACAGTATGAAAATAAGCTGGGCGATTATTTGTTTTTTGTGGCGGAGAAGTGATTTTGTCTAGTCCCGAAAAGGAGACTCGCCTCAGACAGAATTATCTAATTTTCCAATTACCCAATGGCTGCTCATATATGCCATATTTTTCGAGCAAGAGAAATATGTTGTTGTCAATTGGAACGGAATGTCTATTGAGATAAGAAACGACAGTTTTCTTTACATCCAATGTATTTTCTTCCAGTACAGTACTTATTATTTCGGGATTCACTCCATTAAGACTATCATCCACACTTTGAGGTTTAGTCAGCCATGTAATAAATGCTTTCTCTATTTCTTGCTTATACTTTTCTTTATACCATTTATGTAAATACATTGCTGCATTTATTCGATTTTCTTCAAATGCCAGAAATCTGATCCGTGGAATAAAGGAGTTTGGGAATTCCCTTTCTTGTAAAACTATGTAGAATAGCGATTGTTGTGAATCAAGGTAAGGATAAAATAGAATTGAACTGTCTAACTCTAAAAGCACCCTATCAGTCTTAATAAACTCTTTCTTCACATTATTTCTATAGCGGAAGTAAAATTCGGTAGCTATTTGCTCACCTAAAGATCCCATATCACCCGAAATGGACAAGAATCCTCTGTTATCATCTAAAACCTTACAAAAAATACGAACTAATTCAGGATACCCTTTATCAATAAGCCCAACGGCAGCATAGCATGCAACAACAGCGTTTGGATGACCTAACAGCTTAAGCAATGTTCCTGTATCAGCAATCTCTTTTAGGGTAACAAAATTCTGAAATTGTGTTACTTCTTTTCTATCCATTGGATTATCTATATCGAAAGGGTAAAATGCATTTATTTGGGCAATACTGCTTACAACAATATCAAGTTGCTGAGCAAAACTATATTTAGCTACTCCGAGAAGAACTATCAGTACTATAATTTTTGAATAGCGCATTTACCCTCAAATATCTAATTATCCTATAACCCTTATAAACGCCTTCCCCAAACTCTCCACAATATCACTTGCCAGCATTGCTATGGATAAATTGTATCAACGATCTTACAATTGCAAATGCAGCCTCATTGCTTTATCGATCAAATCCATATAAGTATTAGGTACGCTTCCTATCAATTTAACAAGGCGACTTTTGTCAAGCGTTCTTATCTGGTCTGTTTTTGCTTTAGAATCTTTAGGCAGCTTGGCAATGCCTTTAGGAAGCAGTACCTCGAATGAAAAAACACGTATCGTATTGGAAGTTACTGGTAATACTGTAACCACGCTATTATTTATATTGTTTACATTATTTGAAACTATTACTACCGGCCTCGTTTTGCGAATCTCGCTACCCACAGCGGGATCAAGATTTGCCAGCCAAATATCGCCCCTGTTAATATTCATCGTCCCACCCCTCCAGGTCAATATGGGTGAAATCTGTTTTTAAACCTGAGTTTTCTACGCTTGCCAGGCGGTACTCCTTTGCAAGTGTCAGAGGCTTGTCTAACTCATTAACTTTATTACGCAGCAAGTCAATGATAAATGTTTCTGCATTGCCTGTTATGCTAAGCACTTTGTCTGCCAGATCATCGGGGATATGGACCTGAATTGTAGTCATAGTACAAAATTAAGAAATAAAATAACATGAATTATCTATTCTGGGCTGATATTTTGAGGTATTACTGCATCAATCACAAATCGTAATAAATGACTTGGCCCAGAACTGACAATTTTTAAAAAGTTGTCAATTCTCGCGAATCCTCATAAATACCATCCCCAAACTCTTAATAATATCACTTGCCAGCATTGCTTCCTGCGAGAAATTGGCGGCAGCTATATCCCCGGCTAAACCATGTAAATAAACGCCGAAAATAGCTGCATCACGCGCATCATATCCCTGCGCAAAAAGACCTGTTATAATACCGGTAAGCACGTCACCACTGCCGCCTTTTGCCATGCCTGCATTGCCAGTATTGTTGTACCAACATTCTCCATCGGGTGTTACAATCACAGTATGGTGGCCTTTCAATACTATGTAAATATTATAGCGCATGGCCTGGGCCCTTGCCAGTTCCAGTTGCAACATACTGTCGGCGCTTTCTCCAAACAGCCTTGAAAATTCTTTTGGGTGTGGGGTAATGATAGAACCCGGAGGCAGGCTTGCTAAAAGGTGGGCTTGTTTTGCCAAAAGGTTCAGAGCATCAGCATCAATCACCAATGGCTGTTTACACGCTTCTATAAATTCCGCAAAAGCTTTTGCTGTCACGTCTTTTGTATCCATGCCGGGGCCTATACCTATGGCTCTATATGCTTCCCAATCATTGATGTCTGTTATCTCCTTTTCACCACTGGTCTTGCACATCACTTCGGGTATGGCTGTCTGTATAATGTCATAACCACAAGCAGGTATCAAAGCTGTTACCAATCCAGCGCCTGCCCTTAATGCAGCTTTTGAACTGAGTGTGATAGAGCCCATTTTGCCATAGCTGCCACCTATCATCAGTGCATGTCCATAAGTGCCTTTATGTGCGAATGGATTGCGTGGGCGATAGATCTTTTTTATCTCCTGCGCATCGGTAATATTATATAAGGTGTGCGTTGATTCTATAAAAATGGGGTGCAAGCCAATATCCAGTATATGCACATTCCCAACATAGGGGCCCGTCTCCGGGTGCAGGAAACTCCTTTTATAAAACTGGAAGCTAAGCGTATTGCTTGCATTAATGATAGCTGCATCTTTTGCAGGTATGCCATCCGAAGGCAAGCCGCTTGGTATATCAATGGCAATCTTGCGGTTAGGCAATTGATTGATATGCTCAATAAACGTCGCTACCCAGCCCTGCGTTGGCCTGCTGAGACCTGTGCCAAGTATGGCATCAAGAATAACAATGTTGGCAGGTATATCTGTTATAAAAGAATCGGGTTCCAATATCTGCACCAGGGCTGCGTCCATTCTTTGCAGGCGCTCCAGGTTGGTTTGGCAGTCGGCAGATAAGTTCTCGCTGAATTTGAGCAGGAATGCCTTAGCGCCATAACCTACATGGTTCAGCATTCTTGTGATGGCCAGGCCATCTCCGCCATTATTTCCGGGGCCACACAATATCACAAACAGTGTATCTTTCGAATAATTGCTGCTTATCCAGTCCAGACATTTTGAAGCGGCCCGCTCCATCAACTCAACGGAACTTATAGCAGATGCGTGAACCGTATAGGCGTCACAAGCCCTTATTTGTGCAGCGGTAAATATTTTCATCACAAAACCTTTTGAATATGAGATGCTTTTTTCATCAAAATCATCTATTCTATTCTGCTACCAAATTAGCTAAATGCCATGAATAATCGTTGTAATATATTAAAATGAATTAATTACAGGCGTATTGTTAAAAAGAAGACTTTGTCACTATGGTGTAATTCCTATCTTTGCTCGTCTTAGTATATAGTAGCCCATATTTTTATAGTATAATAAATCAAAATAAGATCAATGAATCTCTTTACGCAGAAACGTAATGTTCTTTTTATCATCAGCTTCCTGTTTATCCTTACATCCTCTTTTGCCCAAACAAGGCAAGGCACAGTAAAAGGCTTTGTGTATGATAAAAAGACTGGTGAGCCTATGATATACACCAATATCATCTTCGTTACAACCAAATACGGTGTACAAACAGATATCAATGGCTATTTTTCCATATTACTGCCTGCCGGCAGCTATACGATGTTAACAACTGCTGTTGGTTACGATACTGCCACTATTACAGTAAATGTGTTGCCGGATGATGTGGTAACGAAAAAGTTATTTGTATCACCAAGAGAATTACAATTGCAAAGTGTTGAAATTTCGGGCAGAAAAACGGAAAAACTTACTAAGATCAATACCGGTGTAACCACTATTACACCCCGGGACCTTAAATTATTACCAAGCACCGGCGGCGAGCCTGACGTAGCCCAGTTCTTACAGGTTGTTCCCGGTGTTATATTCACGGGCGACCAGGGCGGTCAATTATACATACGCGGTGGATCTCCTGCACAAACCGGCATTTTGCTTGATGGGGTTACTATTTACAACCCTTTTCATTCCATAGGTTTATTTTCTGTGTTCGAAACAGAATCTATCCGCAACGTGGAAGTTTACTCGGCCGGATTTAATGCCGAGTACGGCAACCGTACATCAGCCATAGTGGATGTACACACCAAAGATGGCAATAAGAATGAGATCAGCGGAATTCTTTCAGTTTCCCCTATTATGTCGCGCGCTATGCTGGAAGGCCCGCTCTTAAAATCAAAAAAACATAGCGGATCGGGTATTACATTTCTTCTCTATGGCAAAGATTTTTACTTGGATAAGACATCCAAACCTGTTTATGGAATGTTTGGCAATGTATTTGAAAATGGCTTACCCTATAATTTCCAGGACCTGTATGGCAAAGTAACCTTCAGTGCCGATAATGGCAGCAAGCTGAACATATTTGCTTTCAATTTTAATGACGACGCCAAATTGGCTTCCGATTCAAATACAATTGGAGATTTCAGTTGGAAATCAACAGGGGTGGGCGCCACATTTATTGTTACACCCGGTAGCTCTTCTGCCTTGATAGACGGTAAATTCTCTTATTCAAAATACGACATCAACTTTAACCAGGCACCTAATCCATTGCCTCGTACCACAGGTATCGATGGTTTTGAAGCAGGTATCAATTTCACTTACTATTTACCTTCTTACAGCGAACTGAAATATGGCATTGAAGTTAGCGGCTTTCATACCTTACTCAGCTACGTTAGCGCACCGGGCATCAATGCTACTTTAGAAAATCAAAGTACACTTGCGGGTATGTATGTTATGTACAGGCAAAATTTCGGTGGTAAGTTTATTATGGAACCGAGCGTACGATTCGAATACTATTCCGATATCAATGTGCTGAGACCTGAACCAAGACTTGGTTTAAAATACAATATATCCAACAATGTGCGCCTCAAATTTGCTACAGGATTATATTCCCAGAATATTGTCAGTACCAAAAGCGATCAGGACATCGTGAATTTCTTTACCGGTTTTGTGCAAAGTCCCCAGGAACAGATATATAACACAAGCGGCAACCAGGTCAGTTCTAACATCCAGACTTCATACCATGTACTTGGCGGTGTAGAGGTAGACTTGAAAAAAGTTGAGCTCAACCTTGAGCCGTGGTTCAAAAGCTTTCCGCAACTCATCGAGGTCAATAATTATAAAATATATCCCAACGACCCTGATTTTATATCCGGATCCGGCAACGCCTATGGGATTGACCTTTCTGCAAAATATAATGAAAACAGAATTTATTTGTGGGGGGTGCTTTCTTACCAGGTCGTTACTTATACCACTATTGATGCCACAGGAGCTGTGCAAACCTATCCCCCTCCTTTCGACAGGCGTATTAACCTGAATCTTGTAGCCTCTTATACTGGCGGCAGCAAACACGACTGGGAATTTTCCGCACGATTTAATATGGGATCACCGTTTCCCTTTACCCAAACACAGGGTTATTATGAAAGCTTAAACTCTCTGCCAGGTGGCAAACTAAACGGTAATATCCTTGCTGAAAACGGAATATTGACCACTCTTCTTTCAAACCAAATAAATGGGGGACGCTTATCATACTATCACCGTCTTGATGTTTCTGCAAAGAAAAAATTCACTCTTTCCAAGAAATCTTTCCTGGACGTAACAGCAGGTATTACCAACGTTTATAACAGGGACAATATATTTTATGTGAACCGCACCACAAATCAGGAAATATATCAATTGCCTTTTTTCCCAAGTGTGAATGTTACCTGGAATTTTTAATTTAGCTTGCTGAATGAAGCAATGGAAAGTAAAAAATGTTGTTAAGCTAATTGCCTGCATAAGCGCCGGGCTGCTTATAAACTACATTTCTTATGCCCAGCTACATACCCCGGACCACCCATCTAACCGTTCATTGGTCCTCGCGGAAGAGCAATACCAAACGGGTAATTATGAGCTTGCAAAACAATTTGCCAACTGTTATCTGCAGCAGGAAGAAAATAACACAGCCCCAAAAGAGAACGACGATATCGATAAAGCCCTGTATTATCTCGCTATAAGCAGTTTGCATATTGGTGCAACAAGCAATACAGATACTGTAGTTAAAATACTTGATAATACTACGAACCCAGCATATAAACAGCGCATAGCTCATGCTTTGGCCCAGTATTATTTCAGCCATAACGACCTTAATGCCGGCATGGGCTATTATGAGAAAACCAATATAGAGAACCTCAGCAATGACGAAATAGCAGATGAGAAATTTGAACTTGCCTATTGCTATTTTACAAGTAAACAATTTGATAAGGCCGAGCCGCTCCTGGCAGCGATAAAAGAATTGAAACAGGGGAAATATTACGTCGCAGGTAATTATTACTACGCTCTGCTGGCTTATAATGATAATAAATATGCCGATGCCCTTAAAAGTTTTGACCGTATAAAAGACGAGCGCGAATATAGCAGTGTCGTGCCTTATTATATCGCTGAGATCTACTATTTTACTGGTGACCGGAAAAAGGCCCTGAATGAGGCACAATCGCTAATTAAACGTAAAGACAAACTCTACTACGATAACGAATTACGACTGCTGATAGCCCAATGCCTGTTCGAAGAACAACAGTTTAACGAAGCAATGCCCTATTTTGAATTTTACTATGAACATGCAGATAAAATAAGAAAAGAGGATGTGTATGAGATGGCCTTCTGCTACTACATGGCGAACGACTGGGCCAAAGCAGTGGATAAGTTTAAATTACTGAGCAATACAGAGGACTCATTGGGGCAGACGGCTATGTACCTGCTGGGCGACTGCTACCTGAAGACCGGGGACAAGCAAAGTGCCAGGAGCGCATTCGGGATATGCTCAGGTCTGTCGTTCAATAAAGGGCAAGAGGAATCCTCTATGCTGTTGAACGCCAAACTTTGCTATGAAATGGGCTATAACACAGAAGCTGTAAAACAACTCAACAATTTACTTTCTGTTTTTCCAACTTCAAAATATAAAGACGAAGCAAAAACATTGCTTTCCGAATTATTACTAAAAACAGGCGATTATGCGCAGGCCTTCACCCACTTGCAAGAAGTAAATAATAAAGAAGAGAAATACTGGAAAGTGCAGCAAAAAGTAGCCTATGGATATGCCATGCAGGAACTAAAGAGTTCTAATTCCATCGCAGCAGACAGCCTCCTTAACCTCTCCCTTGTTCACCCAACTGATATCACTTACGAGGCCGCGGCCTTCTTTTGGAGAGGAGAACTTGCTTATCGTTTGCATCATTATAAAAATGCTATACTTTTCTCTAAAAATTTCTTAGATAAAAATACGGATGAAGCCGGCACCAGACATGTAAGTCCCGAAGCAACGCCCCAACACGCTTACATGAACATGGGCTATGCTGCCATGGAATTAGACAGCTTTGCTCAATCACAATACTTTTTCAACAGGTCGCAACAATCAAAAAATACAGACACTCCGGCAATGCAACTGGCCCTGCTAAAGGAAGCAGACGCCTATTTTATGCAGAAAGATTATGCGAACACATTGAACCTTTATAATAAGGTCATCCTCACCGACAATGGCAATGCAGATTACGCCCGTTTTCAAAAAAGCATATTGTTGGGCCTGCAGGGCAATACAAGCGAAAAGATAAGTCTTCTGCAGGGCCTCATAAACAAGGTCCCCTACTCACGCTATGCCGATAAAGCACGCTACGAACTGGCCATCACTTATTTGGCCAGCGAGCAATACCAGGCAGCCATCAGTATATTGGAGCCCTTAACGGTTTCTGAAAAAACAAGAGCCCTTGCGCCAAAAGCATGGATGAAGATAGGCTTTGCCTACCAGCAAATGATCATCCAGGACAGGGCAATTGACGCTTATAAACATGTGGTAGTTGATTACCCCACATCAGATGAAAGGCCGGCAGCATTGAATGCGCTCAAAGCCCTCTTCATTAATAACAACCAACCGGCCGCTTACACCGATTTCTTAAAAGAAAACAACCTGCCATCTGCCGACAGTAATAGCATGGACCTGACCTATTATTCCGCCGCTGAGGCCCAATATATAGCAGGCAACTGGGCTAAAGCAAGGGACGCTTTTACTCAATACCTCAGGCAGTACCCAAAAGGCGCCTTTACTACAAAAGCCCATTATTATCTTGCCGAAAGCAATTGGCAACTCAGGGATTACAAAAGTGCCCAGGCCGACTATGAAGCTGTATTGCAAAACCCATGGAGTGATTTTTCTGAACAAAGTGCGCGCCGCGCGGCTATAATATGCTACCAGAATAAAAATTATGAAGCGGCTTTAAATTATTATAAACAATTGCGCAATATTGCCATGAACAAGGAAAACCTGCAATTCGCATATTCAGGCCTTATGAAAAGCAGCTATAGCGCCGACCATTATCATGATGCCATCTCTTATGCTGATACCTTATTCAATTTGTCGGAAACTAATGACGATATAAAAACCGACGCTTTGTTATATAAGGCCAAAGCACAACAACAATTCAATAACCCTGAGGATGCCCTTACTATTTATCGCCAATTGGAAAACAATAAAGACGGCGCTATAGCGTCTGAAGCCAAATATCATATTGCCGAGTATTACCTGCAAAAAAATAAATTGAAGGAGGCAGAAAAAGCAGCCAACAATACCATACAAACACCAGGCGCCAATGACTACTGGGTGGTGAAATCTTATATTCTCTTAGCCGATATACTCACCAAAGAAAAAGACTATTTCAACGCCAGGGCAACATTGCAAAGTATCATTAAACAAACTGCGATACCTGAGTTGAAAGAAGACGCGAATAAAAAACTTGAAAAAGTAAAAGCATTAGAAAAACAACAAAGTAAATTGTCAGAAGAATAGAAATGAGGAATGTCTGTATTTACATATCTATAGTATTGTCCTTGCTTGTTATAAAAGCAAGCGCACAAAACACCAAATCGCCGAATGACACGACGATAAAGGGCTCTACTATCGAGATCATCCAGGCTTACAAACCCGAGGTGAAACAGGCACAGAAACCCGAGATAGTCCCCAGCCTTCCACCTACAGATACTACGCGCCCCAAATTCGAATACCTTGTCCCCAAGCAATCCTTATATTATACTTATAGTTCCCCTCCCCTGCGCCCCCTGGCATTAGGGAAAGACTCTGCCGATAAAAAATTACAGAATTATATAAAAGCCGGTGCCGGCAACCTATCCACTATATTTCTTGACGCGGGCTTCAGCAAACTGACATGGAAAGATTATGAAGCCGCTGTACACTTTTCGCATCTCTCGCAGGAGGGGCCTATAAAATATCAGCAGGTCTCACTTACAGGCCTCGAAGCAGAAGGCACTTTGCGCCGCAATGGCAACGACTGGCATGCTTTTGTTGATGGCAGCCGGAACCAATACCACTATTATGGTTACGACCATGATGTGTATCAACCGTCCTCCGATTCTGTTACCCAAACTTTTACCTCCCTGCACATAGGGGCAGATATGCAGAATGAAAAAACCGGCTATCTTGGTCTTACGTATCACCCTGCTGTGTTCGCGTCCCTGTTCAAAGATTCGCACAATACATCAGAGACAACATTTGGTTTTACAATACCCGCATCCCGCGACCTTGATTCTTCTTTGCAACTAATAGCTGCTGTTAATGCCACTTTCACGCAGTTTTCGGCCCAGACATTCAGCACCGGCAACAATATTTTTCAGATAGCACCGGGCATCAATTATCACAAAGACATTTGGAGCATACATGCCACATTAAGCCCCACTTTTGGCAAAGACAATGTTTATTTCCTGCCCGATATTGTTGCCAATTACAAACTTTCCAATGGCTACCTTACAAGCGCAGGCTGGCATAGCACCTTACAGCAAAATACCTACGAGCAGCTAAGCGCGGAAAACCCCTACATGTTCAATACCTATGCCACTCATCAAACCCACCGCGATGAATTATTTGTCAACGCCAGCGGCTACTGGGGAAATCATATTTCATTTTCAGGGCGTCTAAGCTATTGGCAGTATGGCAATTTACCTTTATTCCTGAATGACCTCAGAGACCACAAACAATTTTATATAATATACTACGATAAGGTAAATGCTGCCTCCGTACAATTATCTGCCGCCTATAACCTTGCCAATAAACTATCTGTGGGCTTAAACCTGGACTATTATAGTTTTTCAAGCAGCGCAGGCAAGGTATGGGGAATGCCCCCATTGCGCTTAAAAGGCAACCTGTCTTTCAGGCCTATAGATGCTTTGATATGCACCGCGTATTTGTCTGTTTTCAGTGGCAGTCAGGCCCTTGATGCCAATCACCAAGCCATCACCCTGTCAACTGCGCTTGATCTGGGCGGCAATGCAGAATATCTTATTATACCCCGTTTATCGGTTTTTGTACAAATAAACAATATTCTAAATGACAAATACCAGTATTGGCTGGATTACCCCGTTTTCGGGCTTAACTTCTACGGCGGCATACGTTTAAAATTATAACCCTTCAAGCAAAGCTCCCGCGAACTGCGGGATTGGTCGCCTGACTAACAATAATCTCATATAATACCACGCACATCCTGTACGCATTAAGGTTTCATTATAAGAGTCTGCGAGTATCTGCAAAACTTATTTATAACTGCCGGACACTCCGAATTCCGCGCGTTTCTGCGGGTATCTGCGGGAAAATTTCAATACTCAACTTAGACGTCCAATTAGTATTATCTTCAACATTTACAGATTTTTAGAAATTGCTGTCCTAAATTTTTTATTTTTACTTCTCAATGTATATACCTAAATATATCGGGCTGTTTTTACTGAAAAACCATTTTTGCTATTTACATGGCCTTGGCAATCTCGAATTGAGGAAGAAACCCGCCGTTTACGATGGCAAAATGCTTCACGCCTCTTCTTACGAGATTTTTGTAAGCTCCGCCGGCTCTATTGATGACAACCTTGCAAACTTTATTGCCAGCAACGAACAGATCACCATATCCAAAGCCTCGGCCGCCCTGCGCGACTTCAGCAATGAGGCCAAACATGAACTCCAGGAAGGCCGCGAAGTTATTATACCATTTATCGGCAAACTCCTTGAAGAGTATGGCCGCATCATATTTATCACCGACCCTCATTTACAATTCGCACCTGCGCCACGTGCCGCAGAGCGCAGCGATATTTTACCCGAAGACGCATACTACGCTCCTCCACCGCCACCACCAATAGAAGAACCCGTTTACCAGGAGCCTAAACGTGAAGAAGAATACAGCCACCATCGCAGCAGCCGCAGCAGCAGGCGCTCACAACGCCGCGAGCAAGAACCCGAAGAAACAGGCATCAACTGGAAGAAAGTAATTTGGTCTGTACTCATACTCATCAGCATTGTAGCAGGCGCTATATACGGCATCAGGCTGCTAAAAACACCTGATGATTTCACCCGTGTCGACCATACCCCTGCCGCAGTTATAGATTCGTCCATGCTCAGGCCCAGGCCCGATACTATAGCCGCGGCCGCCGACAATAACGAGCTCAAAATGTACAGGGTAGTGATAGATAATTATGCTAACCGCAAAAAAGCTGAAAAACGTGCCGACCAGATGAAAGGCTATGGCCATAATGTAGAAGTGCTGGCTAAAGATTCCAGTTCCTTCCTCATCATCATGCCCGTGCGCTGCAAAGCATCCGATACCACACAGGTATTAGATTCCCTAGGCCGCCTTTTTAATCCTGCTGGAGTAACACTTTATTGATCTATTTTTTCGTCTGCGGAGCCGGAAGATTACTGATTTCAAGCAACTTCTGCATCACCTCAAAAGCAGCGGGACAAACAATGGTGTTCTTTAAGGTGAGGGGAATTTGTTTTAAGAAAACATCTTCGTCCGTGTATGGATAACGGCGGCAATCGCTGGGCCGGTCTTCGTATATAGAGCAGCTATTATCTTCACTTAAAAAAGGGCAAGGGCTTTGCTTGGCGACATAGTCATCCTCCTTATCAAGGCGCAGGTAGCGTGCCGCCAGCTCACCTTCTTTTATGCGCAGGCGCTTGGCAATACGTTTTATATCAGCGTTCTTAAAACGGGGAGAATGGTTCTTGCAGCAGTTGGCACAGTTCAGGCAATCTATTTTGCTAAAAGCTTCCTCATGCAGGTCAGGCAAGGCCTTCAGCATTTTGTTGCGGTCGCCTTTCTCCAATGCACGTTTATATACTTTCTGATTTTCTTTGGCCTGCTTTTGCCAATCAGGATTGGGTAATTCGTTTTTCAATTTATATCCTATTATGAACTACATCTCTACACGTTTTATAAGACATCCCACTTACCCCTTCGCTCATTCACAAAATCCACCCCAGGGGGAATTGAGCCATTTATAAACTCATTTTATCCATAATGCGCTCCAGGTCCGAATCATTATAAAACTCTATCATGATCTTCCCCTTACCATTCTTCTTTCTGTCTATCTTCACTTTGGTAGAAAGATGGGAAGCCATATTGTCTTCTATGCGCTTATATGCAGGAGGTAATTTTACAGCTATCGGCTGTTTGCTTGCGGGCAATTTCTCAGCCATCATATCTTTCACAAGGGTTTCCACCTGCCTCACTGATAAGCCTTTCTGCATCACCTCGCGAAAAGCATATAACTGTTGGTCAACCTGCTCCAGGCCTATGATAGCGCGCGCATGGCCCATACTTAAATTGCCGTCGCGCACAGCTTTCTGTATATCGGGCGGCAGTTTCAACAGGCGAAGATAATTAGCTACAGTGCTGCGTTCTTTTTTCATACGCTCTGCCACTTGTTCCTGTGTCAGGTCGCATTCGTCCATCAGGCGTTTGTAGCTCAGGGCCACTTCTATTGCATTCAGGTTTTCGCGCTGCAGGTTTTCAAGCAATGCCATTTCAAGCATTTGCTGGTCATCTACCTGGCGTATATAAGCGGGTATATCCTTCAGGCCGGCCATCTTCGATGCACGCAAACGGCGTTCACCTGAGATTAGCTGGTACCTGCTGCCAGTTTTCACAAGCGTCACGGGCTGTATAATATCATGCAGCTTTATACTGTCGGCAAGTTCCTGCATAGCCTGTGCATCAAAATCATGCCTGGGCTGCTTGGGGTTTACATCTATCTGGTCCAGGGGTATGCGGGATATCGTACTCGCAGTTTGCCCAGATACAGCAGGCACAGAAGGGCCTGATGTTGTTTTCAGTTCTTCATCTATTGTATCCAGCAATGCGCGGATCCCTTTGCCCAAGGCTTGTTTTTTATTATTGGTCTGCGACATGCTTATCTGTTTCGAAAATTTTGTCTGAGTTCTTTATTTTGGTCATGTTGTTCTTCTGCAAGATCTCTTTGGCAAGGTTCAGGTAATTAACCGCTCCCGTACTTTCCGTATCATACAGCAATGCTGGCATACCAAAGCTTGGTGCCTCTCCCAGTTTTGTATTACGGTGAACGATGGTGTTAAAAACAAGTTCTGCAAAGTGGTTTTTTATTTCTTCTACCACCTGGTTCGATAAGCGCAGTCGTCCATCATACATCGTCATCAATATGCCTTCTATACGCAGTTCTGTATTTATTTTAGTTTGCACTATTTTAATAGTGTTCAGCAATTTGCCAAGGCCTTCCAGCGCAAAATATTCGCATTGCACGGGTATCACAACACTGTCTGCAGCAGTCAGCGCATTTACAGTTATAAGACCTAGCGACGGAGAGCAATCAATAATAATAAAATCAAACTCATTGCGCTGCTCCAGTAAGGCCTTACGCATCACATGCTCGCGGCTGGGATGGTGTATCAGTTCTATTTCAGCACCAACAAGGTCCAGATGCGATGGCAGCAGGAATAGATTGGGCGTATCCGTTTCAAGGATAACCTGTGATGTGGGCACATCATTTACCATGCAATCATATAAACTAACCTGTATATTCTTCAGGTCAAAGCCATTGCCCGTAGTGCTGTTGGCCTGGGGGTCGCTGTCTACCAACAGAGTTTTATATTCCAACACCGCGAGGCTTGCAGCAAGGTTGATCGCTGTAGTCGTCTTTCCCACGCCCCCTTTCTGATTCGCTATTGCTATTACTTTAGCCATTTTTATAAAAACCTTTCCTATAAGGTACTTCTTTTTCTTTTAATATTATAATGAATACTCACAAACTTATTGTTTCTCCTATCTGTGGCAATATTAATTCACGTCCCGCAGTTCTGAATTTTTCTTTTGTTGCTTCATGGTCTATCCTAATGTAGCCAAACGTATCAAAATGCACCCCGACGATCTTCTTACAATCAATAAATTCCGCTGCTATCACAGCATCATCAGCATCCATCGTAAAATTACCACCAACAGGCATAATTGCGAAATCAAGTTTTGCATACCGGGGAATCAATTTCATATCCATCATCAGGCAGGTATCCCCGCTGTAGTAGAAATTACCATTGTCTGTAATAAATAAAAAACCACCCGGATTACCGCCGTAAGAACCATCAGGCAATGAGCTGCTATGTGACGCAGGAAGAAATTTCAGTTTCCCGAACTCAAAATTATACGTCCCGAAATTCATCGGGTGCACGTCCGTTACGCCGTTCTTCTGTGCCCAGCCAATTACTTCAAAGGCACCGATCACAATAGCCCCGGTTCTTTTTGCTATCTCAACCAGGTCGCCAACATGGTCACTATGACCGTGAGATACAAAAATATAATCAGCTTCTATCTTATCAATATCTATTCCCTTTGCAAGCTCATTGCCGCTAATAAATGGATCAAAAAGCATTTTTTTCGACCCCAGTTCAATTGAAAAGCAAGAATGCCCGTAATAAGTAAGTTTCATACTATCCTTAATCTTCGATTAAAATAAATATTGGTGCTGCGATTATACAAAATTAACCTGATTCACTCACTTTTACATAGGTATTTGGCAATTTGATAATTTACATATAAAAATGGGAAGGCCCCCTAAACAAAGGGGGCCTTCTTTATTAAATAAATTATTCGTTTTTTATTGACCGGCTTTCAACAAGCGATCCACTTTCAATAAGCCGCCCTGGTTATCGTAAACACTTATCATATACACGCCATTTGCCAGATTACTTATATCTATTTGTTTTGCATTATGCTCATTGATAAGAGCCTTGCCCTCAAGGTCCGATACTTTTACATTTACTTTCACAGCAGCTTCAATATATACTATAGTTGTTGCAGGATTAGGGTAGATCTTTACATCTCCCGTTCCACTACCAACATTAGCTACGCCGGTAGTTCCCACAGTATATTTTGGTGAGAATTCACCACAACCATGATCGTCAATAACATGTACATAGTAGTCTCCAGACTGGCTGGCAGTATACCCATTTCCGGTCGCGCCGGTTATCAGGTTGGCAGGGGCTGTGCCGCCGCGATACCATTGATAGCTTACGAAAGTACCCGTAGAAAGATTATTTCCATTGGCAATGATACCCGGATTAGGCGGCGGGAAGTTATAAACCTGTATTGACTGTGTAGTAACCGCGCATCCATAGTTGCTGGTAACTACTGCAGCATAGCCGGCAGCAGTCTGGGCCCATAAAGCAGAATGTGTTGCACCTGTTATCGGTGAGCCATTCACCTCCCATTGGTAAGTGTATCCGCTACCCGTAGCTGTGGCCTGTAATTGCACTGAGTCATTATAACATATTGTATCCGCACCTAATAAAGTTGCCAAATCAGATGGCTGCGGATAAACAACTACATTTTTGGTAGGCGATGTGGAACCACAAATATTGTTAGTCTCCAACACACTGTACACACCCTGCTGGTTAGCCAGGTAAGTAGCGCCAACAGCACCTGCAATATTCACACCGTTCTTTATCCATTGGTAAGTATAACCTGCTCCGGCTACGGCAGAAAGCAATACACTTCCTCCCTGGCAAAAACCGGTATCTCCGGCAGGCACCATACCTGCAACAGGTATCGCATATATTGTTACCTGGCTTGGCAAAGATGTGGCAGAGCAATTATTGGCGTCTGTAACGGTCACAGTATAGCTACCACTTATAGTTACTGTATCTGTTAAATGTGTGGCAGACGTTATTGGTGTACCACTGTTATTCCATTGATAAGATAAGCCGGTACCTGTATTGGCAAGCAAAATAACACTAGTGCCTTCACATACAGAAGTAGCACCAATTGATGAACTTGTTGCGCTAGGCAATGGGAAAACTGTTACGTGGGTTCCTGGTGTTATTGTAGTTGATGTACAGCCCGCAGCGACATTGGTTACAGTTACTGTATAATTACCTGCAGTGCTTGCAGAATAAGAAGAGCTATTGGCGCCGCTAATGGCATTGCCGTTGAATAACCATTGGTAACTAAGACCGCTCACTGCCGCTGCACTCAATAAAACACTTGTACCACTACAAACACTGGTTGCACCCGTAGCTGTAATAGCTGACGAAGGAACAGCGTTCATCACTACAGACGTAGCATTTGAAGTACCCTGGCAGCCTGTATTATTAGTAACTACCACCGTATAATTTGCAGTAGTTGCAGTAACATAAACAGGGAAGGTTGCGCCGGGTATCAGAGTAGTGCCGTTATACCATTGGTAAGTTAATCCCGGAGCCGTGCTTGTGCTCAATGTTACGTTGCTGCCTGGGCACAATTGCGTATTACCCGATGCAGTAACTATTGGCACAGGAAGCGGTATTACCGTAACCGTAGTAGCAGGAGATATAGCGGAGCAACCATAGGCATTTGTTACTTTCACACTATAGTTACCGCTGGACGGAACAGAAAGATCAAAAACTGTGGCCTGGGGTATATTATTACCATTAAGCTGCCACTGATAAGTGTAACCGGTACCCGTATCAGCGGTAAGCAAAACAGTGCTGCCCGCGCAGAAAGTGGTAGAGGTATTGGTGGTAATGTATGCAGGTGGTGGTGAATAAATCTGTAAAGGAATAGGAGGTGTCGAAGTATTAGAACATGAATACTGACCAACTGTGCTCGTTACAGTAACGGTATAATTACCTGGTGTATTGGTCGTGTAAGTCGGTGCGTTCGCTAAATTAATTGCGTAGCCATTAATATACCATTGGTAGGTTAAATTGCTCCCCGTACTCGTAGAGGTAAGGGTAACGCTGTTGCCATTACACAAACTGGTTGTAGGTGCAGTTACTGTTGCAGAAGGTACATTGAGTAATACATTTACAGGTGTTGAACTGGACGAGCAACCTGTTAACAGGTTTGTTACCTTCAAATAATACAGCCCGGTATTGGTAGCTATATAGGTATTTGTCGTTTGGTTAGCAAGTGGTGTTAGTCCGTTATACCATTGGTAATTTACACCACCGTTTGCAGGACCAACAAAAGTAACACTACCATTCTGGCAGAACGTATCAACCCCGCTGCCTGTAACTAATGATGAAGGTAATGGATTTACGATTACAGGAACTGACAGAGGCGATGTTGCTGTGCAACCATTGTTGGTATTGGTAATAGTAACTGTATAGGTACCTTGCACACAGGCAGAATACGATACACCGGTAGCACCTGGTATTGCAGTTCCGTTTATGTTCCATTGATATGTCTGGGAAGCCGTGTTACCCGCCGAAAGACTTACGCAACTGCCTTGGCATAATGTTGTAGAACCGCCGGGCGTAACTACTGCAGGTGGTGCAGCATTTACAACTACGGTAACACCTGCAGATGTGGTATAGCAGCCCCCTGAACCAGACACTGTTACTTTGTAGGTACTGGCGAGGCCGGCAGAATAGCTTGGTGAAGTAGCACCTGCTATAATGCCATTATTATTTGACCATTGGTAGGTATAACCTGAACCAACATTAGCATTTAATGGGACGGTATTGCCCGGACAAATAGTGGTAGGGCCTCCTGCGGTAATACTTGCCGGAGGAGAAGAAACTACTCTCAGGGTATCATTAGTAGACATTACAGTCGTTGTCCCGCCGCAAGCTCCGATAACAGCTACAGTATAAAGTCCGGAATCAGTGAGCGCAGTGGCACCGATAGTATAAGAACTGGCGCTTGCACCAGGTATCGCACTGCCATTTCTATACCATTGATATGTCAGGCCATATCCCGCCCCTACTACAGAAAATGACGCAGGGAAACCGGCGCAAACGCTGGTGGCCGGGGCCGGCTGACCAACAATACTCGGAAGCACGCAACCCACACTGTCTATCCTGATACTGTCTAAAGCAATTGTACCATTAGCAACAGTAGTCGCACCACTATGAGGTGTATTATCTATCCAGCTGAAGAAATAAGGTCCTGTGCTGGTAGCAGAATAAATTATCGGGCCACCGGGAAGAGAAGTAGTTGAAACATAGGTATTGTTTGCAGCTGTCCCGCTCCATATCTGGGGATTAGGGAAATTGCCCACGGGGTTTACAGAAGACGCAGTACCCGGATTGTTACTACCTGCCATAAGATACAGGTTCTCCGTATTGGGTGGAGTACCGGTATTATTTGTCCAGTTAGATGTGCCCCTGCCGTAACCAAACCTCACACGATAATTAATACCCTGCACTAAAGGCAGAGCGGGCGTAGTGAGATAATCCAGTTTGCCATTAGTTGCCGTAGTACCGGTGGTATCGTTTGCATAAACGCACCAAGGTAATACAGTGCCATCAGCACAAGTAAATTTGGTATTATTATAACCCATTTCCATAAACATGGTACGGGGAACTGGTAGATAAGTAACTGATACGTCATCGAAAAATATATCATCGCCGTAGTTAGAGTAGCCCTGAATAATAATATACATATTACCATTCAAAAAGCTTGCAGGTATGGTATAGGTGTGCTGGGTCCAAACAAGCCCGGTAGATGATGAAACACTGGCGATCGATGTTGCCCCGGTAGCACTTTGGCTGGTATTCAGAGATACGTTCCATGGATCACCACTTTCTCCATAAACCCAAAAACTGAGTTGGTAATTACTTCCACCCGCGTAAGAGGCCATATTGATCGCCGGGCTTATAATGGTCCCGTAATAGCCACTTGAAATGAACCAGGAGTTAAGGCCGATCATACCTGCCGAGCTATTGTGGGTGGTTCCTGACGCCGGAACACCCACCGAACTACAGCCAAATTGAGCCGTCATACTGCCGGAAGAAAAACTTACACACCTTTTCAGGGGAAATACACCTGAGCAAGTACCGTTACTTCCATTAGAGGGACCGGTGATCCAACCTGTTGGCGGGAAAGCCGTTCCATCAAAACCTTCAGAAAAAATGGTTTGGGTACTGGCAGTGGCAGCGTTATAATTGCCCACCATACAATGTGGTATTAAAAAATTTGCAAGACCCGCGTTCGACGCAGCTGCCGAGTCAAAATTTTGAATATAAGGCATCGGATAACCCGTTACTGCAATAGGGTAGCCCGTACTGGCTGCACTGGCAGCAGAAATATTATTACAAGTATCTATGACCCTATAGTAAATATTTGTAAGAAGAGGTGGGGTGGTATAATTTAAAGATGTGGCACCGGGTACATTTGTCCAGGGGCCTGTGGCGCTTGTAGCACTTTGCCATTGATAGCTGATACCTGTAAACGCTGTATTAGGGTCGGAACCGATGAGCGCCAATTGTGTACCTGCACATAAAGTTCCTGCCGCGTTGTTTGTTATACTGCAAGCTATAGGTGTAACGCTGCAAGGCGCCTGAACAATAAAATTAAAATCTGTCCAAACCATATAATAGCACTCATTTGCAGATGTATAAGTAAGACAAGGAGCCGGCATGGGATAAAAAGTAGCGTCAACATAACTAGCTGATATGCGCAAACGTTTTACGCCCGGTGAAGCAGTTCCCGGCACTGTAAAACTCCCGGTAATGTTAATATTTGTACCTGAACCGGTACCCAAAGTGTAAGCCTTACCTTGTATCGTATCACCTGCCTGGGTAAACGAGCCTGTTCCGTTCCAATCAACCCAAATAAAATAATACATACTGTATGTAGAACTGGTATGGATCGTAAACGTCATGGCAGTGCCGGGAGCCGCTACCGCCTGTGTAGTGGTAACATAGCTATAACCCTCAGACGCATTGTTGTAATAACTAGGCGCACTGAAATTATTGGGAATGTTCGCTGCACCCGGGTTATAAGTAATGTTTTGTACACCACCGGTAGTAGAAAATGCTGTGTACTGCATAGAGCCGCCATCACCTCCATAATAGGAATGCGGTATGCAATACGTCTGCGCACGCGCATTGGCAGCAAATAAGGCCAATATTGCTATACTAACATAAACCCTAATCGAATGAGTAAATTTGTTCATAACACTGTATATTTTTTTGAAGCTATTAAATATTTGCTAAGCAATTTAAGGAATTCAATTAAGATTATCAATATTTTTTAAAAAATCAACAAAACGCAAATGAATATTTTATTTTATAAAGCATTTCACAATAATATTAACATATAATACATGTAAAAGAAGTGAGAAAATCTGCATCTCTATCTATCTTATTGGCTTTTAGTTTTTAACGCTCAAAATGGCAATACCATTCTTTCAATGTCATTTCTATTTACAATAATACTCGCCCTGTATTCCGGCAGTATCAACCACTTTTTAGCTGCATTGTCCCACTTTTCGGGCAATGCACTCCACACTATTTTCTTATCCATACCTACAATAAATACTTTGCTGTAAGGGCTGCCCATGCTAACAAAAAAAGAATTGCCCGGCAATTCAATAATATTGCCTCCCTGGTGAAATTGTTTTGGTAAGTCTGCCTCCATGGTACAAGTATACTCCCATATTTTTTTCAAACCCTCCTTCGGTAAAGAAGGCTCCCGGAGCATCATGATACTTGGCATCACAGAATCGCAAAGATTATTATTATACAATAATAAGTAACCTTTTTCAGAGTGCTTTACACTATGCTGCTGGCAGAATAGACCATTGCCTTTTGGCGATTCACCATCTCTGAATATCTCGCCATAAACCCCTGTCACTTTCCCTTCAGGATATTTTATCTTCAATATCCTGCTGATGCGCCTGAAACCTACATACAGACATTTAGCGCTTTCATCGAAGTAAAATGAATTTTCGTGGAGATCCCCCAGATCTAAGGGACCCTTAGCTCCGTAATTGATAATGTCTGATTTAATAAAATAACAAAAAGAACGCCAGGACCACACTATCTTGCCATTCTTATCATATTCTATCACCGTTCCGAAACGCGCAGGTGATGCTGCGGGGCTTTTTTCCATTACTTTTCTCTTCACATCATCGCAACTGCAATTTTTCAGTTTACCGGCTTTAAAGTCCTCAAGCAGCGGATACATAGATATGGCTTCATCGCCCAAAACCATATAATGGCCATTGGAGAGTTGTGTCAGGTCATGATGAAAGCTTTGCCCATACTTATCGCTCAGGTCTTTATTGTCCGGGCCCTTCCATAATACATCCCCGTTGTAGTTTATTCCATAAGCTTCGGTCGAGATCAAAAAAGTAATAGTACCTTTTGAGGATACTTTAAGATCGCGCGGGCGCTTATCACCTTCCGTAAATTTCTTAGGCATGAACCATACCGGCTCACCCCGCATATTGTAAAGAGCCCTGTTCTCGTCCAGGAAAACATAAGCATCCTTATATTTCGATGCCGGCTGAATGATCCGGAGACGAATGCTATCTGTATCTGCATCGGGGCTGTAATCCGTATTGAAATGGTATAACCGGCTCTGCACTGTTTTTAGGTCCTTTCTCTTATAAACAGCCCTCCAGGTATACGCATGCGACCACCAGGGCAGTTCAATGATGGCCCTTTTCCTTTTGCTCGTAACAGTTTTAATAAGGTGACCGTTAAACGAGTCTTCCGTGGAATAATCCCCGTCCGCAATTTCAAATCTGCACTCACTTATTTGTTCTTTGCCGGCAACAGAGAAGCCTGCAAGCCTGTAATTTAACAAACTGCCCTCAGCCGGAACTACCTGGGCAGCCCCATGCTGAACTAAAACAGTAAAAAATAAGAGGAGTATGAATTCTTTAAACATGATGCACGTAAAGAAATATAAAAGTAACAAAAGGACCCTTTGTTTTTATTCATACAGGCACAAAAAAATGTTGCCCCAAATAATTTGGGGCAACATTTTTTTTAGAAAAGCTTTATTTACAAACCGGTTTTAACCAATTTCTCATATTTGATAACAGCACCTGATGCGTCGCTCACAATGATCATATACACAGCATCGGGCAATTTGCTGATGTCCATATCCTTTACACCCTTTCCTTCCAATACGTCCCTGCCTTCTATACTCCTGATCCTTACATCCACCTTCATCGGTGCATCAATATGTATTACAGATGTGGCAGGGTTAGGATAGATCTTAACGATGTCGCTGTTATAGTTCACACCATTTACACTGAGGTCCGACAGATCAAACTCCTGTGATATTGCTGAACAATTATTATTGTCAACAACAAACACTGTATAATTACCTGTTTGTGTAGCTATATAGTTCTCGCCTGTGGCGCCCGGTATTGCAACACCGTTAAGGTACCACTGGTAACTGTTATATAAAGATGTACCCAAAACATTACCTGCAGCTAAAATAACCGGAACCGGTTTTGCATTGATAGTAACACTTACAGGCGCTGATGTATCATAACAGCCATTGGCACTCTTTGCTATCACGTCCATATCGTAAGCCCCAACAATAGTGCTGTAGTAAGAAGCGGATAGTGCGCCCGGCAAATTCACACTGTTCATCTGCCATTGGTAGGAAAGGCCCGTAGTGCTGCCGGAATTTGCGTATAAATGCACGGTATCACCCTGGCATAATACAGCTGAACCTGCGATAGTGGCTGTAACGCTTGGTGCCGGGTTAACCGTAACATTAACAGTTGGTGTAGATGAAGCACTGCAGCCATTTGCGTCTGTAACCAAAACAGAATATGCGCCGGAAACGACGGTAGTATAGGACGCGGCAGTTGCACCTGCGCCGTTTACATTAATGCCTGCACGTTGCCATTGATATGTGTATCCAACACCGCTGCCGGCATTCAAAGTAAGGCTTTCATTGGAGCAGAATGTTGTAGGCCCGGAAGCGCTTACTGTTGCGGTTGGTAACGGGTTCGCAGTTACCGCCACAGGGGCTGTAGTGCTGGAGCAAGCCGCATTCGATACAGTTACAGTATAGCTCCCTGTTGTTGTTGCTGTATAAGAAGACGAGGTAGCGCCGGTAATATTTATGCCATCCCATAACCATTGGTAATTGATCCCGGCAACTATAGCCGTATTCAATACCACACTTGCTCCCTCGCAGAAAGTAGTAGGTCCTGCAGGTGCAATAATATTACTTGGTGCCTGGAAAAGAGTAACTGCTACCACAGAAGAGGTATCAAAGCAACCGGCCGGCAATGTCTTGGTAACTACAACCCTGAAACTGCCACCTGAACTTACTGCGAAAGTAGAACTTGTTCCGACAACAGTAGTACCATTAAGCCATTTGTAGGTATAACCCGGAGGTGCAGGTACAGTCGTTGCCGTTAATATTACACTGCCACCGGGGCAGAATGTCGTTGGTCCGTTTGATGTTACGGTCACAGTAGGGTTACTGTTTACAACAACTGTTTTTGCCGCCGATATAGCTGAGCAATTTGCAGCATTCGTTTCAAGAACAGTATAGTTGCCCGCTGCCGCTGCAGTATAGAAGGTAGCAGAAGGACCACTGGCGCCGGCGCCGGCTATATTCACGCCGTTTAACTGCCATTGGTAATTGGTCGCACCGCCATTCGCATTCAATACCACACTTCCACCCGTACAGACTGAAAGATTTCCGGCCGGCGTAATGGCAGATGCCGGTAAGGCATTTACCGTGATCGTTGTAGCTATCGAAGTATCCACACAGCCTGTTGAATTGGTTTCAACAACCTGGTAAGGAGTATTAACAAGGGGCAGGTCTGTGTAAGACGCGCCTGTTGCGCCGGCTATTACGTTGCCATTCACTATCCACTGATAGCTGAGACCCGTACCGGTATTGGCATTCAGAGTCACATTAGAACCTGAACACACGGCGGGGGCACTCGGTGTTATGGTGTCAACAGGTAAGGGTACAATATTAATAGTGGTGATGCCCGACAGTGCAGAACATCCCAAACTATTGGTTACCAGCAGGCGAATGTCGCCGGCCACAGTAACCGTATCATTGGGGGTTGTAATGCCATTGGCAAAACCCTCATATTGCCATTGATACGTATTGCCGGCAACTGGGGGAATAGATAAAACCACACTGCCACCCGTGCAAACACTAACTGTGCCTGATGGGCTAACTGTAGCGTTCGGAGCGGCGTTTAGGTTCACAACAACATCAGTCGACGTCGTGGTGCAGGAGCCGATAGCTGTAACAACAGAATAACTCCCTGCGGCTGTAATAGTATCGTTGGCACTTGAAATGGCAGTTGGTGAACCATTCAATCTCCATGTATAGGTATAACCTGCACCGGTTGAAGCTGATAAGACTACATTATTACCCTGGCAAATAGTAGTTGGGCCGGAGGCAATGATATTGGCCAATGGCGGGGAATTTACACTTACTGTCTGCACAGGCGAAGTTAAGGTACAGTTTGAGTTAGAAACCTTGATAGTATAGTTGCCGTTAGTGCTGGCAACATAAGATGATGTGGTGGCACCAGGTATTGCGGTGCCATTATACCATTGATAACTGAGACCCGAGCCGGTAGGCCCGAATAAAGTTACGCTGCTGCCGGTGCAAAACACGGTAGAACCGCTTGGGCTGATAGACGCAGTCGGAGACGCATTTACAGTGATCGTATCCGTATTAGCTGACAATTGTGAACAATTGTTTACATCCGTAACAACAACAGTGTATAAACCGGAAAGAGTAGGCGTATACGTTGAGCCTGTGCCTATAGTAGTTCCGTTCAGTTTCCACTGGTAAACCGGGGAAACCGCATTGGTGTTAGCAGTAAGCATATAACCACTTGCAGAACAGATCGTAACGGCCGCAGACGGCGTTATGGCATTAGTAGGTAATGCAAATACGCTCAGCACATCATTAGTAGTGGTAACAGTGCCGCAGGGGTTGGTAATAACACAGGTATAAGTGCCTGCATTAGCCACAGTTGTATTGGCAATCGTATAGCTTTTGCCGGTGGCGCCGGTTATAGCAGAACCATTATATTGCCATTGGTAATTATTTCCGGTTCCGCTGCTAACCACCGAAAAAGTTGTTGATGTACCAACGCAGCCGGACTGTGTAGCAGCCGGTTGATTTACAATAGCTGGAGCTACGCAGGTTCCCAGGCCTACATACACACTGTCAACTATTACTACACCGCCTGCGGTATTGGCCGTACTTGGATGTGCTGTATTGGAATACCATGAAAAATAATAGCCTCCCGTAGTCAGGGGCGTAAAATAAACGGTTGTATCAGCTAGGTTATTGAAACTTATTGTCTGATCGAAAAGATTATTGCCGCCGGTAACATTCGCAACAACAAATTGTGGTTGATAATTGTTTACAAACAATTGTAAATGTTCCGGGTAAAGGTTGCCTGTATTTGTAGCAGGGTTACTCCTTCCCCTCGCGTACTTAAATCGGATCGCATATAGTGTATTTGCAGTAAGCTTTAAACCGGGTAAGGTAAAGAAGTCATTTTTACCTGTTGTATTAGTCGCCGGATCATTCGCATACATCGCCGTATTCGTAGTGGAACCGTCTGCAGACTGAAGCCCGCTTTGCACTGTGAAATTAGTACCGTAATTATCATTAAACACATAACATGTCGGCACCGTATTATTCGCAGTGGTGTTAAATGTTTCCAGGTAAGGTATATTATACCTCACTATGGGAACAGCGTAAACACCCGAGCCGGCAGAGTTCTGTTGGGTAATAGTGCAGGAATCAATTACTCTGAAATAAGTAGTATCAACTAAGGCCGGTGTGGTAAAAACAAGACCGTTCACATTTTGTCCGCCGCTAGGGCCGGATGGCACATTGGTCCAGGGGCCTGAAGCCGATAAGGATTGTTGCCATTTAGTAACAAGGCCGGTGAAAAAATTGGGGTCGCTGGCCGAAATAGTAGCTGTAGCACCTGTACAAATGGGCTGGCTTAATGGAGCGGATGTTACAGAAAGAGCACTGGGCGCAGCGCCGCAAGGGCCCGTAACTATAAAATTAAAATCTATCCACGTAGTGGCATAAGCCGAATTAGTGGAATAAGACCAGCAAGTACCCGGGGTGCCATAATAATAATAGCTTGACATTAAACGTAAACGCTTCAGGCCGATAGCTGTGGCGGGAGGCACTGTAATGCTGCCCGAGAACACAACCGAACTGGTTGTTTGGGTTGTATTGACAAACACATTTTCACCGGCGTCAGTAAAATTTCCGTTACCGTTCCAGTCTATACTGAACGAATGTATCAATGGGCCATAATAAGTACCGATATCGGCATTTGTCAGCAGGCTCCAGGTCAGCGTAGTGCCGGGGGTAACTACTTCTTGCGTGGTGGTTACATAAAGATAACCCTCACCAGCGTGGGTACCATAATAAGCGCTGCTTGTGTGCGAGCCATCATAGCTAAGCATACCCGGCAAACCATTTGGGGTGGTTGAGCCGGGCGTCCAGTTGATATTCGACAAACCACCTGACATTGTAAATGAAAAATCATGTGACGAGCCATAATAATCCCCATAATAGGAGTTGGGCGTACAATAAGTTTGCGCATTCGCTACAAGTGGCAGTAATGCAATACACAGGAAAAAATAATTCCTTAAAACTTGTGGGGTAAAACTTTTCATAATACCAGCTTATTTTTATTTGTTTATTCTCTAAAATGTTTACAAATAGCCCTAAAACATACAATAGCGCAAAACAAACACGCTATTTACTCATAAAGCATAAATGCAATTTAACTTTCTAAAAATAGTAAATAATTAACAAAAACAACAAAATACCACTTTTCATGCATCAAAATGTCCGAAAAACAGTAACATATATTTACCATAACAATACAATAATAAGTCACATTGAAATAAAAATCAAGTAATTGCTCCACTATTGCTCTTCTTCACCGGCCCAGATCAATTTCTCTATCATTTTAGGGTCAACAACGATACTGGAGCGGTACTGGGATGTAGCCTCCCATTTCTTTTCATTTGCACTGTATATTTCCGGAACGGCTTCCCATAAAATTTCTTTATTCCGGTTCACGATAAATATTTTGCAGTAAGGGCCACCGGTACTCACAAATAAAGACCTGTCCGGCAGTTCCATCACGTTGCCACCGCCGCCTGCGGCCTCTTTGGGTGTATAGCTTCCCCCTGGCCGGCACTCATATTCCCATATTTTTTTCAACCCCTTTTTACCGGCAGGGGCTTCCAGCATTTCCATCACCCTGGCATACGAGCCGGTATCGCACGGATTATTGTTATACAGGTATAAATAACCGTTTTTTGAGCGCCGCACGCTGTGCTGGTCGCAAAACAAGCCGTTACCTTTTGGCTGCACACCTTTTTTAAAGACCTCCCCATACACATTCATCACAGTACCTTCAGGATATTTGATCTTTATGATCCTGCTGATGTCTTTACAGCTTATGTAAATTGCCTTGTTTTCTTCGTCAAAATAAAATGAATTGGAATGTACATCAACACCTACCGGGCCGGACCTTGTATAATAAACAAGATCAGAATGCCTGAAATAGTTTGCAGACTTCCAAAACCACAGCAGCCTGCCTTTGCTGTCATATTCTATCAATGTTGGTAAAGGTAAAGTAGTATGAAACAACTTATCATCTGCCGCCGGCGTTTCATTTTGTTTAGGTTTCCGCTCAGGTCGCTCAATTCCCAGGGCCATATAATTTCCATTCTGAAGGCGGGTAAATTCATGATGAAAATTTTCTGATTTACTCCCGCTTATTTCTCCTGTATTAGGGCCTTGCCACAAAATGTTTCCATTATAGTTTACTTCAAATATCCCGCCTTCATGTATAAATGTAATGCTTGCCTGTGGCGATAATTTCAAGTCTCTTATTTCATATAGGGTATCGCTTAGGTCTGTTTTTTGCGGAAGGAACCATATTGCATCCCCACCCATGTCATACATCACCTTGAATTTGTCAGACATTACAAATGCGTCTTTATATTTCCTGGCGGCTTGTGTAACTCTTAAACGCCGGGAGACAGTGTCAAGGCCGGGAACAAGCAGGGTACTGAAATGGTGCAGGGCACCTCTATATGGCTTCTGCCCTTTATCGCAACATACCACACACCAGGTATATTCTTTACCCCAGAACGGAACCTTTGCGATCATCCTGTTAGTCCGGCATACAAGTGTATTGATCTTGTTTTTCTCAAAAGAATCTTCATTGTAATAATTTCCCGGGGCTATCTCGATCACGCAATTATTTTTTTTCTCCGCAACCGGGAAAGAAAAACCTATAAGCCTGTAATTGAGCGCGCTCCCTTCTTTTGGCAATACCTGCGCAAACACTTGCTTAAGGCTAATACAGCAAAACAGCAAAAGCACCCCTATCTTATTCATAAGTATTAAACAAAAAAAAATTACAGTCCCGGCATTACTTTTTTTCCGTCGCCCATATCAGTTTCTCCAGGTCTTTGCGGTTTTCTATAAGATGTGCTCTGTAAGTTTGATTTGCACCCCATCTGTTTAGTGATTCAATATAAGTTTCCGGCAAAGCTGACCACAGTGTTTCCCTGGCCCTGTTAATAATCGATATTTTGCTGTACGAACCACCCATGCACACAAACAAACTACTGTCGCTTAGTTCCTCCACATCACCACCTGTCGTAAAATTTCTCTGCCCGCCCTCAGGCACAGTACATTCATATTCCCAGCTTTTTTTCAACTGGCCTTTTCCGGGGCCGGGCTGCTGCATCAACACCACTTTGGGAAATTGACCGAAGGGCTTGGCGGGATTAAAATTATTATTGTACACACAGAGCTCTCCGTTGTGGCAAAGTGATATACTGTGCTGGGCCAGAAACAGGCCATTTCCCATTTTGGGGGTCGAGGCCTTGTATATTTCTCCATAAGTATTAAGCACAGCACCATCAGGATATCTTATCTTAACAATACGGCTCAAGCCCCTGAAACCAATATAAATAGTCTTATGTTTTTCGTCGAAATAAAATGAATTGGAGTGTATGTCGATATAATCATTTATCCCGGGCTTCAGCGAATCATCCAGCATCAGGTCCGATTTAATAAAATAGCATGACGACCTCCACGACCATACTATCTTGCCTTTTTCATCATATTCTATCAAGGTGCCGAACATTGATTTCTGCGAGGTCGTTATATCGCCTTTCATCGTATCGCTGGAAACACCGAGCGGACGGCAGCCCTTTAGTTTGGCAAGTTCAGGTGTCCAGCCCACTTCTTCGTCCCCCATTACCATATAATGGCCATTTGTCAGTCTTGTAAACTCATGATGGTAATGTTCCGAATTGTCGCCGCTTACCTTTCCGTTATCCGGGCCTTTCCATAAAATATCCCCGTCATAATTTGCTTCAAATATCTTGTCTCCGCACAAAAAAGTGATCGTCCCGAAGGGCGAAAGTTTCAGGTCCCTCAAATCTCCTTCCCAAGCCTTGCTTTCGGGCAAAAACCATACGGGCCGTCCATTCATATCATACATCATTCTGGTCCTGTCAAGCAGCACAAATGCATCTTTATATTTTGTGCTCTGGCTAATGATCCTGAGACGAAACATATTGGTATCAAGCATACCGGTAGTGGACGTACTAAAATGATGCAATTCACTTTTGGCATTCGCTCCTGTGCTGTCCTTATATTTCAGGCGCCATGTATACTGGTTTCCCCAAAATGGCACCTCTGCAATTATACGCCCGCCTTCACAGGCTTCTGTTTTTAAAATATTTTTTTTAAACAAATCTTCGGCACTATAGTTCCCATTCGCGATCTCGAGTTTGCAATCTTTATCTTTTTTATTGTGCTGAAAAGAAAAATCAATTAGCCTGTAATTTAACGCGCTTCCTTCTTTAGGTGATGTCTGCGCCTGCAGCGAATTAATAATTATAAAGAAAGCAAGCACGACGCTTAGCTTCTCCTTCCATCCATTGCCTGTAAACAAAGAAACGATCTCCGTGTATGATGTCCGCAGCCCCGTCCTTATTATTTTGTTTCTACATTCCATATCAGCTTTTCTAAATTTTTACGCCCCTCAATTATATTCGTCCTGTATTGTGGCAATACCCACCATTTTTTTTCATAAGGACTCCATGCTTCATTAAATGCGCTCCAGGCAATTTTTTTATCCCGGCCCACGATCAGTATTTTGTTCATAGTAAGGCCCATACAAACTAACAAGGAGTGGTCCTTCAATTCCACTACATTGCCGCCTGTAGTAAACAAAGGAGGCCTTCCCGCTTCCACAGGGCATACATATTCCCACACTTTTTTCAGCCCTTCTTCCCCCGGCCCGGGCTCCTTCATCAAAATTACAGTAGCAGCCTTACCTTCATTACAGGTATTATTATTAAACATGTATAAATACCCATTTTCTGTGAGCCCTATACTATGCTGCGAACAGAACAATCCGTTTCCACTTGCAGGTATGCCTGCTTTGTAAATTTCACCATAACTTTCTATCACTGTTCCCTCCGGATATTTTACTTTAAGTATGCGGCTGATATTTTTAAACCCTACATAAATAATTTTATGCTGCTCGTCAAAATAAAAAGCATTTTCATGCACCGGGTCTTCCTCACCCGTCCGCGAACCATCATAATAATTAACATCAGACTTAATAAAATAGCCCGAAGATCGCCAGGTCCATACTACATCGCCCTTTTCATTATATTCTATGATCGTTCCGAAATGAGCTTTAATAGCAGCAGGTGCGGCAATATTACTATCATTTGCAGTCAACAACTTTTTCTTCCACAATACCACTTCATCTCCCAATAGCATGTAATGGCCATTTGCCATCCTCTTGAATTCATGATGGTAACGCTCAGCACTGTCACCACTCACTTTGCCGTTATTCGGGCCTTGCCATATTATATCGCCGGCATAATTTACCTCATAGGCGCTGTCTTTGGCCAGGTAGGTAATGGTTCCAAATGCAGAGAGTTTCATATCCCTGATACTGCTAATTATCTCGTCTCCCTTAGGAAGAAACCACACAGGCGCACCCTTCATGTCATACAGCACACCACTATGGTCTATAAAAAGAAAATCATCCTTATACTTTTCATTCGTTTTTGCGATCCGCAGGCGCGTACTATCCATATTCACCCTCTTATTAATATCGGTACTGAAATGATGTAGTTCGCCCGCCTTAGTAACTTGTTTGGCATCAGTATATACTACACGCCAGCTGTATTGGCTGCCAAACGAAGCTAGCTCGATCACAATTTTATTTGTTTTGCAGGGCTGCTTTTTAATAATATTTTTTTTAAAGGCCTCTTCCGTACTCCAATTCCCCTTCGCTATCTCCAAACTGCTTTTACCCGCATTTTTTTCAAGTGGAAAAGAAAAACCTATAAGCCTGTAATTTAAGTTGCTGCCTTCCTTGGGCAATATTTGGGCACCAAGCGGACAAATCAGTACAAAAAAGAAAAAAAGAAAAACAAGGCTCTTGCACATATAGTAAATCACGTTAAAAGTAATCATTAGCAAAAACTATTCAAATTCCGGCAAAGAGCCTCTTGGATCAATATTATTATAGGCCCGCTATCATTTATGCTTTTCCGCTGTCCAAATTAACTTTTCAAGTACTTTCCTGTCCTCAATGATACTTGCCCTGTATTGCGGAACAACACTCCATTTTTGCTGCGCGGGCAGCCATTTTTCAGGGATGGCACTCCATAAAATATCCTTACTATGGCTAACAATAAAGACTTTGCTATAAGCACCACCCATACTCACAAACAATGAACTGTCCGGCAACTCCATCACATTTCCTCCCCCACTTGCGAGGCTTTCTTTTGAGTAATTCCCTTCTACTGTGCATTCATATTCCCATATTTTTTTAAGCTCTGTTTTACCACTAGCCGGCTCCTCCATCTCTATCAGTTTGGCAGAATGCCCTGTTTCGCAGGGGTTATTGTTATACATGTAGATGTAGCCGTTTGGGGAGTGTTTGATACTATGCTGCTCGCAAAACAATCCGTTCCTCTGTTCAGGCACGCCCCGATGAAAAACCGCTCCGTAAGTATTCAATACTACGCCCTCGGGATATTTCACTTTTACAATTCGGCTAATGCCCTTAAAACTTAGATAAATGACTTTTGCCTTTTCATCAAAATAAAACGAGTTGGCATGTACGTCCACATCCACGGGAACTTTTTGGACAAAAAACTTTGTATTGAAATTAATAAGGTCCGAGGTCCTGAAATATCCCGACGACAACCATGACCATACAAGCTTGCCATTCTCGTCATATTCTATTATCGTTGGCATAGGCTCTGTGCTATGGTACAAATTGGTGTCTGCTGCGCTGCTATCTCTATGCTTTGGGCTCTCCCAAAACATTTCATTTCCCAAAGCCATATAATGGCCATTTGCCAATCGGGTAAATTCATGATGGTAATGCTCTGTTGCATTGCCGCTTACCGCCCCGGTATTGGGCCCTTGCCATAAGATATCGCCTTCATAGTTTATTTCATATACCTTCTCCTCGTCCTTAAGCATCAAGGTGATGGTTCCGAAGGGTGTCGCTTTCATATCCCTTACACTTACATGCAAAAAGGTTTTGCCGGGCAGGAACCACACTGCCTCTCCCTTCATATTATACAGTGCCTTATTAGCGTCAAGAAAAACATATCCCTCCTTATATTTCTTTGCTTCCTGCATAATTCGTAAGCGTACTTTGCAGCTGTCTGTTTTATTCTTAAATAAGGTGCTGAAATGATGAAAGGAACTTATGGCACCCGGGCCCTCATTGGCAGATCTTATACGCCAGGTATATTCCTGCCCCCAAAAAGGGACTTCCACTATTTTCCTGCTTGCCTTACATATATATGTATTAATTATGTTTTTCTTAAACGATTCTTCAGAATTGTGACTCCCTATAGCAAGTTCGAATATATATTCGCTATTATTCGTCACCGGGGGAAATGAAAAACCAATGATCCTGTAATTCAATGCCCTCCCTTCTTTAGGCAATATTTGCGCCTGCAAATGGTGTATGCTTATAAAACATAAGAAAAGAAAGGCAGTTATCCTCTGCATGACGTTAAGCTCTTAAAAAATACAAAAAATACAAAAAACAAGAAACTATACCTCACAATATACAGGGAATAAAAGATTTTATTTAGAGCGCAATAAACCGGCTCTATACGCATATAAATTTTTACAGCATTGCGAAAAACCTACTAGGCTTATAATACCCTACCTTTACTTTTTATTTTTGATATACGGAATGATAACAATTATTTCTGCCACTAACCGCCAGGACAGTATGACACTGAAAATGGCGAATATCTACTACAAAATATTTTCAGAAAAAAATGCCGGTGTACATCTTGTTTCACTCGAAAACAAAAACGTTTGGGAGCGTAGCGATGATCTGCTCGAACTTGAAAAAAAATATTTCATCCCCTCCGACAAATTTGTTTTTATTATGCCCGAATACAATGGCAGCTTCCCCGGCATTTTTAAACTCATGCTCGACAACAGCGACATAAAAAAATGCTGGTGGAACAAAAAAGTAATGCTGGCAGGCATTGCAGATGGACGCGCCGGCAACCTCAGAGGCTTAGACCATATCACTAATATCCTCCATTATCTTAAAATGCATGTCTTTTACAACAAACTTCCATTTTCAAGAATAAATGATGAGATGGATAAAGATGGCCTTATCATAAACCCTCAAACATTAAAGGCCATCAATGAACAGGTTGACGGGTTTTTAAATTATTAAAAATATTTTTTGTACCAGGGGTGAGATTTTTTTTGGAATTTGTTTTATTAAAATTTGGAATTTCTAATTATGTCTTTAAGACTCTTAATAATACTCAGCATAATTGT
Organism: Bacteroidota bacterium; assembly: GCA_013285905.1. GTDB lineage: Bacteria > Bacteroidota > Bacteroidia > Chitinophagales > Chitinophagaceae > JABDGU01. The sequence continues at coordinate 43,981 of JABDGU010000002.1, read as the reverse complement.
AGTGGCAGAATACTATAGCATCATAGTAGTACGCTCTGCAATAAAAGATTTGCCTCCGGTCTGGCGTATAGGTTTATTCTCTTTCTATCTTTTAATGACCACGCTTTCCTGGGTAGCATTCCTTTTTATCAGGCAGATCAATTGGGCAAGCATGCCCCATCTGCTTCGCAATATCTGTATCGCCTTTATACTGGGCTTTACTATTGGCAAGGTATTGATACTGCTTATCATGCTTATTGATGATCTGCGGCGTTTAGTTACCTATTTGTTCCAACTTATATGGCCCGCAACTAACAGCGCAGGCGAACTTGTAACAAATGGCATCAGCCGCTCCACATTCCTCATGCGCCTGGCTTTGATATTGGGCGGCACTTCGCTCGCAGGTTTCTTGTATGGCATTTCTAACAGGTATGACTATCATGTTCGCCGGATAAAATTAAAATTCGATGCTTTGCCACAGGCTTTCAAAGGCTTGAAGATCGTGCAGGTATCAGATATCCATACCGGCAGTTTCGACAATCACCAGGCAGTAGCACATGGCATACAAAAAGCAATGCAGGAAAATGCAGATATCATTTTCTTCACCGGCGACCTTGTAAATAATCATGCCTTTGAAGTGGATGAAAAGTATAAGCAAATATTCTCTACCCTTAAAGCACCTATGGGTGTTTATTCTATTCTCGGCAATCATGATTACGGCGATTATGCCGCATGGGCATCAAAAGCAGAAAAAAAACAAAACCTTGATGACCTAAAGAAAATACATGCAGATGTGGGCTGGCGTTTATTGTTAAATGAGCACGTCCTATTGCAACGGGGCGAAGACAAAATAGCATTGATAGGTGTTGAGAACTGGAGCGCCAAAATGAGCTTCACCAAGTATGGCGATATGAAAAAAGCCTACTATGGACTTGCCGAACAAAACATACCTTTTAAAATATTGCTCTCCCACGATCCTTCTCACTGGGATGCAGAAGTCAGGCCCTCTTATCCCGATGTGCAGTTAACCCTCAGCGGGCATACCCACGGCATGCAGTTTGGCATAGAAAGCAAATGGCTGAAATGGAGCCCCGTTCAATATGTTTACAAAGAATGGGCTGGCCTTTATAACGAAAAGGACCAGTACATTTATGTAAACCGCGGATTTGGCTTCCTTGGCTACCCGGGCCGCCTTGGCATTTTACCCGAAATAACGGTTATAGAACTGGTATAATGTCATTAAGTTAAGATAAAAGTCCGAAGGACTGATATGATTATAGCAGTAATAGTTACGCATCGACACAAACCCCATCGGGGTGACATTATTTCGGGAAACAAAGCTCTCAATAACGATATTGTCCTCTTAGGGACATAATATTGGTAGAAATGAAACGCAACGTAACACCACCCGTCCCGTATGGGACGGTATATTTTACCATCATTCTTTGTGTCCCGTAACGCTATACCCCTGCTTTCCTCAACAATTGCAGAATAGCCTGCGGGCGCGGATGCAATGTATCCTTGGCCGCTTCATTCAGGTAGGCGCCCATACTGTCTAATAAGTCTGTTAACTGTTCATGTCCGTTAAAATCCCGGAGCTGGGCAGTGTAAAATTTCAGGCTTTTTTTGTTACTTGTCTTATGTAAAGTTTTGTTCATTAAAAAGGTGCTTTATTAAAATAAACGCAGCGGTTTATTCTTTATTGTATTTCATTGGCTGGAAAATTATTTTTCAGAATTCTTTAACGAAGTGGCCGGCGGATGACAAGGATCTCGATTGTCTTGTATAAGGCGAGGCATCAGTTTTCCGGCACTTTGCGACCTTTACGCTTTAATAAGACAAAATTTATACACTATGCAGACTATTGGCATAACAGGCGGCACCGGCTTCATAGGAACCCATCTTGTGGCTTCGCTGCTTGAAAGAGGGAATAATGTGATCATTTTTACCAGGTCAATTAAAAAAACTGGTAATAGACAACTTACTTATGCTCATTGGGATGCAGCAAGATCAAGTATTGATTTGGACGCCCTTGGCAAAATTGATGCTATGATACACCTGGCAGGCGCAGGTATTGCTGACAAGCGTTGGACAGCTAATAGAAAAAGGGAAATATCAGATAGCCGGGTTACGGGAACCCGTTTCCTGGTTGCTGGTTTAAAACAACATGCGCCCAATTGCCGCACATTTATTTCAGCTTCTGCTATCGGTTATTACGGCCCGGACCGGGAAAACCTCGTACCCTTTAAAGAAGATAATCCTCCCTGCAACGATTTTATTGGCCAGGTTTGCCGGGCCTGGGAAAATGAAGCAAATCAGGCATCCGGCTTTCTGCGGACAGCTATTTTAAGGTTCGGAATTGTATTCGGCAAAGATGGCGGGGCTTTCGCCAAATTCATACAGCCTATAAATTTCGGGCTTGTCCCAATACTGGGCTCCGGCAAAGCCGTCACTTCATGGATACATATAGATGACCATTGCAAGCTTATACTATCGGCTTTGGAAAATGACGCAATGCAGGGCGTTTACAATGCAGTAAGCCCCCACCCCGTCAGCAATGAGAGTCTGATGAAAACTATTGCTAAAATAAAAGGCGGGATAAAAATCCCTTTTCATGTTCCATCTTTTGTGTTGAAGATGATGCTTGGCGAAATGAGTACCGAAATACTAAAAAGTTGCACAGTAAACTCAGATAAAATAACGGCCACAGGCTTCACTTTTCAATACCCCAAAATTGAAGATGCAATAAAAGACCTATTAACCTGTTAACCTATTAACCTTTCACCCTTTTAACCTCTACGTAAGCATAATCAGCCAAATACTCAAAATCTTTCGTCAACTTGCCGTTTTCGCAAATAGTTGCTCTTTGTAAAATATCGCTTGTCTCATTTATCAATTCAGGGATCACATACTTTTCCAGGTGAATAGCAAAATAGTGTGAGGCATCTACGGGCAACTCATTAGGCAGGTTATCTACAGCCATTATATCAATCGTATCTTTGGTATTCAAAAAAGGATCTGTGCGTAGCATTGTTTTGCGGTCCATACCATATACCGGGTCTGCTATAGTAGAGGCCCCATAATTTATTGGCACAGAGCCCTCTTGGTCGCAGGTAATATCTGCTATTACCGCTATGCGCCAGTCTTTACGTTGTATATCGGCTTTCTCAAACAACCTTGGTATATCATGCTCCCAGTAAACACCGTTTATCAATATATCGGCTTGGTTCACAAACGAGGTAAATAAGCATTTATACGCCTGTGGGTTCGCGTGAAAATCATCCCTGTAAAATAGGTCATTATCTTTCCTTGCATATAGTTCGCCTCCTTTCAGGTGTGTGTACACAGGATATTCATAGCTATGCGTCAGGAAATCGGAGGGCTCCATAGGTTCAATATCCAGCTTGGTCATCACATCTATCACACCTGCGGCCACCTTCCCCGACCCTGTTATTGCTATCTTGATATTCGGCAGTTTAAAGCGTTCATAAGCCTCTAAAATACCTTCATAATTTCCTATCGCATGTGCTGACTGTAAATCGAATTTGCCGGTCTTTTTCCCGAAGGTCATTAGTCCATTATGCGTTCCCACTACACCCGCGTAAAACCCAAAACCCAATATGCGTTGCTCATCCGAATGTGTCAGGCATTCATAATCTATCATGCGGATCCGCTTCTCAATAAGTGCCTGCATCAGCTTTTGATTATAAGGCTGTTTCTTTTTGGTGTGTGAAAAGAAAAAATAGGTTTTCCCCGGTATCAATTTATCAGCGGGCACCTCCTTTATGCCTAACAATATATCGCAATCGCTAAGATCCTCTTTCAGTTCTATGCCAGCTGCCCTATATGCAGCATCGCTGATGCATCGTGTTTCAGAAGGCTCTACATATATTTTTATTTGGGGGTAAGCGTTCTGTATACGCACACAATATTTGGGCGTTAGGGCCACCCGCACATCCTTTGGTATTTTCCTCTCTTTTAGCAGGCCTATTTTTATCATGCTTATTAATATTCACTATTCTAGGGTAAAGATACAAAAAGACCTTAGTGTCTTGTAAGGCATAAATTGTCTTACAAGTATATGGTATTGTCCCGATAGGCCAATGTCATTAAATTAAGAGAAAAGTCTGAAGGACTGGTATGATTATAGTAAAAAAACAGGATTAATATAGGCACAAACCCCGAAGGGGTGACATTATTTCGAAAAACAAAATCCTCAATTTAATGACATTGTCCCGATAGGGACATTATATTGGTTGAAAATAAAGTAAAGCTAATAGGCATATTCAAAAACTACCCTATTTTTTTACATTGTCTTTCAGTTTCACAAAAAGGCGTTCACAGGCATTGTCCGTACATCTGGTTATTTGAAGTTGCCCGCTTGTTATGGGTTCTTTTATTTTATGCATGGTCAGTGCTTCACCATCAACTACAATTGCCACCCGGCTCATTACATGATTTGCAGTAAAAGCCTTTAATTTTTCGGATGCCTCTTTAGTTAATGAGAGCAGTAATTTCTTTTTCTTTTCAGTTTGTTGTTCAGTTGTTGGCGCTTTTTCTAATTCAAGTGGTACAAACTGAGTAGTGTCTATTATTAGCCTTATGAACTCATCTTTATTATTGTATTCAGCGAATAGCTTACTAAAACCAACTGCCATTTCATTCTGAGATAGTGGGCTGAGTTTTGTAGCATCAGTGTCAATTTTTGTTATCAGGTATAATCCGTTCAGGATTGTTTTTTTATGCCCGGTTTTCGAAAAACCGGTGGCATATAGGACCAACATGATAAAAGCTATAGAAATAAAACGTTTCATTTTTCTGCGTTTTACTATTTAATACCAACTATATTGTAAAAATACACCTTTTACAATAGCGCTTACCTTTACTTAGCATCGCTTTTTCCAATGCCGTTGTTGGTCGCCTGACCAACAACAAATATTTTATCAATTGCCCCTGACTTCAGGCCGGGGAATCCATAAACTGTATGGATGGCTTTAGCCAAAAAAACTCGTGCTAAATTTATACCATTTCAACATTAAATTTCATCATGGCTTGGGAAGGCCTCATAGAGGCCAAAGCTTTGTAGCCAATAAGGAATTATCGAAATGCGCTCCGTAGCTGCGCAACTGGGAGTGCTGAAATTTAATGTCCACGCAGCAATCCACATATAACAAAAAAAGGCCACCCTCGGGCAGCCTTTTTATATATAATATGATAAATATTACGCTTTTACGCGTGCAGTAGCATGAATTTGTTTCTTTTCCTTGATACGTGCAGATTTACCCTGGCGATCGCGGAGATAGAACAATTTAGCACGGCGCACACGGCCCGATTTGTTCAATACAATAGATTCAATATTAGGAGAATATAAAGGAAATAAACGCTCTACACCCACGCCGTCCGACATCTTACGAACAGTGAAAGTGGCTGTACCACTGTTTCCCTGGCGTTTTAACACATCGCCTTTAAAAGACTGGATACGTTCTTTATTACCTTCAATGATCTTATAATTAACAGTAATATTATCGCCGGCCTTGAATTTCGGAAATTCTTTCTTCCCGGTCATTTGCTCGTGCACAAAAGCTAAAGCGTTCATTGTTTATATTTTTTTTAGGACTGCAAAGGTACTATTAATTTTATGATTACAAAAAATTTATGGCTTATTCCTGCCCAGCATTGTCTAAAAGCCCCGGGCGGCGCTCTGCGGTGCGTTGCAGGCTTTGCTCATGGCGCCATGCTTCTATTTTCTTCGGGTCGCCGCAAAGCAGCACATCCGGCACTTTCCAACCCCTGAAATCTGCCGGCCGGGTATAAACCGGTGGGGCCAGCACCCCATCCTGGTAGGAATCTGACAATGCTGAGGTCTCGTCATTCAGCACCCCCGGCAACAGGCGCCCTACGGCATCCACCACTACAGCAGCTGCCAGCTCTCCCCCACTCAGCACATAGTCCCCTATAGATATTTCCATACTTACAAAATGCTGCCTTATACGCTCATCAATTCCTTTATAATGCCCGCATATAATAATAAGATTAGCAGCCAGCGATAATTTATTGGCCATTTTCTGCTCAAATTGCAAGCCATCCGGAGTCATAAAAATGATCTCATCATATTGGCGTTCTTCTTTCAGCTTCTCTATTACCAGCGCCAGGGGTTCCGGCATCATCACCATACCAGCACCGCCGCCAAACTGGTAATCGTCAACCTGCCCGTGTTTATAGGGCGTATGGTCGCGCAGGTCATGTGTATGCACTTCCAGCAAGCCCCTCGCCTGCGCCCGCTTCATCATAGAGTGCGCAAAAGGGCTTTCCAAAAGCTCCGGCAATACTGTTATAATATCTATCCGCATACCCCAAACCCCTAAAGGGGCTTTTTATATAATTTATCAATATCCCCGCTCCCCTTCAGGGGGTGGGGGTTCACAAATACACCTCCAGCAAGCCTTCCGGCAGATCAAGATGTAATGTCTTTTTCTTCAGGTCGATCCCCTCTATCGTCTGCGCTACCAATGGTATCAGCACTTCCTTGCCTTTATAATTCATCTGGGCAATCCATTGGGTTGGCGTCTGCATCATATCATCCACAATCCCTAATTCGCCCTTATTTTTATCTATCACTTTAAAACCCATCCACAGCAAAGGAGAATTTTTTGCAAATTTTCCCAGCACATCTTCGTTTACATATACATGTTTACCTATCAGCCTTCTGGCGGCCTCCATGCTTACGGTCTCCTCCAGGTTAACAATATACTCTTCATCATTATTGGCTTTGCAATTCTCTACAAAAAAAGGAATATAACTCCCTTTATGCATTTCCAGCATCAGGGCATCTCCCTTTTTCAGCCATTTTGCATTGCCTACTATATGGGTCATCACCATAGCGCCCTGCAAAGCATGTGTAGCCACTATTTTACCTATCCGTATCATGGGCTGCAAAGGTAATTATTAGAAAACAATGATTTGCAAAAAGATAAATACTACTAATAATACTCTATTTCTCTACTCACAAAAATATATCTATTATGAAAAATGATTTTCTTCTTTAGCCAATTATTGTGGCTATCATAGTTTTCATACTTAAAGATTGTTTTACCGTTGTTATGATAGCTATCTATTTCCTCTATTATGTTTCCAGTCGTATCGTATTTGTAATTTTCTTTTTTAAATTTTGGGGCATTCGTGCTTGCATATCCAAACCACCACAATTTTTCAATTAAGTGATTTTTCGAATCATACTTATTTTTGTCTACAAACTTTGTAGCCTGACCATAAGCATAAGTAATGCCTATTTCTTCAATCCTATTTCCTTTCATATCGTATTTATATTTGAAAATTGAATTAGTTTTTTGGTAAGTAGTATCTGTTCGCTTAATTAAATGCCCCACTGAATCATAGTAGTACATTGTCTCACTTTCAAAACTATCATTCATGGAAACACTATCCTCTACTTTATTTCCCTTTATGTCGTATTTATATATTGTAGTTTCTATCGGATTATTCAAATGTTGCCAATTCTCTAAATCTATCCAATCTCTTTGCAACAATTTATTATTTACATCATACTTAAATGTTTCAGTGGAATTCCATCTACCTATTGAATCAGACAATGTCATAATATTTCCGTTAACATCAAATTTGAAAATGCAAATGTTTTCAACAGAAGTATCAGCAACTCCAGCTTTGTATAGACCGTCCAATCTTCCATGAAATGTGATCATCAGTTTTTTTGCTTTCCCGTGTATTATCCCTGACTCAATCCGGCCTACGCCACATTCATATTTAATAACATTTTGTGCATGGCAATAGTAGAAATCAAATAGCAAAAAGAAATCCAGGACTATTAGTTTTAAGATTGATAATTTCATTTCTTATTACTATTGTATTTACTTGTGATAACTAAAAATCAAAAATATCCTAAAAATATCTTTGCATGTGTAGTGTATTCTATGCTCACTTCATCCCCTTCATCCATGTGGTAAAAATCTTCCTGGCTTACTTCTATACTTAGCCTGTTGGTAGATGCAATATAAAAATGATAGCTGTTATTCTGCGGCATGAATTGTTTTCGGGTAATATGACTCAACTCTATGGTTTTTGTCCTTGTCTTAAGGTCCAGGAAAACTTTACGCAGGTATAAACGGTAAGACAGCAAAACCGCCAATGTACAAACACCTAAAAGAAAAGCCGTGAAGCCAAAATACCTTATTGGTGAAAAAGCATTTTGCGCACCACCCGCCGCACGATACCATGCCCCCGCGAAAGGCATCAGGAAACTCATAACCATCAGTATGCTGTAAACCTTAATGTACAACCTTCGCTCTTCCTCCACTTTCTTCCGGAGGAAATTGATCTCGCTGACATCCAGCGGCTCATTATATCGTAGCAGCTCTGTTGACAAAATGCTCTATTTAAGATCATACACCCCAGCGTATTTTTCCTCTATATAACTCATGAAGGATGAAAAATCCAGGCTGCGTCCTGTTATCTTCCTGCACAACTCATCAGATGTATAACGTCTGCCATATTGATGGACGCTCTTACGAAGCCATTGCAACAAATTTCCAAATTCCGCCTGCTCTATCTGCCCATCTAAGCCCGGTATTTCCTTCTTCGCCTGTTCAAAAAACTGTGCGGCATAAAAACTACCCAGGGAATAGGTGGGAAAATATCCAAAGCTCCCATGAGTCCAATGCACGTCCTGCAATACACCTGTTTTATCATCCTTGGGTCTGATACCGAGATACTCTTGATACATATCGTTCCACCTCCCTGAGACATCCTCAGGAGAAAGCGAGCCATCCATCAATGCCTTTTCTATTTCATAACGTATCATCACATGGAAATGATATGTCACCTCATCAGCTTCTGTGCGCACCAGCGAAGGCACCACCTGGTTCATGCCTCTATAGAAACTATCAAGCGAAACATCGCCTAGCGATTGAGGAAAATATCCCTGCAATTTGGGATAGAAATGCTTCCAATAGCCATAAGACCTGCTCACGCAATTTTCCCATAATCGCGACTGCGACTCATGAATAGACAGAGATGCCGCGGCGCCCAAAGGCAAACCGTATTCACTGGTTGGCAAACCTTGCTCATACAATGCATGCCCGCCCTCATGCACGCTGCTCCAGAATAAAGAGGCAAAATTATTTTCATCAACCCGTGTGGTGATACGCACATCTTCGGGCGAAAAAGAGGTTGTGAATGGATGCTCAGAAAGGTCTTGCCTACCTGCTTCCATATCATAGCCCATCGTCTTCAAAACTTCAATAGCAAAGTCCCACTGTGCCTGTTTGGGATAATTACGATTAAAGAAAGTATCATCCACTTGTTTTGCAGAGGCTATCTTCTTTAAAAAGGGTGTCAGTTGCTCCTGCACCATTTTAAAAACAGGGTCAAGCATCGCTACTGTGGCGCCTTTCTCATACTCGTCCAGCAGGGCATCATAAGGATGCTTTTCGTAACCGTATAAATCTGCCTGTTTTCTTTTCAGGCCTATCATTTTCTGTAGCTCGGGCGCATAAATGCTATAATCATTTTGTTGTCTTGCTTTTATCCAGGCATTGAAACTAAGGCTGCTTTGCTTACTTAGTGCTTCAACAAACTCAGAAGGAAGCTTTTTGTTCTTTTCAAAATCATCATAGCTAAGCCTTATATTATTTTGTTGTGTCTCGTCAAGGGTTTTGTCATCCAAAAGAGACTTTAAAATACGCTCGTACTTGTCAGAGGTCAGCATTTCATGCGCCTGCTTTGCCAGCGTTGCCAATTGTCTGCCACGGAATGAAGCTCCTTTTGAAGGCATATATACTTCCTGGTCCCATTCCAGCACAGCAGCGGCATTTTGCAGGTCCGCAGCGGTTTGGGCCAGTTCTTTGTATGAATTGTAGTCGTAAGTCATTAGTATTAAGTCGTAAGTTTTGCTGCAAAAAATTATGTAACAAATTATTTGTAGAGACGCAATGCATTGCGTCTCTACAAATTCCGATCATTGCGTATTAAATTGATATAATTCAATAATTTTAAACCCATCAATCATAAATCATAAATCTGCGATCATAAATACTTTATTCATCGGGCAATTCAAAGCGTTCCACTTTATTAATGCCTCCAAGCGATTCCAGCTTTCTGCTCAGGTTATCAAGTTCTTCCCGGTCATGTACATACACCATGATAGTGCCTTCAAATATCCCGTCTTTCGAATCAATACTCAATGAACGCATATTCATTTTCAGCTCTCCTGATATAATATTGGTTATTTTTTGTATTACACCTACATCGTCCAGCCCTACAATGCGCAGACCGCTAAGGAATGATATTTCTTTGTTCTTCGCCCATTTGGTTTTTACCACCCTGTGCCCGTAATTGGCCAGCAACTGGGCTGCATTCGGGCAATCGGTGCGGTGTATCTTCAGTCCTTCGCCCGCTGTTATAAAACCAAACACGTCATCACCGGGTATGGGCTGGCAGCATTGGGCCAGTTTGTATAATATTTTGTCGGAGCTTTCGCCAAAAATAATAAGTTCGCCACCGCCCTTTGATGGTTTATGTTTCGCAGCGTCTTCATGCGATATAAGGTGCTTCGTCTCTAATTTTATTTCTTTCCCGGGTTGCTCCAGTTTATCCCCGTGAACTGTGAAATCCTTTAATTCCTTTACGTCTATACTACCTACTGCAATGCCATAATAAAGGTCTAACGGAGAAGGTTTTTTAAAATACAAACTCAGTTCATTCACATTGTGTGGCGACATGGGTACCCCCATATGGTCCAACTTACGTTTCAGTATCGCTTTGCCGTCTTCACCAATATTTCTTTTTTCTTCTTTCAGGTAATACTTCACCCTCGATTTGGCCTTGGCTGTTATCACAAATGCCAGCCAGTCTTCAGAAGGTTTTTGTTTGGATGATGTGATCACCTCCACCTGGTCACCGCTTTTCAGCACATAGCTTAGCGGCACCAAACGATGATTCACTTTGGCGCCAATGCATCTTGCTCCCAATTCTGAGTGTATATCAAATGCAAAGTCAAGAGCGGTTGCCCCCTTGGGCAATACACGCATATCGCCACCGGGGGTATAGATGTATATCTCTTCTGTAAAAAGATCTAATTTAAAATCCTGCAGAAAGTCCAGGGTATCGGTATCAGGATTATTCAGTATCTCTCTCAGGTGATGCAGCCAGCTATCCAGCTTATGTTCCTGCGCCGGGTTCATCACGCCGCCTTCTTTATATTTCCAGTGCGCGGCAAGGCCCTTCTCTGCTATCTCATTCATCCTGTTCGTGCGTATCTGCACTTCCACCCAGCGGCCCGCCGGACCCATCACAGTAGTATGCAATGCTTCGTAGCCATTACCTTTCGGCACGCTTATCCAATCGCGAAGTCGCTCCGGGCTGGGCCGGTAAAAATTCGTGATGATGGAATATACTTTCCAGCAGTCTTCCTTTTCACGCTCCACAGGTGAATCCAGTATGATCCGGATCGCAAACAGGTCATACACCTCATCAAATGCCACATGCTTGGTGCGCATTTTTTCATAGATGGAATGTACTGCTTTGGGTCTGCCGTAGATATCAAACACAAAATCGTTCTTCAGCAATTCATCTTTTACAGGTTTTATAAATTCATTAATATACTTCGTTCTTTCACGTTTTGTCTCCTGCAAGCCGTTTGCTATTTCATCAAATACTTCGGGCTGCGTGTATTTCAGGGCAAGGTCTTCCAGCTCCGATTTTATTTCATACAAACCCAAACGATGCGCCAGCGGTGCATAGATATAAGTTGTTTCAGAAGATATTTTTAATTGCTTCTCCCGGCTCATGCTGCCAAGTGTGCGCATATTATGCAGCCTGTCCGCCAGTTTTATCAATATCACTCGCGGGTCATCTGCAAGCGTAAGGAGTATCTTCCTGAAATTCTCTGCCTGGACTGTTGTATCGGCCTTCAGATCAACAACATTCGATATTTTGGTAAGCCCGTCTATCAGTTTTGCGAATACCGGGCCAAATTCATGTTCTATGTCTTCCAGGGAAATTTCTGTATCCTCCACCACATCATGCAGCAAGGCGCAAATAGACGAAGTAACACCAAGCCCTATTTCTTCCACCACAATACGTGCCACAGCTAGCGGATGCAAAACATATGGCTCACCTGATTTACGCCGCATGTCTTTATGGGCATCTAAAGATATTTCAAATGCCCGCCGTAAAAGTGTCTTATCACCCTTCTTCAGTCTTTGTTTTAATCCCCTCAATAAGGCACGATATTCCCTAAGGATGAGTTTTTTCTCTTCTTCTTCGTTCTTATTATATATAGGCGCTGTAATTGTCTGCATAGCTCAATTCCGTATCTCTAATTTACAAAATTTTGAGCAAATAACCTCGCTTAGCTGCTTTTCAAGGCACAAAGTTCATGCTTATTTGGGTATTTATTATGATTTTTCCATAATCAGCAAGCCTATTCTGTTCTTCACTTAAAATTCTGATTATAAAAAACCTCGCTGGCGCAAGCATGCCGCCCAGCTTTGTGCATAACGTGCTTGTACCTGATACCAAAGCTATTGTTGGTCAGGCGACCAACAATAGCTTTGGCTCCTTATCACTTAAAATTCTGATTATAAAAATCCAGGTATTCGCTGATGTTATGGTCGAAAAGCAGCTTCTTATAATCGTGAGCCGAAATAATGAACGGCTGGTACTCATTGGCTTTATATTCACTGAAAATATCCAGCGATTGTTTTAAATTATCTAAGTAGTTTTTGGCTTCATTTAGCGATGGGAAACTCTTAATTAACATAATAGAGTGCTCAGTATTGAAAAGGTCAATATAAATGGCATGTACCTGCGGCTGAGCTTGTGTGTCAGGTTGCGACTGGTAGGGAGAATACTGGGACTGTACCTGCGCCTGTGCCTGGTATTGTGAGTCAACGGCTTTTATAGCAGACCTCAGTTTCGCCATCCTGTACTCCATGGGTGGCAAAGCTATACATATATATTGCTCGGCATTTGGTTGTACACTGTAAGTTATTAATGCAGGCAAATTATTAAGGGCTCGTTGCGGTTTGTCCTCCTCGGTGCTTGCAAAAGTGGTGTCCTTCCTGCCTTTTGCAAGAGTGCCATTGGCAATACTGTCCGCCCTCGCCAGTTCAGCAAGGCTCAGTGGTTTGCCTATAGGATCTCCGTAATAAGGCCAGTGCGATAATAAGGGCCCGGTATCGGCTCCCGCCAATGGCATTGAAGACGGGCTTTTACTAAGGAACTTGATGATATTATCCGCCCATACTTTTAAGGAATCAGAAGGATTGGCTTTCACAAATTCTTTCAACAGGGTATCTGCTTGTTTATAATTACCTGAGCCGGCCCAGGCAATGGCTTCCATAATGCGAAAACGTTTTGCATAGGCAGGGTCCTTATATTTTTTTTGTGCTTCCCGCACACGTGCCAGCACATCGGTATATTGATACTGAACAAGCAATGAATAAGTTTCATCGTAAAAATTAGAAACTGCAACACCTGTATCTATGCCCGGGCTTTTGTCTTCAGTAGGCCGCACCTGGCTTGCGTATTTAGAGTCAGGATATTTTTGCAATAACTCCTGGCTATAAGCAAGTGCCTCATCCACTTTTCCCTGGCGCAAGGCTATTGAATATCGCAAATAAAGTGCAGCCTCTTTATAAATATGGTCAGGGTAGCGTTTTTCCAAAGTATCAAGGGTACCTGTTGCCAGCGGATAATCTTCCAGCTGTTTTATATAAGCATCAGTAAGGTCTATATAGGCTTTCTGTATTTTCTTACCCGCCTTTTCTTTAGCTTCATCGCTATTAGGGATAGCAGCAAGAAGGCTCTCTTCCGTTGGCAGGCCATTTTCATCAAGATTAGGGTTTTCCTCTTCGGTGCTGTCTTTGTCACTGCCATTCGTCCCACCGGATGCTATCGCTGCGGAACGGCGCCAATTATCTGCCAGCGGGCGGTTTCCCCATTTGCGTTTAAAATCATTACTGCCTTGCTGCATCAGTGCAGAATTGCCAAAATACCAATTCGCTGCATCAGGGTTGTCCGTAAGGGCCGCCACATTGCTGGGGGCCGGCACGCTCTGCGCTTTAAAAATACTGTCATCACGTTTACGCTCCAGGTAGCGCAGGTATTTACGCACCACCGCGTCCTGTTCCTTATCGGTCAGCATTGCAAGGGCCAATAAGCTATCCTCGTCGTGTATCACCATTAACGGTGTAGAAACACCCCCCAACACTTTGCTGCGCTTCACAGCTACCATCACTAAACTATCATGCGGCGCGCTCGACGACAGCAGCGAAGAACTGTCATAAGCTTTTTTAGCAGCAAGATAATTTCCGGATGAAAAATACACATTCCCCAGTGCCGCGAACGAGATCGCTTTTTGTTTTTTTGTTGCCTTCGGAGTCGTGATACTTTTGTGCAGGTAGGCTATGGCGTCTTCCTTGTTATTACCATTCATAGCCAGCTGCCCCAAGAGGTAATATACCTGGTCATAATAAGGCATGTACTTAGTATCATTCAATACTTTTTCCAGCGAGGCCGTCATCCCGTCAATATCCCCGGCTGCATATATGGTGTTGTAAGCCATATATTTCCGGGCATAAAATTCCATGTCTATTTTAGGATTAAAATCCAGCACCTTTTTAAAATTGTCGGTAGATGCGATGTAATTGGTTTCCCGCTGCAATATCTGCCCGTTCAGGAAAGCACAGCGCACCCTTATCCAGTCCGGTATATTATTGTCTTTTACCGCTACCGCCAGTTCGGCAGAGGCATCTGCAAGATCATGATTGGCTATATGGATAAAAGCTTTCTCGAGAGCTATCCTGCCCTTCAGGTTTTCCGGCAAATTCGGATCAGAATCAAGAAGGGACATGATAGATTCAGCATTCTCCACCTGGTGCGATTCTGTAAACGTGCGCGATAACCACAGGATCGCATCATTATGCACTGGCGGGTGCTTCAAAAAATCAAGCCTTGATTTTTTATCGTTCTCAACAATAGATGGCCCGCTTGATTTCGCGGCTTTCGCGGCCTCTTCTTTCTTCCGCTGCTCATCCATACTGATGATATAACGGAAAGATGTAGCAGCATTTTCATAACCGCCTTTGTAATAGTAGGCTTCCCCTAATAGCAAATACATATCATCCGCCCATTTTGTGCGCGGGTCGTGTATCTGTATCCCTACAGACACCTTATGTATAATGCTGTCCATATCCGCCGACAGCAAAGACGAATCCCGGTTCGGATCATAAGGATATATCCCTATCAGGGAATCAAGATTTTCCTTATGCCCCCGCTGCATGTTAGCAAGGGCCTCGTCCATTTTCCGGTTGGCGTTGTAGTAGTAATTATATTTCGTCACAGTATTCTGCATCAGGCTCCTGGGAGGCCGCCACTTCTTTTTCAGCATGCTTTCATTGCTCCACTTCTCCCGCTTCTGTTTTATTTTCAGGTCCAGGGCCATCATCATCTTCAGCTCGTGTTGCTTTTCCTTAGCTTTTTGCAGTTTCTCTCTGTCAGCTTTTGCTTTTGCCAGGCTGTCTGACCTTGCCTTTCTTACGGCTTTAATACTGTCAGAAAAATGGGTGCGCACCACCTTCATACTGTCCATCACACGCTTACGCGCAATAGTCACACTGTCTTTAAAATGTTTGCGCACTTTAAACATGCTGTCATTGAACTTCTTCCGCACCACGTGCATACTGTCTGCACGTGTGTGTTTTACGATCGATACACTGTCCGCGTAGCGCTTGCTCGCTTTATACTTCCTGATAACCGCAAGGCTGTCTGCCCTTTTCTTCTGAATTTTATGAACGCTGTCTATAGTTACTTTCCGCACAGCTATGGTTTGCTGTATCGCTTTTTTGCGCACGCCTTGCACAGAGTCAACCACAGTTTTCCTTTGCTTTGCCGCAAGCTTTATCTTGGCCGCCCTCGATTTTGCTACACTGTCCTGGTAATGCCTGCTGTTTCTGTATTTATGAACAATGGCAATGCTATCTGTAAAATGCTTCCTGATAGTTTTTATACTATCCATATTGTGCTGGCGCACAGTCTTCATGCTGTCCAGGCTATGTTCGCGGGCTGCTTTCGTTCTTTCCAGTTCTCCTGTACGCGCTGTGCGTGCAGAATCCATTTGGTGCTGGCGGGCTTCCTTTACGCTGTCCTGAAATTGTTTTTGGGCTTGTCTTACAGAGTCTGAATTAGAGGCATGGCTTCCCCCGCTCACCTTTTGCGCCAGGGAAGAAGGGAAGCTTATGATCAACAGAAAAAATAATATATATACTATTCCTGGCTTAAAACTCAATATCTTATGGGTCTTTTGCACCGACTCTTATAACTCGAAAACGTCAAAAATATTTTATAAAACAATCATTATTCGCCGCACATTTATTGCTATCAGCGAAATCTCTCAAAAATAACCAAAAAACCAGGACCAAAGCCCGCACTGGCATTCATTAGTTTTTATTTAACATCAATAGTTAATAAATTGATTTTCAATAAACTATATAAATATTAAAAATAAAAACAGAGCATTTTCCAGAAACACATTTCCAAAAAAATACTCTGTTAAAATCTTACTTAATTATAATCTTATTTTATCAATTCGCCTTAATCTTCACATTCCATCACATTTTCCACATTATATCACATTCCAAATTGAGCAATTGCGCAATTCAGCCATTAAGCAATTATAAATGTATCGCCTCGCCAAGCGCCACTTCAACGGCATCCTTCACACTTTCGCTCATGGTTGGGTGCGGATGTATGCTGTCCAATATTTCGTGCCAGGTAGTTTCCAGTTTGCGTCCTACTACGCTTTCGGCAATTATTTCGGTTACATTAGCACCTATCATATGTGTACCCAGCCACTCGCCATATTTAGCGTCAAATATCACTTTCACAAAACCCTCGGTATGACCCGAAGCGCTTGCTTTGCCCGACGCAGTGAATGGGAATTTACCTACTTTGATTTCATAGCCTGCATCTCTTGCCTGTTTTTCGGTCAGGCCTACAGAGGCTATCTCCGGCGAGCAATAAGTACAACCCGGCACATTACCATAGTCCAATGGCTCAGGCATGTGTGCATATTTGCCATCTTTATTAGCAAAAGCTTCCACGCATATCACAGCACCCTTCGATGCCACATGCGCAAGCGCCTGCCCCGGCGTAATATCGCCTATGGCATAAACGCCATCTACATTGGTCTTAAAGTATTTATCAACAAGCACTTTACCCTTGTCGGTTTTCACACCGGCAGCTTCCAGTCCTATATTCTCAGTATTAAATGAAATGCCCACTGCACTCAATACCACATCAGCTTCCAGCGTCTCCATGCCCTCCTGGGTTTTCACACTGGCTTTTAAGATCGCACCACTCGTGTCCACTTTTTCCACGCTGGCATTTGTCATCACTTTTATGCCCTTCTTTCTAAAATTCCTTTCTAATTCCTTCGATACTTCTTCGTCCTCAACAGGTACCAATCTTGGCAAGAATTCAACAATCGTCACCTTGGTTCCGATACTGTTATAGAAATAAGCAAACTCCACACCTATAGCGCCGCTGCCCACCACTATCATGGTTTTAGGCTGTGTTGGCAGGTTCATAGCTTCGCGGTAGCCTATTATTTTTTTGCCATCTATCGGCAGGTTAGGTAATTGCCTGCTGCGTGCGCCCGTGGCCAATATTACATGCTTGCCCTGGTAGGCCGTCATCTTGCCATCAGCACCGGTCACTTCCACTTCTTTCCTGGCATTCAGTTTCCCCATGCCCATTATCACATCTATTTTGTTCTTCTTCATCAGGAACTGCACACCCTTGCTCATCTTGTCGGCCACCCCACGACTGCGTTTTATCACAGCCCCAAAATCAGCGCTGAAATCTTTCGCCACAATGCCATAATCGGCAGCATGAGAAAAATACTCATATACATTGGCAGTTTTCAGCAAAGCCTTGGTAGGTATGCAACCCCAGTTAAGGCAAATGCCGCCCAGGCTTTCTTTTTCCACCACCGCAACTTTATAACCCAATTGCGAAGCACGGATAGCCGCCACATAGCCGCCCGGCCCGGAACCAATAACTATAACATCGTATGACATAAACTAAATTATTTTAAGTTTTAAACCCGAAAACGGCAACAAAAGTAGCTAAATAATGGGATAAAAATATCCCCATCAAAGCCGTCATGTCGAACGAAGTGAGACATCCCCTGAGAAATAGATATGTAGCCCCATCAGCCCAGCCTGCCCCGCCACCGGCGGTGGTCATTGCGCAGAGTGATAACATAGCCCTGTGTCCAGCCACGTATTTTCTATTTTAGGGATGTATAGGAACAACAAGAATTGCTTACAACAACAAAAGACTAAATTTTAAAAAGCACCGCTATTTATTTTTATCATTCACGTCAGGTGACAACTCCCATTGGTCCAGTGCAATAGTAACAATTATATCCGGCCATGTTTCGTAAGAGGAGATGCCTCTCATTATTGGTAAGACGTCGGTAGCTTCCCATTTATTTCCCTTCATAAGAAAAATGTTGGCCCTATATTTCAGGTTCATATCAAAAGGGTTAAAGATTGACAGCATCATTTGTTGGTGCTTTTTCCCATCTGTTTTTTGCATGAATGATATATCAATTGTTTTCGTAGGATTTTCATTTTTCTTTACAACTTTGAGGCTCTTGATTACCCCTTGTTCCTGTTCTACTTCCATCAGCACTTTTTCAGTAGGATATATCTGTAATACATTTGGGCCTACTATATAAGGGCCTGCTTTAACATCAGTTTCATAATAATTGTCCCCGTCAACCGCCAAAGTGAGTTTGAAATCATTTCTACTTGCCTTGATATTATTCACTTGTGCAACCCCTTCTATACAAAGAATACATAAAGATAGAGTAAGGTAAAGCTTTATAGAGTATAGCATATATACAAGTTATTTATCCGTCAAATGTATGTTACTAAAAATAAAAAAAGGGTGATCACAACAAAAATATCCCCGCTGGCGCAAGAATGCCGCCAAGCCGTGTGTCAAGCGTTCTTGTGCCTGAAGCCGCTGCTGATTTAAGTGTTCCCGCTGGTCGAAAGGTCTCCCTTCGTCCTGAAAACGGCAAGCGTCCCGCTTGCGAAAACACATATCCAACAATCCGCTAATCCTGCAAATCCAAATCCCAAAAACATATCCACAAAAATAAATACCCCCACCGTCCTGCGCGAGTCTCCTCCTTCAGGGACTCGCGCATACTCGTGATGGACGAACTCCGCTGGCGCAAGAATGCCGCCAAGCTATGAATCAAGCGTTCTTGTGCTATCACCACATTGAGCATTTGAGCCATTCAGAATTGAGCCATTAAAAAACATATCCACAAAAAATCTTACCACCAAAACCCTTACCGGTAAAGCCTTTCACCCACCCAACACCCCAAAAAATCTGAATATCTTTATTTGCACCCAATTACAACCCGCTCTACCTTTGGTCAAAATTTGAACGAAACCCTTTTAACTCTTTAACCTTTTAACCTTTTAAACTTTTAACTTTTTACCTTTTTAACTAAATTATGGAACACATCAAACAACTGCAAGCCTACATCGCCAACCCAAATGAAGAATACAACAAATTCGCCGTTGGCATCTGTTGCGAATTAATGGACAGCAACCTGTTCAGTGATGCAGAACAACCTCTCCAGGTTTTCTGGTTTGCTATAACCACCTTTCAGAACAACTGGCGCGAACCATTGACCGGCCTGTCTTTATTTATCAAACAGATGGACGAACTGCAACTCAACGAGCAGCAAAAACTGTTCATCAGCCAATGGCTTTGCAAGGCCCTTAAAGCAAATGCCTATAGCGACAGGCATATCTTCGACAATCTGCTCCAATTCCTCGAAAGCTATTGTAAAAAATTGAAGGCGTCTGCACAACCTGTAGATGCAGCACAAACCATCAGTATCCGCGCTAAGATCAAAGAACTAGTAAACAATTCAGTCGAAAGTATTTTAGAAGATACCGATCGCATCAGTAGCGAAGACAACTTGAAAATACTCACCAGGTTCGCCTCCCTTGTTGTCGAAAAAGAAATACCCACATACAAAAATCCAACACCTGCTACCGCAAATCAAAGTCTTCCTTAGGAATTGAGGCATCAACAACAAAAACAGGATTAGCAAAAAGTAATATCAAATTAATAATGCCACACAATCCCACATATCCAATAACCCTGGATGTTTGTAAAACCATCAATATACACGACCTGCAAAAGTTCGGTTATCTTGCTCCGGCCCAACTGAAAAACTGTATTATTTCCTGGCAGCAAGGTAGCGGGCAGTCAGCTGAAATATACATTACCATCAATACCATTGCATCTCAGCCTCATATCATTATAGAATATACATACAATAAAGAAGACATAAAATATGAAGTGGCTTTGCACGCAAAACCTTCAAACTTAGGCAAAGGGTTCTTATGGTATTTTATCTGTCCGCAAGCTGGCAGGCTATGCACTAAACTGTACTTTAATAACAACTATTTTCTCCATCGTCAGGCCCTTGGTAAAGCAATGTATCATAGGCAAACGCTCACAAGTACACAAAGAAACCTTGTGAAACAATTCCTCAAAACAGAAACTCTTGAAACCGCCGACACATATCTCAATGCCAAATACCGCAAAACCCGCTACAACGGCAAACCCACTAAAAAGCTCATTGCCATTCAGAAATTACTAAATAGCTTTGTATAGAAACGTTCTAATGTTCCCCCAATGAAAATAACAGACCTCTCCCACCTCATCAACGAAGATATCATGGTTTACCCCGGCACAGAAAGGCCGGTGTTGCAGGATATAGATATAGATGGCTACCAGGAGATCAGGATAACTATGTTCACCCATACGGCCACACATATTGATGCACCCTACCACATCCTAAAACACGGCCGCACACTCGATGAATTGCCCATAGATAAATTCATAGGCCCCGGCATTGTGATAGATTGCAAAGCCCTGGCAGGCAAAGAGATCACTGTTGACTTTCTTAAAAAATACGAAAATGAAATTGCCGATGCAGAGTTCTTACTCCTCAACGCGGGCTGGTCACTAAAATGGAAGACAGAAGCCTATTTTGATGACTTCCCTGTATTGAGCCTTGACGCTGCCAAATGGCTTACCAATTTTAAACTAAAAGGCATCGGCCTTGATTCCATTTCACTGGATCCTGTCCATAGCATAGACTTGCCAAATCATCACATAGTTTTAGACAAAGAGATCATCATCATCGAAAATCTCACAAACCTCGATAGTTTACCCGCATCGGGATTTATGTTTCAATGTCTGCCTTTAAAAATAGAACATGCTGATGGCTCGCCGGTAAGGGCAGTGGCGGTGTTTTAATAGAAATATGGTATGATTTATTGGCAATACCATTATCAAACATTTCTATTATCCGGAATAAAGTATTTACCTCACCTTTACCTTTTAAACAGATAAATATATGAAAACAAAGAAACTTGGTTCCACAGGCCTTACGGCTTCCGAAATAGGATTTGGTTGTATGGGCATGAGCGATTTTTACGGTCCGCGAAATGATGAGGAATCTTTAAAAACATTACATAGGGCACTGGAACTCGGTGTCACCTTCTGGGATACTGCCGATATGTACGGCCCTCACCTGAATGAAGAACTGGTAGGCAAAGCGCTGAAAGGCAATAGGGACAAAATAACGCTGGCAACAAAATTCGGCATCCGCAGAGAACCCAATAATCCGCAGGCACGCGGCATAGATGGCAGCCCTGCATACATAAAAACCGCCAGTGAAGGCAGCCTGAAAAGATTAGGGGTAGATGTGATTGATCTCTATTACCTGCACCGTGTAGATCCCCTAACTCCCATCGAAGTTACCGTAGAAGCCATGGGCAAACTGGTGAAAGAAGGCAAAGTAAGAGGCATCGGTTTATCAGAAGTATCAGCGGCAACGCTGCGCAAGGCAAATGCGGTGCATCCTATTACTGCTGTGCAAAGCGAATACTCAATCTGGACCCGCGACCCTGAAGACGAGGTGCTGGCCACTTGTAAAGAATTAGGCATTGCATTCGTAGCGTATTCCCCGCTGGGCAGGGGTTTTCTTACCGGCCAGATCAAAAAATTCGAAGACCTTGCCCCCGATGATTTCCGCAGGTCCTCCCCGCGTTTCCAGGGAGAGAATTTTGAAAAGAATATGCAGATAGTAGCGCGCATTCAGGAACTGGCAGCGCAAAAAAACTGCACGGCTTCCCAACTGGCTCTGGCATGGGTAATGGCCCAGGAAGATTTTATTTTTCCAATACCCGGCACCAAACGTATCAAATACCTGGAAGAAAACGTGGGTGCAATAAATGTAAGTTTTACAAAAGAAGAACTGGAAGAGATCAATAATATTTTCCCGAAAGGCATTGCAGAAGGCTTACGTTACCCGCAAGCTTCAATGGACTCAGTGAACCGATAGATTAGATGCAATAGCACTGTACATAAATATTCTTTTCAGAATAGGTTTCAGCCGGCACTAAATAAATTGTAGTTTTGCAACACTAAAAAATCCGCTTTTAGGATAAAAACCTAACGCACAATGATAAAGACAATAACGATTTCAGTTCTGCCTGCTGAGGCTGCCTCCGACAAGGATATTTTAAAACACGCCGCTTTAGAATTAAATACTGGTGCTAAAAAAATTGGCGGCTATGTCATTCAAAAACGGTCCATTGATGCCCGTTCTCGCCAGGCCCGTGTGGTTTTGCAATTGCAGGTATTTGTGGACGAACCTGTAAAAGAAGCCCCTGTTTTCGATCCGGAATTCAAGAACGTAAGCAATGCACCACATATACTTATCGTGGGTTCGGGACCGGCGGGATTGTTTGCCGCCTTGAAATTAATAAACCTGGGCATCAGGCCGATAATTATAGAACGTGGTAAAGATGTGCGTAGCCGTCGCCGCGACCTGGCAGCTATCAACAAGGAAGGCATCGTAAACCCTGAATCCAATTATTGTTTCGGGGAGGGCGGCGCAGGCACTTATAGTGATGGTAAATTATATACACGGTCCACCAAGCGCGGCAATGTGCAGAGGATACTGCAACTATTTCATTATTTCGGTGCCGACGAAGAAATATTATTTGATGCACAGCCCCATATCGGCACTAATAAACTGCCCAATATTATAAGCGCCTTGCGCCAACAAATTATTGATTGCGGCGGAGAGGTGTTGTTTGAAAATAAACTTACCGATATAGTCCTTGAAGGGAACACCATTAAAGGCATAAAAACATCTGCCGGATTAACTATTGCTTGCAATGCTGTAATATTGGCAACCGGGCATTCTGCCCGGGATATTTTTACATTACTCCATCATAAAAACATATTGATCGAATCAAAGCCTTTCGCTTTAGGTGTTAGAATAGAGCACCCCCAGCAATTGATTGATGAGGTGCAATACCATTGCGCTGTAAGAGATGAATATTTGCCACCGGCCAGTTATTCATTAGTGAGCCAGGAAAATGGCAGAGGCGTGTTTTCGTTTTGTATGTGCCCGGGTGGTATCATAGCTCCGGCAGCCACCGCACCCCGAGAAATTGTGGTGAATGGTTGGTCGCCATCTAAAAGAAATAATCCTTTTGCTAACTCGGGTACTGTAGTAAGTGTGGATGAAAAAGATTTTGCTGCCTATGGATTCAAAGGGCCATTGGCCGCTCTGGAATATCAGCAAATGGTAGAACAAAAGGCTTTTGCGGTTGGGGGCGGCAATCTTGTTGCGCCTGCCCAGCGCTTAGTTGACTTTGCAGAGGCGAAAATATCTTCCAGCTTGCCTGCTTGCTCTTACATTCCGGGCATCAATAGCGCATCTATGCAGGAAGTTTTGCCTGCTGAAGTAGCTATGGCACTTAAGCATGCCATGCGAACATTTGGCAAAAAAATGAAAGGCTATTATACAAATGAGGCGGTCTTAGTAGCCACTGAGTCCCGCACCAGTTCTCCTGTGCGTGTGCCCAGGGACAAAGAAACCTTACAGCATCCGCAAATAAAGGGTCTATATCCCTGTGGAGAGGGTGCAGGCTATGCCGGCGGCATTATCTCTGCCGCCATTGACGGGGAGCGATGTGCTGAAATGGCTGCAATGGATTTGTAAAACTGATCTGGTGCACTATGCAATATTCCGGCAGAAATTCCGTTTCTCTTTTTATCATTCTTATTCTATGCGGCTTCATTACTTATATTTCGCACTAATTTTCATTTTTGCGTTGTCCTGCAAAAAGAATAATACCTCTGCGCCGGCAGCTAAGGGCAATTATACCATAGATAGTTTAGTTGCCTATGGTACAGACCCTGCGCAGACCGCAAACGTCTTTCTGCCTACTAAGCAGGTTTGGGTAAGAAGCCCTGTTATCCTTTTTGTGCATGGTGGCGGCTGGGTGAGGGGGCAGGCACCTGCTTTTGGCAGTTCTGACATGTACAATGTTTTTACAGAGAATGGGTATGCTATTGTGGATATTAATTATCGTCTCGCTAATGTTTTTCCTTATCCTGCGCAATTATATGATATTGATTCAGTATTGAATTTTATGGATAAAAAGGCTGCGGCATGGCATATAGACCCTAACCGGATATGCATTTCCGGGCAAAGCTCGGGTGCGCATTTGTCTTTGCTGTATGCTTACGCATGGAACACCAAAGGAAAAATAAAAGTGGTTATTGATGATTTTGGCCCCACAGACCTGATAGACAGCAGTGTGTTAACAGATCATCTTGTGTTTGACCTAACGACGTTCCTTGGTATGCCTTACCAGGCGAACCCACAATTATGGAAAGAGGCAAGCCCTATATTTCACATGGCCGGGGCTGTGCCTACCATTATATACCAGGGTACTGTTGACACAACTGTACACCCGATACAATCTGATATGTTGAATGATTCTTTGGAGGCAAACGGGATTCCGCATCAATACTACCGAATAATAGGATTAGGACATGGACAGGACGATTATTACTGGGACCCAACCCTGCAAAATGTCTTACAGTTTTTGGGCACCTATCTTTAATTATCCAATTTCACTTCGGCAAGCTTTGGCCAGAATTTTCCGGTAATAAATATACGGTTAGTGGCTGCATCATACGCTATTCCATTTAATACATCCGGTGCTGTTTCATTTGCCGGGGGGAAGGGAGCTATCCCCAGTTTTTGCCTGAGGTCGCTGAGGTCGGCACGGGCAACTACACGGCCGGTACCCGTGTCTATCTTTAAGATATTATCAGTTTGCCACTGGTTAGCATAGAGGTAGCCCTTAATAAATTCAAGCTCATTGATATTATTGACCGGGCCATGCTCATCATTCACACTTAGTTGCTTTACAACCTGCAATGAAGTGGTGTCAAGATAATAGATCGTGTTGGTGCCGTCATCAAACAAAATATTTTTGCCATCATTGGTCATACCCCAGCCCTCAGCCGTGTTGAACCTGAATTTTTTTATGGGCTTTAAGCTAGCCTGGTCATATATAAAGCCAGTCTTTTCTTTGTAGGTAAGTTGGTAAATTTTACCATTCAAAACAGTGAGCCCTTCGCCAAAATATTGTTTTTCCATTTTTTGCTTTTGTAAAACCTTGCCGCTAACAAGTTCTGTTTTTCTAATGTCAGAAACTCCATATTCACCACAGCTTTCATAGAGATAGCCATTCACAAATTGCAGGCCTTCGGTAAAAGCGGTCGGGTCGTGCGGATAAATATTTACAAGTTCATAAGACATAACTGCCGGCACGCCGGAATTCGTTTCTGCAGTTTCCGAACTTGTTGTCTTAACCGGATTATTATTACATGCAGCAAGCAATAGCATTATTATAGGCAGAGAAATTCTACGATCTGAACACATTTTCATAAAGGCAATTTTACAATTTTCAATTTACAATCTGCAACTAATAGTTATATTTTTCTTTCCAGCAATTTCTCAGGTATTCAAGCATACGGGCTTCAGCGGCATTATTCCCCGGCTCATATAGTTTGGTGCCCGATATTTTTTCCGGTAAAAATTCCTGTTCTGTAAAATTGCCGGGGAAATCATGCGCGTATTTATAGCCTTTGCCATAGTCCATGTTCTTCATAAGCCCTGTGGGCGCATTACGGATGTGTAGCGGCACCGGCAGGTCGCCTGTTTTATTCACCAATTGTTGCGCTTTGCTTATGGCCATGTATGCCGCATTGCTTTTAGGGGACGATGCCAGGTAAGTAACCGTCTGGGCAAGTATAATGCGGCATTCGGGATAACCTATCAACTCCACTGCCTGGAAACAACTGGTAGCCAGCAACAGAGCATTGGGATTCGCATTGCCAATATCTTCACTGGCCAGTATTACCATGCGGCGGGCTATAAATTTAGGGTCTTCACCCCCTTCTATCATCCGCGCCAGCCAATACACAGCCGCATTAGGATCGCTGCCGCGCATGGATTTTATGAAGGCAGAAATAATATCATAATGCTGTTCACCTGCTTTGTCATAGAGTGCCATTTTATTTTGCACCACGTCTTGCACTATTGCATTATTAATTTCCCTCTGCGGGCCTTGCATTGCAGAAGTAACAAGCTCTAGTAAATTAAGCAATTTTCGTGCGTCGCCCCCGCTTAATTGAAGCAATGCACCCCATTCTTTTATTTGCACATTCTGTCGCCTCAGCCATTCGTCTTTTTCGATAGCCTGGTTTACGAGGGCCTTCAAATCTTCTTCAGATAAAGATCTCAATACATAAACCTGGCAGCGGCTCAGCAGGGCGCTTATAACCTCAAAGGAGGGGTTTTCTGTTGTAGCACCTATAAGTGTCAATATACCTTTTTCAACAGCACTAAGCAGGCTATCCTGCTGCCCTTTATTAAAGCGGTGTATCTCATCTATAAACAACAATGCATGGCCGGCTTTTTTTGCCTGTTCTATAACGGCCCTTACTTCTTTTACACCACTGTCTATGGCGCTCAATGTAAAAAAAGGCATGTCCAGCGAGCGGGCTACGATCTGGGCAAGCGTGGTCTTTCCAACACCCGGCGGGCCCCAGAATATCATTGAATGCGCTTTGCGGCCATGTATCATTTGTTCAAGCACTTTGCCCGGCGCAACAAGGTGTTCCTGCCCTATAAATTCTTCCAGCATTTTGGGGCGCATCCGCTCCGCCAGAGGGATGTTTGACGATGGTATTTGCATAAAATTATGATCTTATTATAAAGTAAATACCTAATTTAGCCTCATGATACACAAGTTACTTATCATTTGCTGCCTTTTCAGCACACAAATACTATTTGCCCAAACAGGGCAAAATTTTGACGCAAATTTAAAGCAAATGGGAGTTACCGGGCCCGTGAAAATGGTTCCGCATAGTAATATTGCTCCGGATCCCACTGATTATAAAGCCGTAGGCTCACCATTGCCCACTTTTATTGTGCAGGATGTCCAACACAAAATTTATACCAATAAGGATGTTCAGTACAATGGTAATTTATTGGTAATGATATTTAACCCCACTTGTTCACATTGTGAGGCTATGACCGATATGCTTGAAAAGAACATTAAATTATTTAGCAAAAGTAAGGTATTGATGGTGGCTACTGCTGGCCAGGAACCCTATCTCAAAGATTTTGAAGAGCGCCATCATACCGCTGACTACCCGACAATGAAAGTGACGTTCGACAGCAGCAAGATGACAGACAGACTTTTTAACTATAAAATGCTGCCCCAGATAAATGTATACGACCGCGATAGGAAACTTATAAAAACACTGAACGGTACTTTGCCAATTGATTCTTTTAAGGCCTACATACAGTAAATATTCTTTAAACTTTTATCATTTAATGCTACGAAAACTTCTTTTATTGTTATGTCTTTCAGGCTCTGTTCCTGTTTTTGCACAGCAGGCTGGCCCGCACAAGATCGACTATAAGATAATTGGTGCCGTATTGCCTGAATTTGTTTTAACCACTCCGGAAGGAAAACGCATTGTTAATTCAGACCTGAAGTCGAAGGGCAATTTATTTATAATGACATTCAATCCTATGTGCGGGCATTGTGAAGATGAAACAGACTCTCTTGAAGCAAATATGGGCCTTTTCAAAGAATCGAGGCTGATTATGCTTGTCCATCCGAATAATGTGCCTATGATGAACGGTTTTATAAAGGGTCATCATGTAAACGACTATCCTAAAATAATAATCGGCGCAGACAGCACTATATTATCCGATAAGCTTTTCCTTTATCAGGGCCTTCCGCAAATAAACATCTACGACAAACACCGTAAGCTGATTAAGACATTTAGTGGTGATGTTCCCCTTGATTCCATGAAGGCATATATACAATAGTGTTCTTTTCTATTGTTTTTTATTTCCCTATGGTCTGAAAATATTGTTCCACCATAGTACGGTAGTAAGGTTTTAATTGCGGGGGAACTGTTTTATACAATTCCAGCATTTGCTGACGGTCCTGCATATATTTCTGCAATTCGGGTGGCACCGGGCGGCTTATTTCTTTAGCGCTGTTTGATGAGCGTTTATCATCCTGTTCCTGTTCGCGCAGGGATTTTTGTGTTTCTAATAAGCGTGTAAGTATTTCTTTCTGGCGCAATTGCAATTCATCACTCAAACGACGGTTCACAAGGTCTGTTTCTGTTTTGTCCATTTTTTGTTGCAGTTCCTGCAAGGACTTTGCATCCCCAACTCCTTTACTATTAAGTAAAGAATTAAGTTCCTGCAACTGCTTACGGATAGCCGCCTGCTGTTGGGCAAGCCTTGCCAATTGTTCTGCGTCCCCATATTCGCCCTGGTCCTGCGGGCTTCCGCTCCCGCCTTGTCCCCCACCGCCGTTGCCTGGCTTGTCGCCGGCCTTCTGCCCTTGCTTGTCGCCGGCTTTGTCTCCGGGTTTATCTCCCGGCTTATCCCCTTGCCCTTGCTTCTTTTTCATAGCATTTTGCATCTGCTGCATAGCATCACCTAATTGCTGCTGCTTGGTGATTATATCCGATAATTGTTTTCCCGCGCCGGGTTTGGGCTTTTTACCGCCGGGATTACTGCAACTACCCATAGAAGGTTTACCTCCTTCGTTTTGTTGCTGTATCAGGTTGGCAAGCAATTCATTCAGCATCAGTGCAAGGTTATTGGTATGTGTCATTACGTATTGCTGGCGGGTAATGGCATCATTTAGCCTCCTGTCTTCCAGCGCATCAACGGAAATGGCCATGTTCTTTTCGAGGTCAGTGGTCTCCTTATTTACGTTTGCCGCTAACGAGGCCACGCGCTTGCTTAGTACGAAAAGGCTGTCCCTTATCATCTGCGAATTACTGTGCAGCCTTTTTTGTTCCTGTATATTTGTCAAATAGGTTTGGCTGGCAATGGATGTTTGCCGTGAGGCATTCATAAGATCTTCCTGCCCGAAAGACAGGCGGATAAGATTTGTTAGTATTTGTCGTGTCGCCTTAATATCTATCTCAATTTGCTCTGGCCCCATTCCACCTGCGCCTTCTCTTAGCTTCTCAGCCATCTCCTTCATATTCTGCGCCGCTTTGCTCTGGGCTCCGCTCGATTTGCTTTCCTGTCCCTGATCTAAGGCATCCTCGCTTTGCTGCATATTCTCTTCTGCCTTCTTCCCTTCTTCCTTCGGCTCTTCCAGCGACTGCTTTTCTTCCAGCTTATCATTGGCTTTGCTCATTTCCTTCATGTCTTCATTCATTGTTTTGGCAAGTTCCTTCTTCAGGCTATCCTGTTCTTTTTTCAGGGCCTGGTTGTCTTTACTGTCTTTATTGGCGTCTTTGCCATCCTTGTTATCTTTAGAATCTTTGCCCGCATTGTTCTTGTCCTGTTTGTTTTTGTCTGCCGTTTTGTCGGCGTTCTTATCTGTTTCTTTTTTCAGGTCCAATTGTTTTTTTGCAAGATCATCAAGCTTGTTGGCCATGTCTTCCATCCGCATTTGCATCTCAAGCTTTTTCATAAGCTCCTGCATACGTTTCAGGTCCATATCAAAAAGCTTGTTCTCCTGCTCCATTTCCTTCATTTCCTTAAAAGCATCTTCCTTGTTCAGCTTGGCCATCAGGTCCTGCAATTTCTTCATTTGCTCTTTAAGCTCTTTGTTCAATAAATTATCAAGTTGCTTTTGCAGTTCATCCTGCTTGTCTTTCAGGTCCTGGCTGAATGGCTTTTGTTCGCTTTCTTTTTTCTGTTCGTCAAACCGTTTTTGCACATTCTCCAACTGGTTTTGCAATTGCTGCTGTTTCTTGGTCATTTCCTGCAAAGATTGCTGCTGCTCCCAATCCATATTCTCGCTTTGCAGCATTTTGGTCTGCATGTCTTTTATCTCGCTTTGCAATTGCTGTGTTTTCTGCGAACTGTTACTAATACCCGAATTTATCTGCTGTGAATTTTCATTTATGGCCGAGTCAATTTGTTTCTCATTATACATTTTATAGGTCATCACCTCGCTGCGGGTCGCTTTGCTGCCATGCACTCCGTCATTGTCCCATGCTTCTATAAAATAAGAGAGCTTTTGCCCGGGTTTCAGATTGAGACTTTCAATGTCGAAGTAATACTGAAAATTGGTAAGTGCGCCTGCGGTGATATTCACAGGAATGCTCTTGTTTGATATGGGTTGATTTTTTGAATCGCTGATATCATAATGAAACAAGACCTTGCTGATGCCATAATCGTCGCCCGCTGTGCCATTTAAAAGTATCTGCTTGCCGCTAACACTATCCTTAAATTCCTGCACCTGCAAAACAGGGTATTGGTCTGGTATCACTTGCACCATGTAACGGAAACTATCTGAAACTGCAGCTTTATTATTCTGCAAAATGAAGGTATAGAAGGTGTCATTCATAAACCGGTACCCATAAGCATATACCGAGAGATTTTTTGGTAAAGCGATGGCAGCTCCGTTTCCCAAACGAATATCGGCTTCATCGGTATGTTCAGCCATGAATATCCAGTTCACCTTTGTGCCTATGGGCAAACTCATATCCCCCATATTGTTGCGTATCTCATCCTTTCTGCCGGTATATGCAGGATAGTTGATCTGCACCTTAAAGGATTTGAGTACAGGCTTCTGCACCACAGTTAAAGTATATGGCTGCGAATAAAAGCCGGCTGCATAAAACCGGAACTCAACAGCTTCTGTAACATTTCTGAAAGTATATTCGAAAGTATGTTCCTGTAATGCCTGCATGGGTATGCGCTCTGTGCCGATCTCAAGGAACATTTCAGCGGGCAGGGCATTGCCCTTTGTTTCCATGTTCAAAACAAAATCTGCATTGCGAATTGCTTTTAACGGTGTAGTGATGACAAACTGAAAGGGTGCCGGCTTCTCGAATTTTTTGGTAGGCTGCAACAATCGGCTGGACGCATCCTTAAAAACATTGGGAGCAGCCACAAGAATAAATACACCCACCAGAAGCACCGGCAATAAGAAAGGTAGATATTTTTTGTTTTTAGAAAAGTCAATGGCAGAACTAAAGGGTACAACCGACAATTGTTTCGCCTTCTGATCTATGCTAGCTTCTATCAGCTCGCGGCTGGCATGCGGGTCTGCATTGCTCTTTAGTTGCAGGATATTAAGCAACTTGTCGTTTATCTCGGCAAAATGCCTGCCCACTATACTGGCTGCCTGCTCGTGAGATATGAGTTTGCCCAGGCGCGCCATTTTGGCAAGCGGTATAATAACCCATATTATTAAAGATGCGGAGCCCAATATGATAAATAGGGAAAGTATACCAACCCGTATCCATACAGGCAGGTAAAGGAAATACTCACCTACGCTTACCGCCAGTATATATGCCAGCAGGCAGCTAAGGAATATCAGTGTGCCCCGGATAACCTGGTTTGCATAGTATTTGCGTATAAAAGCGTCTAATCGGGATATAAGCCAGTCGTAATTATTCATATTGTTTTCGCTACCTGCAATTTAAGGGAAAAAGCGGTCTCAGCCTATTGTACAAAAGGATGTCAAATAAGAAAATTTGTTAAAATTTGCACCTTGCAAGCAATAAAGAGGCTTATGAATCCTTTCCTTGATTATAGTAGTTGAAAAATGAAATAAAAGGCAGAAGATTACCAGCAGTTCAAATTATATCGAAGGGCCTATTTTTTTCTTACGGCTATGCCCCAATATCCCTGGGTATTACCGGAGCCTCCGTCATAGTTCCAGGAAACGTTTAGGCTGTCTCTTGAAATGATACTAATGCTCCATGAAGGATTTGTTCCTCCATTAAAAATGTAGGAACTGCCGTTTCTTACAACAGAACAAGATATAATTCCGCCATAACCACACAATATCCCGCTCAAGTTTACTACACCTGTTTTTTCCACAGAAGTAAAATTACAAGTGTCGTGCAGGGGGGTACTATAAGTGTAATAGTGACCTAAAGAATCTGTGGCATAGCCGCCTTCGCCCAAAACATACACGGTAAAATTTCCGATAAAATTGTTGATTGGATTATAATCGCAGGTCCCGTTATCTATTGTAGCAGTGGGATCATAATTCCAGGCATTTACCTCAGTGCAACCCAATTTCGATTGGGTTGGAGAATTGTGAGTAAGATTCCCCGACAATATTTTGCCATTTGTCTTCGGATAGGAATTTGCATTCTTGGTACAAGAAGTATTTAACTGGCAGGTAAAAAAAGAAAGAGCGCGATAAGTAGTATACGATTCTGCATAGGGAACGGTTTAGCAAAATGAAGTTAAAGAAAATTTACATAAAAACAATTTTACAGAAGAATTTTCTAATACCTGCAGCACTGCACGAGTCAAACAATCAATGATGCGTCTCCTTATACTTTGCCAATACCTTGTCAAGGTGCTTAACAAACTTATCTACATCAGGATCATAAGAATAACCCTCATCTGCCAGCTTAACCCCATCATCATCTATATAAAAATAGTAGGGCTGGGCATTAGATCCGAACTTGGAGGCTTGCAGGTCTGAGTTCCTGTTTCCCAAAGTGGTTACCTGCGAGTTAAGGTCTTTTGAGAAATATTGTTCTTCTTTGGGCAACTCTATCCGATTCATGTCGCAATAAAGAGACGCAACTATAAAATCTTCTTTCAGTCGCTTTGTAACTTCCGGCTTCGACCACACCTGCGATTCCATCTTGCGGCAATTAACACAATTAATACCCGTAAAATCCAGCATAATAGGCTTCTTCAGCTTCTTAGACGCTGCCAACGCTTCTTTATAATCGTAGTAAGTTACAAGCCCCATATTCTTAACCACAGGCGGCTCGTATATCTTCAACTCATTCACATAGCGCAAAGGCTCAATAGGCATATCGCCGGGAGCAACTTTACTTGCGTTGGATGAGGACGAAGATTCGTTGCCTTTAGTATTCAATATAAAATCCTGGGTACCCAATGGTGGCACAAATGCGCTCACTGCATTCAACGGCGCACCCCACATGCCAGGCACTAAATAAACCGCGAATGAAAAACAAATAATCGCAAGGAAGAGTTTGAAGATTGACACATATTCCTGTCCGTAAATATTTTTAGGCGCTGCATCATCATGCGACATTTTGAATTTGCCCATCAGGTAAAAACCTAACAATATGGCAAGCACAACCCAAATAGCTATGAATATTTCCCTGTCGAGCAAGCGCCAGCCTTGTGCAAGGTCAGCATTCGACAGAAATTTCAGGGCCAGCATCAGCTCTATAAAACCCAGCACTACTTTCACCTGGTTCAGCCATCCGCCGGAGCTTGCCATTTTATTCAGCATACCCGGGAATACAGCGAACAAAGCAAAAGGCAATGCAAGCCCTACAGAAAAACCAAACATACCCAATGCAGGCCCCGCAATACCGCCCTTCCCTGCTAATACAAGTAGTGGCCCGACTATAGGCCCTGTGCAGGAAAAGGAAACTATCACCAAAGTAAGCGCCATAAAGAATATGCCGCCAAAACTGCTCATGCCTGCTTTAGAATCTGTTTTATTCGTCCAGGAAGATGGCAGCGTAATTTCGAATGCCCCGAGGAAGGAAATACCAAACACCACAAACACCAGGAAGAAGAACAAGTTAGCTATCCAGTTAGTGGACAGCGTATTCAGTGCGTTTGCGCCAAAGAATGCAGATATGAGAATACCCAGCACCGTAAAAATGATAACAATGGACAATGAATATTGTATGGCGTGGCGGATACCTTCAGCCCTTGTCTTGCTCCGCTTGGTGAAAAAGCTAACGGTAATAGGTATCATGGAATACACGCATGGCGTCAGCACTGCTAATATACCCCCTGCCAATGAAGCCAGGAATAGCCACCATAAAGATTTGCTTCCGGCTTTTGGTTTCTCGTCTGCGCCTATAGCTTTCTTATCTGCAGTTGGTGTTATGTTAGCTTTGTTATTTGTGTCGGTACCTGTAAGAGCAACAGCAGTATTAATATTACTATCTTCTTTTGTTACTTGCGCAGTCGTATCTGCCTTTCCGCCCGCATCTTTCACCTCAAGAGTAAAAGGAACTGTCTTAGGATTAAGACAAAGCGCGGGATTTTTGGACCGGCATGTCTGATAAAAATAGGTCCCTTTCAGCTTTGTATTGTTATCTATTATTGCTTCCTGTGTATAGGTAACTTTATTTCCCAAGTAATGCACTAAGCCCCCAACTTCTTCAATATTCTCGTCAACTATCTTTCCTTCTTCTTTAAGCTTACCAACAAGTTTTAAATGGCTGTTTTTTGAAAACTTGAATGCCGGTATCAACAGGCTGCCGTCTCCACCCGGATGCTGGGAATATACATGCCAGGGCGTATCTATAGCAAGGTGAATTATGATATTATATTTGTCGCCGCTTATCTTTTTTGCCTCAAAGCTCCAGTGGGTAGGATCACTAAACATTTGGGCCGATAAACTTCCCGAAATAAAGGAACACAGAAAAAAGAGCAGTGTATATTTGAACACCTTCATGTTACAGATCTTTAATAATTAGCTATAAAACCCAACGCAACCAAGTATTATTGCCCCCCACGTACTGCAAGCGTATTATTTTAACAATCCTTTTCGGCTAATTGCCTATTTCTATAGAAAAATCTTTATCCTTAGGCGGCAAACACATCTTATCATTGCACACCTGGTATTCATGCGTCCCGCTCAGCTTTGTCTTAGCGCTTACAATAATATCCTGTGCGTAATCCACAGTAGCAGAATAATAATTCACTTTACCATCTATGCCTTCCATTTCTTTTGTTATCAATTTGCCTGTTTGTTTCACGCTTCCTTTCAGTTGCACTTTATCATTTTTATCAAATGTAAATGATGGCGCTATCAGGGTTCCGTCTCCGCCGGGTGTCATAGACCATATATGCCATCCCTCTTTCAGCTCCAGGTGAAATATTATCTCGTATTCATTCGCACCTGTCTTTTTTACAGAGTAGGTCCATGTGGTCGGATCAGGTATCTGGGCATACGTTTTACCGGCGGTAAAAAGCACAGAAAGAATAAAAAGTGATTGGAATAAATACTTCATTTTTTATTGGTTTAGGGCAATATAAAAACGTAAACCTTTTAATTCATATAAATAAACGACTGCAAAATATGCTGGCCGTCTATGTTATTCAAAGCCTTGCTGCTGGCGCGTTCAGGGTGTGGCATCATGCCAAACACATTGCGCCCGGCATTGCATATACCGGCTATATTGTTTATCGCACCATTCGGGTTGGAGTTGATGTGCACTTCCCCGTTCGCATCGCAATAACGGAATACTACCTGGTTATTTTTATTCAGCGTCGCCAGTGTTGCAGCATCTGCATAATATCTTCCTTCACCATGTGCCACAGGTATCTTCAGCACCTTATCGCCCACATTGCGCCCTATCAGGTTTTTAGTATTCTCGCTCTTTACAAATACATTTTTGCAAACAAATTTCTGGTTCTCGTTTTGCAGCAATACCCCCGGCAGCAAGCCAGCCTCACACAGAATCTGGAAACCATTGCATACGCCAAAAACCTTACCACCTTTATTGGCAAACTCAATTACCTGCTCCATCATGGGGCTAAACCGGGCCAATGCCCCGCAACGCAGGTAATCGCCATAAGAAAAACCTCCCGGCAATACAATACAGTCTTCCCTGCTGAACATACTCAGGTCATGGTCTTTATGCCAAAGTGCAACCACCTCTTGTTGCAGATCATCACTCAAGGCGCGCATCATATCTCTGTCGCAATTTGACCCCGGAAAAACAATAACTCCAAATTTCATTTATTATTAATTTATTGTCAACTGACATAAAACAACCAAAACCAAAGAAAAATAAAGGATAAAATTACTAAACCCTTTATTCTTTTCAAGTAAAAGCCCCATAGATATAACAAAACATAAAGAAGGCACTATGATAAGCCAGGCGCTTTGCACTATTCTGTCTGTACCAATCGCTATTACTATAGAAATAATACAATATATCAGGATAGCCGCCCAGTTACGCCGTATATATATACTGCTTTTGGGCAATTGCAGTTGCATGGCATAAAGCCCGCAAACGGATAAAGTAAGTAAACCCAGCAATAAAATGGTGAAATAAAAGGGGGCCACAATATGCACAGGTATAGAAGCACCTATATGTACCCAGGCAGGAAATAAACTCAATTTATCTGCAAGAAACAAAATACCTGCAAAAAAATAAACAGGTGTAAAATAGCCCATCAGTGCCACCACCCATTCCCCCAGGTTAAAGGGCCTGAGCATAAAAATACCGATGATAAGCAATACCAGGTAGGCAGTTACCGAAAACTGGAACAAGGCGGCGAGGCATAGAAAGAAGCCGGCATTAAATATTCGCTTACGGGGCTGGTTGGTTTGGCTGAAACCCAGCAACACATCTATTCCTGCCAATATGCACCAATTTATTACCAGGGTCTCATTAAAATAATTCCAGTTGGGGAAAAGGGAGGTAAGCAATAGGTAAACAAAGGCCGGGATATAGGTGGGCCTGTTAAACAGTTTATGCACGGCTGCGATGCGGCTTATATACAACGCCTG
This sequence comes from Bacteroidota bacterium, assembly GCA_013285905.1. GTDB lineage: Bacteria > Bacteroidota > Bacteroidia > Chitinophagales > Chitinophagaceae > JABDGU01. The sequence continues at coordinate 6,992 of JABDGU010000002.1, read as the reverse complement.
CAAAAAGACCATCACAACGCCCAAAACTGTATAGGCTGCGGCGCTGCCATGTAGCACGGTGTTCAATAAAGTAAGAAGTAAATTATAAAGGAAATACCCCGGCAAGTCCAGTGGCACATGCGGATGCAGCAACACCCCCAACTTCAGCAGAAAGGTAAGGATCAATAAAATGATAACGGTAAAGGGGTTATTATTTTTAATTAATTGCAGCACTTACTGATTTTTGGCTAAAATACAATTTTGGCGAAGCAAATCTGCCTTTTGTGTAAACATGGCACTATCATGGTGCGGGAAGCCACTTGTTTTGCAGAGCGGGGTATCCAATCCGGGTAATCATTACCATCTGCTGTAAACGAGTGCATTTCCACTTTTCCCATATCATCCAAAGCTGCAAGCTGTATGCGCGAATGAGAACTATTGAAATCATTAAATAAGAAAGCCAGCGATCCCCCGCTGTTCAATAAAGCGTATGACGAAAACAGTCCCCCGTCTTCCTGGGAATACTGGGTTTTGGGTATAACGGCTTCCCAATCCCTTACGCCTTCCGCATTATAAGACAAAACCATAATGTCATTATAATGGTATTCCCTTACGTTGGCCGACATATAAGGACTATAATAGGCCGAATAGTAACCAAAACCCGGTGCATAGCTATAATGCGTGGATACAAAATAGGATTCGGATATCATTACAAATCCGCCATCATTTTTCACAATAATATTTCGCACCACATAGTCGTCAAAAGCATGCCTTTTATTCCTCGGCACGGATTCGCCTGAAAAACGGGAATCAAACGAAATGAATTTTTTGTTCATAAAGGTATTGCTTGCTATATCGTAATATGCATAGAGTACCCCATCATAGCTACCTGTTTTTTTCGCTGCGTAAAACCCGCCAACATATACCCTCTTGTTCACATTGTCCATCTTCATGTAGTAGCCCGCCACATACATATTGCCCAAAGGCAACTCCAGGAAAACAAATTTATTCACACCGGGTTGCAGGCTTAAGAGCCATACCTGGTCCATATAGTTTTTGGCACCTACCGGTGTAGCTACGGGCAGATAAAAACTGCCCTCATTGCTTATCATACCCTCGCCGGATGTGAGCTCATTATCTGTTTTAAAAACCGCGTGTCCCCTGTTCACAATATTCAACTGATCATCTATCCATTTGCCATTAAAGGTCAGCTCGCTACCCTTGTCTACGGCGCTATACACCAAAATGGTTTTCTTATCATCCGATACTGCTGAAGAAAAATAAGTTTTTACCGGACCAAAAATTCCGGTCTTTGCCTCATCTATTTGCAAGGGTCCTTTTTTCAGCCTGCCGGTCTCATCCAGCAGTGCTGCGTATTGTATCACTTTATTCCCTTCCACTGCCTGGTACAATACTACTATCTGGTTGGGATAAGTAATAAAACGTGTCTGGTATATTTTAGCAGGAAAGAAATCGAGCACAACGGTAGCAATGCGCTGCATAGAATCATCATAAGCATCTAAGAAAAAACCTTCTGCCGAACCCCTGTATGCATACAAGCGATTGCTCACCATGCCTATCACAGAAAAATCCCCCGACCTGAAATCAAATTTTTCATACCCGGAATAAGAAACATTCTGGGCCTTGCTTAGATCCGATAAGCAAATGCTTAATAGTAACAGTACTATTATCCTCAATCTGTTCATGCCCTAAATTTAATGGATATACTCCGAATAAAAAGATAAAATTATTACGATAAAAACCTCGCTTTAAGCTCCGGCGTGGGTATCATGCAGGCATCTCTTTTCCCATACCACTTATACCTGTTTCGCGAAACAAACCTGTACAAACCGTCCCGGATAAAACGCGGGATAATGATAAATACATAAAATGCCGACCAGGCACCACCCATCAGCTTTGCGGTTCGCAATACGGCATCTGACTGAATATAATATTTGCCTTTATAAAAAAGCAATAAGCTGTCCGGGTAGTATTGATATTGTGCGGTAACTCCTGATATAGCTTTTTTGCCGGCTTCCGATTGCAGGGATGCGAATAGCAGTTTCTGCTGCTTATCATGCTTTATAACAAATTGTATTGCCCCGTTGCAGAGATTGCAAACCCCATCAAAAAAAAGGACCGGGTTTTGGGCATCAGGTTTCATTATTTCATTTTCTTTGAAGAATCGGCCGGGGCAACACGTTGTTTCTTTGCCTCAACTATGGAGTCGGCTTTTACCTTCACCTCTATCGCAGTCCTGTAGTCAAGGTCTTCTTTAGCCATTCTTTGAATATCTACCATCTTCACGCTCACAATAGAATCCACTTTTGCCTTCATGTCTGCTTTGGTCAATACCTGTTGCTTTTCCATGCAGGACATGAAACCAATACTTAAAAATAATGTGATTATTACTGCCTTATATATGTTCTTACTCATTTCTATCTTCTAAAAGAACCGCAAATTTACAACAATACCGTCTTGATAATATGGGTTCCGGCTTCGTATAACTCAGTTTTAACAGATTTATTATCCCGCTCACCATACAGTCTCACATATCGTGCCAATTTTCCGCATCATTTGTTCATAGTCAATATTTAACAAGCTATATCCTTCTTGCAAATCTTCAAAATCAATCTAATTCTGGTCAATTTTAACAGCCAAGCTGCCCTACTATAATAAACGCTCAGCGAGTTCTGTTAGTATATATCATTCTTCTGCGCTTATCAGCGGGTTTCTGCGGGAAACCATATATCATGCTTATCCTTTAATCAAGCGAATCAAGGTCAATTTTAACTTGTTTTAATGAGCATATATGGCAAAAAAACAGGAACTTTACACTTAATGTTCCAAAAGGCAGCTGTCATACTTATTCTCTGTTTCAACCTCATAATGCCCCGCTTGGCCTTGGCCCAGCATCGTGGTACCAACGATACTATCCGCCTCGGTGCAATTGTAGAGAATGGTGATACTGTAGCCCATATTTTCTTACCCGACATTGTAAAAACCGACAGGCTGCCCCGCCGTTTTGCCCGCCAGCAGGCTTATGACGCCCAACTGCGCTATAACGTTTATAAAACATATCCTTACGCCTGCATAGCCGCCGACCTGCTGAAAGATGTGGACGTAAACCTCGACAAACTGGATGCAAGGAAAGACCGCAAAGCCTATCTCAAAACCATAGAAAAACAACTCAGCCAACGTTTTAAGGGCGAGCTCGAAGACCTCACCATCACCCAGGGGCAGATACTGGTGCGCCTTATAGACCGCCAGACAGGCAAAAACTGTTATAGCATCATCAAAGAGCTGAAAGGCGGCTTCTCTGCCGTCGTCTGGCAATCCGTAGCCTTACTGTTTAGCAATAACCTGAGGCGCGAATATGACCCCACCGACCGCGACAAAGAAATAGAAGCTGTGGTGCGCGAACTCGAAGAATCCAACTATTACAAATATAAAGTTTACCGCCAGCAGATGAATTTGCAGGCTAAGAGAAACTAGCGGCAATGGGAGTGTCCCACACTTCAAAAGTGTGGGACACTTATTCGAGGGCTTGCTGTATGTGGCGTTAGCAGTCGATCAATGCCGTCATCCTGAACTTTTGTATTAGCCTTGTGCATTAGCACAAAAGTGAAAGGATCTCCTGAGATTAAGATTGCAGCTAATTAATCTGCTCTCCTTGACCATAAAATGATATATCCCATCGGGATAAAAGCTTTGTAGAAAACAATGCGCTACATACCACTTGCCACGTAGTTGGCAAAACAACTCTCAAATATTCTCTTATTATTATACAAACACAATGGGTTTAATGCGCTTATTATCAAAAAAGACATCTCTTCATACGTATTACATGGTAGTGGCGAAAAGTGATGATAAAATTGAGCGAAAATAGAATTACAAAATACTTACTTTAGTACTCAAACAAAAAATGATATGACGTAGTAATAATTAACATTAGTATATAAGACATAGCGTTTTCGCTTATTTTTTTCCGTTTCAGAAACCGACCAAATTTCTTAACAACACGGGAAAGTAAAGTGGAAACGCCTACGGTAAAGCGTGGGCGTTCCTTTTGCTTCGTGTTGTGGTTCTTGGTCGGACCTCTGAAACGAGTAATTGGGATTAACCCACGCTGACTTTTTAACCGTAGTTATCTGTTTTATGCAAGCAATCACAAAAGAACAACTCTTTGGGCAACTCAATTTTCGAACGTTAAGCCAAAATTCTGACTTTAAAGAAGATAGCGTAAGAGAAGTCATTATCCTACCTATATTAAAGCAACTTGGATACGTCCAGCAAAACATTGTTCGCAGTAAAACGCTTCAACATCCTTTCTTAAAAATAGGTAGTAAGAAACGACCTATAAATCTTATTCCTGACTATTCATTAAAAGTAGAAGAAAACTATGCTTGGGTATTGGATGCGAAAGCACCTAATGAAAGAATTTCAAGTGGCGATAATGTAGAGCAAGTTTATAGCTATGCAACTCACGAAGAAATAAGGAGTGTTTATTTTGCTTTGTGTAATGGTATTGAGTTTGCACTTTATAGAACTCAATCTACTGGCAATCCCGTTTTATTATTCAGTATTGATGAAATAGAACATTACTGGAAACAGTTATCACAATTTCTTTCGCCTGATAGTTTCCAGGTAGGAAAAAGTATTACTTATGATACAACCTCTACAGCAGTAAGAACAACTGGGTTTGACTACCTCAATCGCCCCTTATTAGAAGAAATCGCAGTTAGAAAACAAGCTGCAAAGAGACATTTTGGAGTTCATGGTTATTTTACAAAACAAACTTGGAATGTAGTTGCAGAATACATTAAAAACTATACAAAGCCAAATGATTTAGTGCTAGACCCATTTGGTGGGAGTGGCGTCACAGCTATAGAAGCTCTAATGAATGATAGAAAAACTATCCATGTTGACTTAAACCCAATGTCAGTATTTATTGTCAAATCTCTGATTGCCCCAATAAAAATTTCTTCTTTTATTGAAGCATTTGAAAATATAAAAGATGTATATATTCAACATGAACCGAAGTCTGATTTAGAAATTGAGACTGCAATTTCTAAATATCCATATCCCAAAGGGTTTATTCTTCCTAAAGGTTCTGATGTTGCAACTATTGAGGAATTATTTACTGATAAACAAATTGCTCAATTGGCATTTTTAAAATCTCTTATTAAGAAAGAAAAAAACATACACATTAAAAACTCCTTGCTGTTAGCCTTTTCAAGTACAGTTAGTAAAATCAACCGAACGTATCATAATTCTGGCTCTCGCGACGAAAACGCTGGGAATGCTGCGGCTTTTGCATACTATAGATATCGAATTGCTAAAGACGAAATTGATTTGAATGTAATGAACACCTTTGAAACAAAATTTAAAAAACTATTGAATGCCAAAAAAGAAATTGAAACTAAAATAAATGACAACACAATAAAAAATGCGACCATTAAGAAAGATACTGCTACAAAACTAAAATGGATACCCAAAGAAAGTGTTGATTATATATATACAGACCCACCCTATGGAAAAAAAATTCCTTATTTAGATTTATCTGTAATGTGGAATGCTTGGCTTGATTTAGAAGTTACGAAAGAAGATTATGAACAAGAAGCAATTGAGGGAGGCGAGCATAAAAAAAGTAAGAATGAGTATAATAATTTGATGTCTGAGAGTATCAAAGAAATGTATCGTGTCTTGAAATATGATAGATGGATGTCCTTTGTATTTGCACATAAAGACCCAGAATTTTGGCATCTAATAATAGAAACAGCTGAAGCATGTGGCTTTGAATATGTTGGAGCAGTTCCACAAAAAAATGGCCAGACAAGTTTTAAAAAAAGACAGAATCCTTTTACAGTTCTTTCTGGACAGTTAATAATAAATTTCAGAAAAGTACGTAATCCAAGAGCCATTATGAAAGCTCATTTAGGCTTAGACATAATGGAGATAGTTATGCAAACTATTGAAGGAATTATTGCTAAAAATAACGGAGCTACTCTTGAACAAATCAATGATGAATTAATAATCAAAGGTCTTGAATTAGGTTTTCTTCATTTGCTTAAAAAAGAGTATTCTGATCTAACACCAATATTAATTGACAAGTTTGATTATAACGAAGAAACAGAAGTCTTTACAATAAAAAAAGACAGCAGATTCAGTACACATATTGATGTTAAATTACGTATTAAGTATTATTTACTAAGTTATTTGCGCAAAACAGAAAGAGAAAACAAAAACCCGAGTTTCGATGAAATTATTATGAATATCTTACCCTTACTTAAAAATGGTACAACACCTGCCAACCAAACTATACTAAAAGTATTAGACGATATTGGCGAACACATTGGCCAAGATAAATGGCGATTAAGAAAGTTTGGTCAACAACGATTATTTGTTTAAACAAACTTTCCGTCCCAGGCAGTCTCATTTTCGGACTCGCCCAAATCAGGTTACTGCAGTTCATCCATAATCCTAACCTGGTAAAAATGTGCAAAAAAATCTTTCTGCCACAACCCAAAACGGCACAAATTTTGTGGCATTATTGAAGCTACATAAACCCCCTGGCACTACTAAAATGAAACCATTACCACAAAACCCCAACCGTTTTCAAACCAGGACATGTATCAGGCATTTTTTCGCATAATCGGGCATGGTCGGGCATTACAGAAGCGCCATTAATTATTGACAATCAATTATTTACAACAAACACCAGTCGCCAAAATGTCCGGATATTTAAAAAAAATCAAAAATCGGGCATTTTCATTTTTCAACCTATTTTGCTTTCTCATTACCTGCGGCTTACAAGATCGACAGCACGCTGAAAAAGAAAGTGCTGCAGGATGCTTTCCGCCCCATGCTGCCCGAAGAGATATACAACCGCCCCAAACACGGTTTTGAAATTCCCCTATTAGACTGGTTCCGCAAAGAGTTATGGGGGCTGATAAACGATGAATTGCTAAAAAGCTCCTTTGTGGAAGAACAAGGTATTTTTGATGTGGATG
>JABDGU010000001.1 GCA_013285905.1 Bacteroidota bacterium | reverse complement strand
ACATATTAATACGCTTGCAGGCAGATTTGCGTTCAGGAGTTGAGATATGTTTTTTGCTGCGTTCGGGATGTTCTATGGAAAAAAAGTAGCTGTGAAAATGTATCAGGGCTTGTTCAACGGTATCTTCTTTATATGTTTTTCCGGGCACAAAGGCATCTTCAAGCGAGGGATGTCGTTTATAATGGTATTGCAGGAATTCTATAAAATACAGCAAATCGGTGGCATTGAAAGTGCGGTGTGCAAAAGACAGAAAACCTTTCAGGTCTGTATCTTTATGATCCAGGATAAAATCATGAGGCGCATTATCCATCCACAGCATCAGTTTTCTGCAATTATTAATGATGGTTGTCCTGTTGCCCCATGCCAGCACTGCTGCAAATAAACCTGCTATTTCAATGTCCTGTTTTTTAGTGAAGCTATGGGGTATAGATATAGGGTCTTTTTCAATAAAGGAGGGCTGATCATAGAGTTTTACTTTTTCATCGAGCAATCGTTTCAGCGCCTCGTCCATAGATGGGAAATTACATAATCATGCGCATCCTCGGCAGTAAATACAGGCATCTCTCCCTTCAAATATTTTTCCAGCGTACTATAAAATTTCTCCAGTTCTTCTGGTGTATATTTTTCATTATCCATATATTTACCCCTTTTTACAAATTTACCTAATTTTTATAAAATAAGTGTAATGGCAGTGTTAATTGCATATAACTTATACAACAATATGCAATCTCTATACCCCACTTTTGATTTATTTCACATTAAGCCCATAACTTGCAATACTTTATAAATAACAGGCGATGGCTTCTGAAAAAGACGAAGTAATAATTGTGAATGAACGCGATGAGTGGCTGGGTACTATGAGCAAATTAGAAGCTCATAAAAACGGCGTCTTGCACAGGGCCATTTCTGTGTTTGTAATGAATGACAAAAACGAATTACTGCTACAACAAAGGGCAGCAGACAAATATCATTCCGGTGGTTTATGGAGCAATACCTGTTGCTCTCACCCCATGCCTGCCGAAAGTACTATGGCTGCCGCACACCGAAGGTTGCAGGAAGAAATGGGATTTGACTGTGAGTTGGAACAAATTTTTACTTTAAGGTATAAGGCGGATGTAGGTAATGACCTTATCGAGAATGAATACGACCATATTTTCCTGGGGCACTACAACGGCACTGTTGCAGCAAACAAAGAAGAGGTGCAGGACTACCAATATATCACAATCGAAAATTTAGAAAAAATGATGCAGGCTGTCCCCGAGTCCTATACACCCTGGCTGCATCTTGCCTTGCCCAAATTTAAAGCAGCCGCCGGAACTGAATTGTAAAGTAAAAAGCTTCTCAGAATTTATTTTGGTAGCAACCCAGATCATAACCTGATCCGACAGAACCGTGAGGGCGGGAATTTCCAACAAGGTCATCAATAAGCGATACAACAACTCCGTATCCAATTGCAGGAGACCCTGTTTTTAGAGTGTAGTCCCAGGTGGCATAATTGTTAAACAAAGGGTCCTGGTCCAGTTTGCAACTGGCATTCAGATTGCTTACAAATCCGGCAATACTATCAGCTTTTGCCAGGCAATGGTCCAATGTGATGTTGGCAACAGCGCCGCTTTGCTGATCGCAGTATAGTTCATTTTCCATAGAACCATAAATGATACAATTACGGAACACTGCGTTCAGGTTGCCCGGAGTATAATGCGTATCATCTATCTGGAAATAATTCAGCAAAGCAACTGTGCCGTATTGCGAGTGGTCAACTTTGTCGGTTCCATAACATACAAAGGTGCAATTAACGATAGAGTCAAGGCCTCCCTGTATATTGGCAAAACACCAGGCCCCGCAAGTATTTACCAGGCAATTACTGGCAATAACAGTGCCTCCAAAATTCAATATGCCATAACCGATGGAATTCTCTATGATAGTATGTGTTAGTGTAAGTTGAGGGTGGGCCGGGTCGTTCACAGAATCCAGGGTTGTCTGTATGGCTGCCGGGATGGCATTTAGAGCTGAGTTGCCACAGTTCTCAATTTTTACATTGTCCAATACGCTGCCAGCACTGTAAGGAGTAAAATACAGCCCGCCCCACTCACCGGGATAACCTTGATACCCAAAATAAGCCCTGTCAAGCCTGTCGCCCAAAAAAACGATGGAATCCGTATTTGTTCCTTTGGCTGTTAAAGTACCTTCCACTATCAGGCGAGAGTCCTGGTGCATGTATATATGGCAACCCGGATTGATCGTTAAAGTCTGGCCAGGGTTCACCTGTGCACTATGTATAATAACATAGGGCAGGTCATTTACCCAAGTTTGCGTATCAAGGGTATCACCAACTATATAATGTGCATTTTGGCCAAATGCCTCGAAAGGCAGATAAAAATTCTTCCCGTTCAGGTTTGCTACAAGACTATCTGTAATTAAAAAAGGATTCGTAGCAGTTGTAGGGTCAACCAAAACCGTTGCGAAAACATAGATGCTGTCGTTGGGAGCGATCTTTACATTTGTTGCTGTATTGCCGGCAGCGCCATTAATGTTAAGACGAAAATAAGAAGTGCTACCATGTAACAAACTTATTGAACTGATACTTATTTCTTCGGAATTAGTATTGTATATCTTAAGCCATGTGGTAAAACTACCCAGGCTTGTAAAAACAGTATCGAAGGTTAGGGTGTCTGTCGAAAAACTGAGTACCCCACCTGTACTCAGGGTCTGCACTTGTTTTTTACAGGATGTGCCTAATAGGGAGACACCTGCAATAATAAATATAATAAAATACGAAAGCCTTAGCCGCATGTATCGTTCCGGGTTATGGTGTAAAAATAAACAACCATTTCTATAACGGCGATAATTGCCAAATATTTTATCCTAAACCTGTATTACAAAATAAGTTTATTTACTAAAAAGCCTGACAGGCTTTGCTTTACCCTAATTGCAAACTACATTTGCATATACAATGGCATGCATCACTTTACTATCCGATTTTGGCCTCCAGGATGCTTCTGTGGCATCTGTAAAGGGCATCATGATGCAGTATGCTCCAGAGTTGCCCATTGTCGATATATCGCACCTTACAGAAGCCTTTAATTTGCAACAGGCCGCATATCTGTTGGTTTCTGCTTACCGCAATTTTCCTGCCGGTACCTGCCATGTGCTGCTGATAGATATTTTCTCTGAAAAAACACCCAGGTTGTTATTGGCAGAAAAAGACGGTTACTATTTTTTATGCCCCGATAACGGGCTGCTGTCCATTGCATTTGGTACAAGTATTGAAAAGGTATGGAATTGCTATGAATTAAGAGCACCCGACATTTTCAAAGACTGGGTAAAAAGAGTGGCAGCTACCATAAAGGAACTACAGAGCAAAAAGGCTACAGAACTGCAACTTGAAAGCTACCAGTTAAAAAACCTCACCAGGAATTTCCAGCCTATTGTTAATCCCGACCATGTAGAATGCCAGGTGATACATATAGACCACTACGAAAATGTTATCATCAATATAACGAGGCAGCAATTTGATGAATTAAGAGGGGATAGAAATTTCCGTATCCAGTTCATGCGCGATGAAGAGATAAGTGTAATAAGCGAACATTATAATGCAGTGCGGGAAGGTGAAAAATTATGCAGGTTTAATTCAAACGGGTATATGGAAATAGCGTTGAACCGTGCTAATGCAGCGGGCCTGTTCGGCCTGAGGCTGGCAGGAGAAAATAATATATACTATACCATCAAAATATTTTTCGAATGATCGTTCGCATAGTACAGATGAACTTCAGGGAAGATGCTATACATGATTTTCAAAAACTGTTTGAAGAGCGTAAGCATCTTATAAAAGCTTTTGAAGGTTGCAATCACCTGGAATTGTGGCAGGATGCGCACGACAAAAATATTTTCTTCACTTATAGTATATGGGACAGTGAAGAATATTTAAACCATTATCGCTTTTCAGATTTTTTTAAAGATACCTGGTCAAGGACAAAGGCCTTGTTTGCAGATAAGCCCCGGGCCTGGAGCGTGATGAAAGTGGGCTGACGTGCTTAATTTCAATTGGATTTAAAAAATTACTCTTTAGAACTACAACATGCTATTCGACGATACCTATTTTATGCGGGAGGCACTGAGGCAAGCCAAACTGGCCTTTGATGCCGGCGAAGTGCCTGTGGGCGCCATTGTGGTATGGGGCGATAAGATAATTGGCCGGGGACATAACCAAGTAGAACAACTGAATGACAGCACCGCCCATGCAGAGATGATAGCCCTGACCTCTGCATTTAACCAGTTAGGCGCCAAATACTTGCCGGAAGCGACTTTGTATGTAACAGTAGAACCTTGCCTGATGTGTTGCGGCGCTATGTATTGGTCTAAACTGGCTAGGATAGTATATGGTGCGGAAGATGTAAAGAATGGCTACCGGAAAACCGCAGGTACTAATTGGCCTTTCCACCAGAAAGCGAGCCTATCATCGGGCGTGCTCGCTGACGAATGCGCACAACTGATGAAAGATTTTTTTGCAGCAAGACGATAATATATATGTACTCCTGGCACAAAATTGAAAATATAAGCGCAGCCCTGCTTTCCGAAAATAAAATGCAGGAGTTTAGCGTGGCTGATAAAAAAATTGGCATAGTAAAAAGGCACGATAAAATATATGCCTTCTCTGCCACATGCCCACATGCAAGTGCGCTACTATGTGATGGCTGGATGGACGGACAGGGACGGATCGTTTGCCCTTTGCATAAATACCGCTATGACCCCGCGAACGGCCGCAACACAAGCGGCGAAGGCTATAAACTCAAAACCTATCTTGTGGAAATAAAAGAAGACAGTATCTTCATAGGAATTATATCTTAGTAAAAAATAAAGCCCGCCGCGGCGGGTTTGGTTATGAATCATCCACAATATTTAAAACAAGGTTCCGTAATAGGTATTACCTGCCCTGCCAGTGCTATAGTGCAGGAAAAAGTCACGTCGGCAATCCAGGTATTGCAGGATTGGGGCTTTAAAGTAAAACCCGGCAGAACTGTTGGTACGGAACATTTTTATTTTTCAGGAACGGACGCAGAACGCCTTGCCGACCTGCAGGCCATGATGGATGACCCCACATTGGACGCTATCCTTATGGGGCGCGGAGGTTATGGTATGAGCAGGATTATTGATGGCCTAGACTTTACAGCTTTTTTACAAAAGCCCAAATGGATTTGTGGCTTCAGCGATATCACCATATTGCATAACCACCTACAGGCCAACTATAATATACCCGGTTTGCATAGCCCCATGTGTGGCGCTTTCAGGCCTGAAACAAAAGATGCAGACCATATAAAAAATTTCTTCTCCGCTATTTCCGGCGAGCGTTTATCTTACCATACAAAGGCATCCCCATTCAATAGAAAAGGTGAAGCAAGTGGCATCTTAACAGGTGGCAATGTCGCGATACTTGCCCATCTTACAGGCTCAGTATCTGAGGTCGATACTACAGGTAAAATATTGTTTATTGAAGATATTGGTGAGGTGCTCTACAATATGGACCGCATGATGTTGAACCTGAAAAGGGCAGGCAAACTGGACAAATTAAAAGGCCTGATCGTTGGCTACCTTACCGATATGCAGGATACCGAACGCCCTTTCGGACAAAGCATCCAGCAGATCATTTATGATAAGGTGAAAGAATATGATTACCCTGTTTGTTTCAATTTCCCTTGCGGGCATGAAGAAGTCAATTATACACTCACTCTAAATATGCCACACAAACTGATCGTTGATGAAACCGGTGGGCATTTAGAATTGATGAGGTCATAATGCCTCTTTCCATGCTTTCATTCCCCCACTAAGGTTATAAAGATTATTATAACCCGCAGTTTCCATTCTTTGTATGGCGATTGTGCTGCGGATGCCTTTTTCGCAATACAATACCACATCTTCATCTTTAGGTATATCCCCGAGATTTGAAAAAATATCCCCCATCGGGATATGGATGCCTCCAATATTAAATACCTCGCGCTCCCAGCCCTCGCGTATATCTATCAGTAGAAAGTTTTTTTTACTTTCCATCCAGTTTTTTAATTCTTGGGGTGTTACTTGATTCATAAGAGTGTAAAATTAGTATTCAAAAAGGCTATGATGGCAAAATTTTTATTGTCAAAATACTTAGCAATAAGTTTTTTGTGAAAAAACGAAGCTACCACGATCATATTAAGCAATATTTAATTCTTTGAACCCTTATATCAAATACCAGGAATAAAAGACCTGCTAAGCTAATAAAGTAGGCATCCAATAAAATTTCTCTTTAGGGAAATATCCTTTATGTAAATTTACCCCACAATATTTTCTCATGAGTTTTCGCGGCTTGGTATTACCTGTTTTATTACTCTCTTTTTGTGCATCTGCAAGCTTTGGCAAAGGCAAGGCCGACCATAAAATGGCAGAAAGGCTTAAAACGGATATATATTACCTGGCTTCCGACTCATTGGAAGGCCGCAGAACAGGCTCAGAAGGCGAACGGCTGGCGGGGAATTATATTGAAAAACGTTATCGTGACCTTGATATAGACCCATACAAAGATGTGTATCGGCACACTTTCACTTTTATATATGGCAAAGAAATAGGCACGGGCACCCAATTGAAACTGGGGAACAATGTTTTAAAACTTAAGGACGAAGCCTTTCCGCTTCCTTTCAGTGCCAGCAAACCCATTTATGCCGAGATACTACCTGACGTGATGGAACAAGGCAGCGTATGGATGATAAACCTTTATGCGGACCAGGACGAAGCTAATAATGCGCATTTTGATGCTGAAAAATCTATGTTTGAGCGCAGTAAGGAAGCTCAAAAGAACGGGGCCACCGGCGTAATATTTTATGATGGTTTTGGCAGCAAATGGCCGCCTTCTTTCAATGGGCAATCGGAAAATGAATTTATTGATATACCCGTTGTATTCCTCACACACGATGCCTGGAAAAAGTATGTGCCCGATGATGCCGACAGCACGAAACCGAAATCCAATATCCCGGTTGAACTGAATGTAAAGATCAAAAAAACAGAGCGTATTGGAACTAATATGGCTGCCTTTATTGACAACAAAGCGCCCTACACCGTGATCCTTGGCGCCCACTATGATCACCTCGGCCGTGGCGAAGATGGTAATAGCATGGCTGCAAACAGTTTGGGGCAAATACATAATGGCGCTGATGACAATGCCAGCGGCACAGCCGCCTTACTGGAGCTGGCTGCTTACATAAAGAAGAACCATAAAAAACTACATCATTACAATTACATGTTCATCAATTTCTCCGGAGAGGAACTGGGGCTACTTGGCTCAAAGAACTTTGTAAAAAATGAAAAAATAGACAGTCTGCATACATCCTACATGCTGAATATGGACATGGTAGGCCGGCTGAACGATAGCACCCACGCGCTTACTGTTGGCGGCGTTGGAACATCCCCTGCGTGGGCGGAATTTACAAACGACCCTCCAAAGGAGTTTAAATTTGTGTTGGATAGTTCAGGCGTAGGCCCTTCTGATCACACTTCTTTTTACCATGAAGGCATACCTGTGTTGTTCTTGTTTACAGGCACACATAAAGACTACCACAAGCCCAGTGATGATGCCGATAAAATAAATTACGCAGGTGAAGTAGAAGTAATAAAATATACAGAAGAGATAATAAAAAAAATGGACAATAGCCCTAAGCCGGTATTCACGGTGACAAAACAAAGCACCGTAGGCAGGGTTAATTTCAAAGTCACCCTGGGCATTATGCCGGATTATTCTTTCCAGGATGGAGGTGTACGTGTGGATGGTGTAAGCGAGAACAAGCCCGCAAAAAATGCAGGCATTAAAGAAGGAGACATCATCATTCAGTTGGGCGACATAAAAGTGCAGGGCATGCAAAGCTATATGGAAGGCCTGAGCAAGTTTAAAGCAGGCGATAAAACCAATGTCACCATTATGCGTGCCGGACAAAAAATGGTACTGCCATTGGAGTTTTTGAAGTAGGCTATCCCAATTGAGTTATTGAGCGTTCAGCCATTGAGTTATTCAGACATTAAGCCATTGCGCTATTATATTCCGTCTGGTGCCTGTATTGTTTGGCATAGCGCCCATTACGCTCCATCAGTTCTTCGTGGGTGCCGTGTTCAACTATTCTGCCATTGTCTAAAATAATGATCTGGTCAAAGGTCCAACTTGTAAAGATGCGATGGGTTATTACAAAAGTGGTTTTGCCCAGCAGAAATGTTTGCAAATTGCCAAGGATCGTCCTTTCCGTCTGCGTATCTACTGCTGAGAGGCAATCGTCCAATATCAGTATTTTGGAATTCTTTAAAATGGCCCGAGCCAATATCATGCGTTGCTTCTGCCCTCCCGATAACATCACACCCCGCTCGCCTATCATGGTTTCATAGCCCTTTGCCAGGGTCGAAATATCTTTGTCAAGGTCTGCCATACGGGCCGCTTCTCTCACTTCCGCTTCGCTTGCATCGTCTTTACCGAATCTGATATTATTAAATACCGTATCAGAAAAAAGATAGGCATCCTGCGGGGCATAAGCTATTTGCCTGCGCAGGTCCTGCAGGTTCATTTTTTTAACTGAAGCACCATCCAGCAATACTTCACCCTCTTTTGTATCATACATACGCAGTAATAAATGCGCGATAGTAGATTTACCCGAACCTGTCTTTCCGATGATAGCAATTTTTTGTCCGGGCTTCACCTGCAAGGAAAAATCTTGTATGGCTTTGATACCTGTGTGAGGATAAACAAAGCTTACATGGTTAAATTCCACTTTGCCTTGCAAAATATTTGTTTTTGCGTCCGGCGCGGAACCTATTGTTGGCTCTGTGCTCAGAAACTCATCAATTCTTTTCTGCGAAGCCCCTGCACGCTGGGTCATTGATGCCACCATTCCTAAACTTGAAATAGGGAACATCAACAGGTTTATATAGATAACAAACTCAGCAATATTGCCCACTGTTATTTTCCCATGTATTGCAAAATAGCCGCCTATCAATACAGTGCTCAACATACTGAGCCCTATAAACAAGTTAATGGCCGGAAAATAAATAGCCTCCGTAAGTGAAAGGTTGATGGCGCTTTTACGGTATAGCTCAGAATTGTTCTGAAAAAATCGCAGCATATTGTTTTCCTGCACGAAAGATTTTATGACACGGATGCCAGAATACGATTCCTGTGCAGTAGTCGTAAGGCCTGATAACTGGGCCTGTATCTTGCTGCTTTTCAGAAAGATGATCTTATTAACGTAATAAATAGAACTTGCGAGCAAAGGCAAGGGAAGTGCAACTGCAAGCGTAAGCATTGCATTTACCCGTAGCATGTAATAAACGCAGGTAATGGTTAGCACCACCATCGTGGAAAAATACATAATGGAAGGCCCGGTGTACATACGGACCCTTGAAACATCTTCCGAGATGCGGTTCATCAGGTCGCCTGTGAAATGGGTTTTGAAAAACTGGGTATCTAATTTCTGGTAGTGTTTATAGATCTCATTTTTCTGGTCATACTCTATATGCCGCGACATTACAATAATGGTCTGCCGCATCAGGAACATGAAAAAGCCCCTCAGTATAGCCATACCAAGTAAGATAAATCCATTTACGAATACTAACATATAGACATAGACCAAGCCAAACCTCGCTATTAAAGTATCGCCTGGCAAATGCCAGGTATCAATGCAATCTAACACCTCATCAATGGTTTTCTGCATCACTTTTGCAGGGTAGGCAGCAAAGAGGCTGGATATTGCGACAAAGACCAAACCGGATATCAGATACCATTTATAACGTATAAAATACTTGTTCAGCGATGCCAGGTTCTTCATATTCATGCAAAGGTCGGATATTTATAGAATTGCTTAATAAAAAAAGAGCCCCTTGTGGAGGCTCTTAACTATAAGCATGGAAAAGATCCGAAATTATGGCTGTGTAGCAGTGTACACTACGTTAGTAGTATAAGTACCTGCTGGGTAAGCGAAACCCGGTGTAGCTTGATATTGTACTGAAAAAGTCTGGTTACCGCCATTAGCACAAGCAGATATTAAGCTCTGTGCAGTGCTGGTTAAGCCACCATAAGCGCTGTTGAAAGCTGATGCAACTGTTCCGCCTGTTCCGTTTGCAGTAACCTGTGCTGCAAGAACACCGCTTACTGGCATTGTAGGAGCAGGAGTGGTAGAACCTGAGTAGGTGAAGCTAGCCGCGTTAGCGTTAACTGTAAGATTAAAAGCTTTGTTAGATTGTACTTTCAATTGCTGAGCAGCTGAAGTAACACCGCTTGAATAATCAGCAACGGTAGTGAAAGGAATGCTTACGGCAGACCCTGTTGCGTTTCCGGTAGAAACGAAAGTGATAGCGATAGCGTTAGAAAGGCTTAAAGCGACATTCTGGTTAGCAGAAGAAGTTGCCTGTGCGTTAGCGGCCATGTTGAAGCCTAAAACTGCTGCGGAAAGAATGATAATTTTTTTCATTGTTTGTTTTGTTTGTTTTTGTTTGTGTCGTTATTGACGATGCAAAGATGCGATGGGGGACACGTCCATAGAAACATTTTGCATGGCTTAACGCCCCGTTTGTAAGCGCTTAACAAGCAATTAAGGATTAGGGGCGTGGGAGGGATGGAATATAGTATGTACAGGCAAACATCAAGAAATGCCATAATAAAAGAATTACCTACATATTTTTATTGCGTATTTTATTTTATTGTAAACAAGCAATCAATAAAATAATTATTGTTACATTTGAGTGAATTGTGTATTTTTCGTGAGCTAACAGACTATTATGGCATTAAAGGAGGATAATTTTCCGTCACCTCGTAGCGAGGCTGAATATATCAATGGGGTCATGCAGGAAATGTATAATAAACATAAGCACCTCGCCATGGTATTTGATTACAAGCACCTTGAAACCCCCGCCTTGCTTACAGAAATGGGGTATGATATAAAAGTAAAAACACTGGAGGGGAAAAGCCAGATCACTGTTATAAGCAAAGCTAAAAAATAGGCTAAAAAAAATAAAGGCGCTGGACAGCGCCCTTATGACTCTATATGTTGGTCGATGCGATCTTTTCCAAAACCGCCTTACAAATATAGTAATTATTTTCTAAATTAAAAGAAATTTACATCATTATTCAGCATATTGCCCAGCGATCAGCTATTCAGGGTGTAAGAAGATCGCTTTATGCTATTGTTTCTCTTAGGTAAAGTGGGACCTGCCTGGTGATTAATAACATTAATAAGATGCGTACCCGATTTACTTTCAGAGGCTAATACCATAATAGCGCCCAGGGCAGGGTTGAACAACGAAATTAGAAAAGCCTTAAACCCGCCTATTTTCTTCGTATCACCGATAAAAGCTATGATCACAGATGATATTACCCAGCCAACAAGGAAAAACCTGAGGTATATATAATAGGCAGAGTAATGCCCTGTATCCATCAGCCTCATTAACCACGCTGCATATACCAATGAGACAAGGCCAATTAATACCATAGAAAATATGAAAACCTTTTTTTGCATATTGGATCTGCCTTTTTGTTTTTATGTTTTAAGGTGATAAATGATTGATTATTGATAACTGCTAACGCTTACATTAGCTGTACCGGAACTCTCCAGGTACTCATTCAGGTCCAGTATCTTATAATAGAAATCGCCAATAGGCACCAATTCGCGTAGTATCAATACCACATCATATTGGTCTTGATTATAAAAGCCCATTGCTTTTGTTGCATCTTTCATCTCTTTATAGAGTTTGAAAAAAAGCAATTTGTCCAATTTGTTATAAGGTGCAATAGCAATACTATCAATTACTTCAAAATCGCCTTTGTTGCTGATAACGACGTTCCCCTTTAAGTGCTGGTACCTGTTGCACAGGGCAGTGGCCTGGTTGAGAGTAATTGGTTCGTTTTTCACGAGTTCCATTTTTTAAGGTTTTTAATTACTCCCTCTCTCCTTTATTTTAGAATAGCTATATGCTATTTTGATTATCCAGGATAAAAATACTTAGTGATTGATTTGTTAACGGGTTTGTTAAGCCGATTAACAATTCAATAACAAACAAATTAAAATGCTTAATGTGAGCATTTTACACAATCATAAATTGCTATTTCATTTGCACCCTCTTAATATCTATCAGGTTCATAGGTGTGCTGGCGAAGCCGGAAATATTCTTTTGGGTGAATTGCATGAGGTATTCGTAGTATAGAGGTACAAGCGGTGCAGCGCTCATAGCAAGGCTATCCATGCTATGATAAAGCTGCCAGCGCAGGGTATCAGGCATGTTCAGGCTCTGCTCATACCACTTATCATACTGTGCATTGCTGAATCGCGTATAATTGGGTGGCGCAGGGTAATGACTGTTAAAACAAACAAGGTAAGACTCCGCATCAGGGTAATCGGCTATCCATTGCCCGCGGAATGCGACAGCTTTTGACTGTGCCATTTGTTGCTTCACGATATTTGCCTGGGTAACCTCTACTTGCATGGGGATACCGACATCCTGCAGCTCCGTAGCTATAAAATTTAAAATATCGGTCCAGTTATCGGGACTGATGACTTTGAAAGGAGTAAGGCCTTTGCCTCCGGGATATCCGGCTTCTGCAAGCAATTCGGCTGCCATGTGTGGATCGTAATTATACCCGAAACGCTGCGCTGTGTCGTATCCGGGCATAGCAACAGGGATAAACCCACCCGCAGCAGGTAGGGCCATGCCATTGCGGAAATAGGTAACAATTTTATTGCGGTCTATGGCATAGTTGATAGCTCGGCGAACCAAAGGATTTGCAATTGAATTATTCTTCAATAATGGATTTGCAGTATCGGTAAGGAAACCGATATACTCGGTGTTGAAATAGGTTTGTTTGCTAAGATTGAATTTATCTGCAAATTCTTTTTTCAGGCTGCCGTCTTTTGCTATCACCAGGTCTTTAAAAGAGCCATCTACGCCATTTACCCAATCCAGCTTATGTTGCAGAAAAAGAAAAAACTCCGTGGCTTTGCTATCATAAAAACTTACCTGCACAGCATCTATATAAGGTAACAATGCCCCGCTGCTATCATGTTCCCAATAATGCGGATTGCGATGCAGCACCAATGTATTGCCCTCGTCCCAGTAGTGAAACATAAAAGGCCCTGTGCCGCAGGGATGTGCCCGAAAATCTTTGCCCCAATGTTCTATAGCCTCATGCGGCACTATAGAGCAATAAGGCATGGTCAGCATTTGCAGCAGTGGCCTGAAAGGTTTTTCAAGGTGCAGCTGCATAGTGCTATCGTTCAAAGCAGTAAATGGCTGGCTCACAGATACCCGCCCGTTAAATATCCACGAGCCCGGCGATGCCGTAACAGGATCAATAATGCGATTGAAACTATATACCACATCATGTGCGTCCATCCTCCTTCCTTTGCCCACAGGAAAAACGTCATTATCCTGGAAATACACATCATTGCGTATATAGAAGGTATAGGTAAGCCCGTCAGGGCTTATATCCCAATGTTTGGCAAGGGAGGGGACAAGGCGCAGCTTATCGTCCGTTTCTAAAAGCGTATTATAAACCGCATGTACTGTCCACATTATATACAGCTCTTTGGCAAAAGCAGGGTCCATAGACTCCAGCCCTGCCGTGTAATTGATACGGAAGACTTTTTTAGAATTGTTGGTATCGGTGTTTTTGCAGGAAGAAAGGCATAAGAATATGCAAAGTGTCAGAAACGGTAGTTTAACCGCTGAGACGCAAAGTCGCAAAGATGTGGAGCTTGTTAAATTCATACTTTGAGTCCTTACTTAATTTCAAAATTCAACCATTTATCATGAATAACAATGCTATCAGGGGCTCCTGTATCTGTTATTTCCCGCATGGCAAATTTGCCTTTTGCTATCTTCTTGATTCTTTTTTCCATAGGTGGTTCAAGATATTCGATGTCAAAAACCACACTTCCGGCCTCTTTCCAATGACCCGATTTAAAACTATATACTCTTAGCATTTTATACCTACTTACGCATGATGAATAATAAAGCCCTATTTCTTTAATGCCGTCTTCATCTATATCGCCAATTACAAAAAGGTTGTCAAGATGATTGCACATTGCATCGGTTTGAATCCTGGATAGAGCAATATCTGTGAAAGTAAAGGACTCTCCAAAATCGCTTTCAAAAAATTCGGGCATTAGAAATACAGAATCTATTTTGCCATCGGAATTTATATCGCCTAAAACTTTAAATTTTGTTGAATCTGTCAATTGTTCTAATAAGACCAACGCATTGCTTATATAATACTTAATTGTTGGATGCAGTTTGTTATCAGACAAAAAGAATTCCCTTAAACTATCTTGTCTTTTAATAACTAAGGTTTGCTCTTTATTATTTAGGGAATCGTCTATTGTCTGTGCAAAAGATTTGCCTAGAACAATCGAATTGAAAATTAATAATAGAAAGACAGGCTTTATGTTCACAATCGTATATTACTCAATAAAGATAATAAGATAAAAAAGAAATTATAATGTGGTGGTATATAAGCGAGGGCGGTATTTGAAAAGCAAGTTGTCAGCAAAAGAAATTGATACTTGTAAGAAAAGTTCCGGTTTGTTTCCGGTATTTCTTTATCCTTTCTTTATCCCATCTTTATCCTTTCTTTATCCTCGTCTATCCAGCCGGGCAGGCATTCTTTATCCCATTGTGTGATAGTGGGATAAAAATATAGGGAGCGGACATTTTTCTAAAACCCGGACATTTTTTTGTAGTGTTTTTTGCATAAGTAATTGATTATCAGCTTTTATTAACTTTATCGAAATGTCCGGTTTGTGTCTTTTTTTGTATGTCAATGTGTCAATTTGCCTCGTCCTGATTTTGTCTGGCGATATTGATTTGGTGAAGCCCGAATCCTCAAGGAAGATTTAATATAATGTTTACAAAAGACCTGAATTTTCATCTGCCCCAAGGCGAGTCAGGAAGATGCCGGTAGATCGGCCGCATATAAAATATGTCAAAGAGCTTATGAAAAAGGATGCAAGCACATAAAACGAAATGTGTGTACCCAATTTCGTGCTAAAGGTACGAAACCAAGGCAGGCGAATCCAAATTTTTCTTGCAAAGCAGCCATGGGAGCGGGTATTAAGTGGTTAATGGGCTGTAAGGCAGAACTGGCAAGGTGAGTGAAGGTTTGCTATGCCGCATTTTGTTGGTATTACTTGCATACAGGCCATCCGCAAGGCGGAATGCGATGAACTTCAACACCCTGATGCGGGCGAGTCCGAAACCGAGACTCCCCCGGGAAGGAAATAATAATTATATTTGCTATTAGAAACAGCATTGAAAATGCCTGAAGTAATCATTAAATATAAAAGCGCCAAGGCACTGCAAGTCATCAAAGACATTGCTAAATATTTTGATTTTGTAGTTGAAAAGCCCAAAACAAAAAAACACGATAATAATATTGGGAAAGATGCTGCTTTGCCAATTGCCTTTGCCGAGAACCCCGATATTACTGCCCTTGCGGGTATATGGAAAGATAAAGATATTACATTGGCTGGGCTTCGTAAAAAGGCATGGGGCGACAGGCTATGAGTTTAGTTATTTGCGACACCAATATTTTCATTTCCTTGTTCCAAGACCTGCCTGATACTATTTCTGAATTAAAAACTATTGGTGATGAGAATGTACTGATCACTTCTGTTTCTGTAATGGAGTTATATCGTGGCATGGAAAACAAAAAAGAATTGAAGGCAATGGAAAACAAGATAAAACAATATAATATTATCCATTTCAACGAATTGGTTTCTGAAAAAGCGATGGAATTAGTGAATGTTTATAAACTATCACATAATCTGCAAATACCTGATGCAATTATTGGCGCTATGAGTGTCGTGTATAAACTGCCATTGTTTACTTATAACAAAAAAGATTTTAAGTTTATTCCGGGGATCAAGTTGTATTGAGACTCCACCATGCTGCATTTTGTTGGTATTGCCTGCACACAGGCCCGCCCTATATACCACCGCCGTTGGCGGGGCGGGCTACAACAAAGGCGGGGCGAGGAAGGTCGATTGGGACGGAAAGAATTATTTGCTGATCTGGCCGTCGGGATGCTTTGAATAAATTAGCTTTTTAATCGCTGAATTTATTTCACCTCGCATTTGTTCCTCCCAACCCTTCTTATTTTTCGCATCTAAATATTTATACACGACATCATTATATTCTTTCTGCGCTTTCTCCATTTCTCCTCCACTGTTATCAACATCACCTAAATTCAAATACTGAAAGCCATATTTACGTGTGATCTTTCTCATTATTTTGGCTTCATCTGCAAAAACTAACCCGATTTGCAAAATTTGATATTTTTTCTTTTTTATATCGTGTATTGCTGTCTTCTTATTGTAGTGTGCTAAGTAATTAAAAGGCGGTTGCTCTGTCAAAATAAACTTATAAAAAGAAGTGTCATTTTTTGTCATTTCAATTATTGTATCTATTGGGTAGTACCCCGGATATTGAACGAGGATCCGCATTCTTGTAAGTTTCGACTCGATATTAAAAAGAAAATTTCCATCAAAGTCAGTTTCCGCATGTTTGACCTTACTCTCATTCTTTAACGTAATGTTAGCCCCAATTACCGGATACTTGCTATCAACTACAACTCCCTTAATATGTTTGCTAGGATAGGCACTTATACTTGCAGAAAAGAAAACAACAAGAAACAAACATTGTACAATTTTCATTTCTCAAATCTTTAGGGGGATTAACCTTACTAAGGTAACAAGATAAAAGGAAAATCCCAATGGGAGAGGTATGGTAACAACACCTACCCCTTTATATACAATTGCTTACTCAAATAGTTCTGTATAGCCTCTGCCTCATACTTATCCCCTATATACCCAATATAGGTATCCGGCCTCACCACGCATACAAAAGAATCTCCAAAACCAATTTCCTTCAAAGCATTTTTATTGGTCTCATTGAAAGGTATGCTGAACTGAAAGATATTTAGCTCAGCATTCAATTTCAGTTCCACATCGGGTATATTATAAGTAATAAGGTAAATGCCGGTCTCTTTAAAGAAGTCAAAAGACTCAGAACTTGTTCCGTCATCTGCCAGGCAATGGAAATAAGGGAAACGGGTGCCCGCCCTTAGCTTTCCGCTCCGGCCACAGGACAAACTGCTTTTAGGATATTTAACTGCTATCTGGGATACGAACTTAAACATCATTGTCTTAAAAGCCGTAAGGCGCATAAGTATCGGGGCCATGAATGGCAGTATATGAAACTTAAAAAACTTACCCCATGGACTGGGACTTATAACTATGCTAAATGCCCTGTCTGTACTCTGCACCAACAGTTTTGCAATTCTGTGGCGTTCCTCGTTATAGGAGTTTAACAAAGCTTCGCCTGCAATGCCCTTCAATACCCAGGCCATTTTCCAGGCAAGGTTATAAGCATCCTGCAAGCCGGTATTCATACCCTGCGCGCCCACGGGGCTATGCACATGGGCTGCATCACCGGTCAAAAAAACATTGCCCCTTCTGAACTCCTGCACCACCCTATGGTGCACCCTGTAGATAGAGAACCAGGAAGTATCAGAAAAAGAAACAGGCACATCCGTCTGCATCTTCACGGTGTCTTGTATATCTTCAAATTTCACAGAGCCGTCATCCGTAAACTTTTCAGGCATAGTCCCCACTACCCTATAGCGCGATTCTCCCTCCATCGGGAAGAAGGCCGAAAACGTTTTTGTACTTATTATGATAGAAATATCATCCTGTGGTAGCTTCCAATGCACTTTGGTGTCTGCTACAAAAAATACATTTTCATAAGTGGCCCCCTCAAATGGCATATCTAATTGATGCCGAACCAGGCTTTTGGCACCATCTGCACCAATAATATACCGCGCCTGTATTTCTATATTTTTCCCCTCCGCATCCTTTACTATTGCTGTAATATCATTGGTATTATCGGTGAAACTGAGCAAGGCATGTTTCCACAACACATTTACCTCGTGCTCACCCAGGTATTCATTCAGCAACTCCTCATTTTTATTTTGCTCCAGCATTAGCAAATAGGGGTAAGGGCTCAGGCCTTCCCCAAATCCTTCAAAAGCGATATGCCCGCGCACTTTATCTTTTACAACCAGGTTCAGTGCTTTTGCTTTTCTGCCATGCTTTACGGCTTTATCTGCCATGCCCATCTGGCGGAATATTTCCACACTTCTTGCCTGCACTGCCAGGGCCCTTGATTGGTTGGTAGTAGTCTCTTTATCGTCAATAATAATGAGATCAATGCCCCAGCGCTGCAACTGGCAAGCCATCATGAGCCCCGTAGGCCCGGCACCAACAATAAGCACTTGTGTCTTCATCAATGTTTATGTATTCATTATAAAACTAAGGTAAATATTATGCCAATGCAGCTTTAGGATTTGTGATTAACAAAAAAGCGGCCATAAGCCGCTTTTGAATTATGTGCTAGTATACCCTGTTATGCAGGTATCTGCGGTGTAAATTTATAGTTGTTTATAAGAATAATGTTTTTCTTCTCTTTATCAGAAAGAAGGCTCTCAACATTATCTTTAGAACCTGTGTACCAGCCTTCGCGGGCAAAGTGGTTCCTGAGGTTGGCGTCAGTAAAGTTCATGCCATGACGTGCATAGATCTC
The DNA here is from genome assembly GCA_013285905.1 of Bacteroidota bacterium. Lineage (GTDB taxonomy): Bacteria > Bacteroidota > Bacteroidia > Chitinophagales > Chitinophagaceae > JABDGU01. The sequence continues at coordinate 63,985 of JABDGU010000001.1, read as the reverse complement.
ATTCAGCATCACCTTAAGGCCCCATTCAGATAAGAACTTCAGGTTCCTGTCGGTCAGCACTTTTGAAGAACCTTCGGGAAATTCGCCCGGGAACCTTTTATCCATAACGACAACTGTTTTATGTGCCTTATTTTTATCAACTTTATAAAAACTCGTTTCTGTTGTAATAGTTTCTGCTGTGACGATGGCGCTGCTGTTGCTATTAGCTGCGGCAGCGCTCAATCCTGATGGGTTCATTTGTTTTTGCAGACTGTCTTCAAGGCCCGCTATCCGCAGTTCCTGCACCCGGATCTGGTCCTGGAGCAACAATACGTTTTTATTGCAATCGCTGTCGCTGTTAGAGCAGGATGCGAATAAAGACAAACAAATAAGGCCGGCAGAGAGTAGTTTTATTGTTGGCATTTCAGAGTATTGATTTTGTAACAGAATTATTACAATGCAAAGATGCACAGATCCCAAATCCGATGCGTTACACAAAAGCGATAATTAGTTGCAATCTTCACATGTTTCCGGAAAAAGCAGAAGCGGCCATAAGCCGCTCCTGAAAAATATCTAAACCCGTCTCCTCCCTTTAGGGAGGCCGGGAGGGTGATCAGTTCAAACTCCTGAAATCCACTGGAACCATTTTGCTCACGCCTGGTTCCTGCATGGTAACACCATATATCACATCCACAGCGGCCATGGTCTGCTTGTTGTGGGTAACAATAATGAACTGCGAGTTATCCGAGAACTTGCGTATCATCTGGGTGAACTTGCCTACGTTGGCATCATCCAATGGCGCGTCAACCTCATCCAATATGCAGAACGGCGCAGGCTTGATAAGATAAATAGCGAAAAGGAATGCAGTAGAAGTGAGCGTCTTCTCTCCCCCTGACAACTGGTTCAGCGTACTCGGCTTTTTACCTTTGGGCTGTGCATATATTTCTATACCGCTTTCTGCAACATTGTTTGGATCTGTAAGAGAAAGATCGCATTTATCTTCTGCCGTAAATAAGGCCTTGAATACCTCCACAAAATTCTCTCTCACTTTATCAAAAGTCTCCTGGAATCTTGCATTTGCTGTAAGTTCCACTTCTTCAATAGTAGAAAGCAGGGATTGTTTTGCATTCACAAGGTCGTCGCGCTGCTCTACAATAAAATCATGGCGGGCCTTTATTTCCACAAAAGCCTCTATAGCCGTGGGGTTCACTTCGCCCATGTTCTCCAGGCGTTTTTTCATGCGCTCTGCTTCCGCAGTCAGTTCTTCAACAGGCTGCCCCCCTGTACGTGGCTGGTCTAATATTTCGTCCAGGTTCACCTTAAACTCAATGCTCAGGCGCTCGTTCATGCCGGCAAGTTTCAGCTTCATGTCATTCAGCTTGTCCTTAATACTGGTCAGCAAAGCCTCTGCATGTTCTTTCTCACGGCGCTTTTGGTTAAGTTGCCCTTCCTGCGCAGAGATCGTGTTCCGCATTTCATAGTAAGCGCGGTCTTTTTCGTTCAGCGTTTTTTCTTCTGTTTCTTTGCGGGTCAATAATTCATACAGTTCGTTATCTCCGGCATGTAGCTGGGTCTCGGTTTCTGCAAGTTGTGCGCTTGTCTGCTGCAATTGCTCAGAATTGGTTGCGATCTGGATATTAAGCTCGCTCAACTGGTTGGTACGGAAATCCAGTTCCTGTTTCAGGGCCTCCAGCTTGCTTTGCTGGCGCGTATATTGAAGATTTTGCTGGTTATAATTTTGAGTTGCTACATTAAATTCTTCTTCAACTGCTTTAAATTCCAGGTCTGCTTTTTGAATGTTCTCCTGTAATAGCTGCAATTGTTCCGTTATCTGCGCCAGGGCATCACGGGTTTCGCTTATGCTGTTTTGGGTATCATCCAACTGTTGCTGCTGTTCTTCTATGCGTGCAGCGGAATTCTGGTTCAGTTGTTCAAAGTTCTCAATACGGTGGCCGAGGTTCACCACCTGGTTCTGCAGGTTATTGATCGCCTGGCGGGTTTGCTCTATGGCCTTATCATTCAGTTCCTGGTTAAAGCCTGTGATGAGCGTTTGCGTATCTGAAACATGCTGTTTCAGTTTGGCGGTAGTTGCGGTAAGCGTTTCTATTTCTTTTGCAAGGCGCTCCAGGTTTTTGGCGCGTCCTATCTTATTACCTTCAAATAATCCAATAGAACCACCACCCAAAGTATATTTGCCGCGGATCATCTTACCGCTTTTTTCTACCAGCACATAGCCATTTTGCAGGGCTGCATGCTTCAGTTCAGTTTCTCCCTGTGTTATATATACATGGCCCAATAAATGCTGTGCGAGCTCCTGGTATTGCTCATCCACATTGATAACACTCAATGCCGGTATAGCGCCTGCGGGTGCCTCAGCTCCTGATGATTTGTATTGTTTAAAATTATCGAGAACAAAGAAATTGGCCTTGCCTTTTTTATTAGAATCCAGCAGGTGTACTGCCTTGGCAGCTTCTTCAATATTGTCAACTACATAATAGTTCAGGTAATTGTCCAGCAGGTTTTCCAATGCAGTGCGATATTCATTCTGCACTACGAAGACATCAGACAACAATGGAGCATTACTGTTCCACTCCTTGTTCTTCTTCAGGAACTTGATACTGTCCGGGTAACCTTCCAGGCTCTCCACCAGTGATTTCAGCAAGTCGTGCTCATTGCGGCGGGAATCCAGTTTACGATTCTCTTCCACCAGTTCTGCACGCAGGTTTTCCATCTGCTCCTGGCTTTGCAGTATCTTATTCTTTACTTCCTCCTGCCTGCTAAGCAGGTTCTGGAGCTGGCCTTGATTATCTTTTAACTGTTCTTCAGTGGTTATTTTTTCGGCTCCCAATTGTTTTATCTGGGCAGCCCTCTGGGCACTTTCATCCTGCGAATGCTGTATACTGCGTTGCAGGTTTATTACAGAGGTATCTGCGACGGCTACTTTCTTTTCCGCGTCAAACTTTTTTAATTGCCCTACCTGGTATTCCTGGCGCAGTTGTTCCACAACCAATTTCTTGGCGTCAAAGGCTTCCCTTTTCTCATCTACAGAATTCCGTAAGGTCTCTAAAGACTCCCGGAGGCTTTGTATGGAAACACTTTCATCTTCTATTTGCTTGCCTGCATGTGCTATTGATTTTTCCAGGCTTTTTAATTGTGTGCCTGCACCTGCAAGAAATTCAGAAAGGTTCTTTTCTCTTTCTTTCAGATGTTCCAATCGCTGTGCTGCCAGCTTTTTATCGCTTTCCAACTGGCGCACACGGTTCACCAATTCGTTAAATTGTTTTTGCAGCCCGTTCAGTTCCTGCTCTTTTTCTATAAGCTTCACTTTATCGTGCTCCACTGCCGCTTCTTCGGTAGCTACTATAGCTTCCAGTTGTGCTTTACGGTCTGTCTCAGTATCATGCTGCTCATGCAGTATCTTATATTGTTCATTAAAATGCTCCAGCGATGCTTTCGCAAGTTCCACACTTACTTCTTTATACTCACCTTTTATCTGGAAGTATCTTTCTGCCTTTTTCGCCTGGCTTTCTAATGTGCGCAGGTTATTACTTATCTCGAACAAAAGGTCCTCAATGCGGTTAAGATCCTGCTCAGTAAGTTCCAGCTTTTGTTTGGCTTCTTTTTTACGGGTTTTGTATATGGATATACCCGCGGCCTGCTCCAGCATACGGCGGCGTGCGCCATCCTTATCTTTAATAATGTCGTCCACCATCCCAAGTTCGATGATAGCATAAGAGTCATTACTAACCCCGGTATCAAGAAACAGGTTATGTATGTCCTTCAGGCGGCAGCTTACATCATTCAGGCGGTATTCACTCTCTCCGTTCTTGTAAAACTTACGGGTGATGGTAACCGTGGTAAACTCGGTAGGCAGCAAATTGCGGGTATTCTCAAAAGTAAGAGATACCTCTGCCATGCCCGAACCGGCACGCGTACGCGAACCATTAAAGATCAGGTCTTCCAGGTTATCAGAACGTAAAGCTTTTATCTTATGTTCTCCTATTACCCAACGTATGGCATCCACAATATTGGATTTACCGCAACCATTCGGGCCTACAATCCCGGTTATGGGATTGTCGAGCAACACATGGGTCTTGTCTGCAAACGACTTGAACCCTTTAATTTCCAACGACTTTAATCGCAAAGCACAAAAATTTTATGGGGAGGTAAAAATAGACAAAATTCTATCTTCAAATTCGCATTTTTTAATTGTAAATAAGCCCCGCCAGTAGCGGGGTTTCATTTTAAAAGATCATGATCATGAAAAATGGAGAAATAAAAAGAAACTATATATTATTCGTAAATAATACGCACCATTCCAAATACATTTCCCTGGCTCCCTTCAAATTTCCCATAATAGACTCCTTTAGACAGCGTTTCGGGTAAATGAATTACAGAATTGTTTTGCGATACATTGAATTGACACAGCTCCTGTCCCAGCACCGATATCAAATGTAATATACCATCGCCCGGCGCATGAATTGTAAATGTGCCGTTTGTAGGGTTTGGATATAACAGGATACTTGCATTATTTCCCACTTGCTCCACTCCTAAAGGATATACAACCATTCTTATATAGTTACTGATCGCAGAATCAGGGCTGGCGCAGTGCGCATTGCTGTAAACTATGACGCCAATAAACTGTCCGAAATACAATGAATCAGTTGTATAAGTGCTTCCGGTGGCGCCGGGTATGGCAACAGAATAGGGAGGAAGATCGGTTATCCATTGATACGTAGGCGCAGAGCCTCCATTAGTTACATTTGCAGTAAAGGTAACATTGGTCCCCTGGGTAATGGTGTCTCCGGTATTCTTAGTAATGGTAACACCGGGTGCCACGTTTGAATCAATGGTTATGACAATATAATTACCAGTTACAGGCGCTGCGCATGCCAGGCTGCTCGTTAAAATACAGCGTATGGTATCATTATTAAATAAATTATTATTCACGGTGCTTACGGTATAAGTCGGATAAGCGCCTGATAGTGACATCAATGCATTTTGTTCCCATTGATAAGAGGGACTTGTTCCACCGTTTGTAATAGAAGTGGTAAATGTTACATTCTGCCCAACGCATATGGCCGTGCCCTCACTATCCGCAATACTGATGCTCGCTGTTACAGAAGGAATTACTGTCATCGTATCGCTGTTACTGGTAACAGTATCAGGACTTGCACAAGAAAGGCCGCTGGTAAAGAAACAACTGAAAATATCGTTGCTGCTTATAGTTGATGTAGTATAAGCCGCGTCCGTAGCACCGCTTATAGCAGCACCGTTTTTCATCCATTGATAAGATGGCACACCTCCATAAGTAGTGGCACAAGTAAAAGTAATAGGGATGCCGCTGCATACTGTATCTCCCCCACCTGCTGTAACATGAATAGATGGGCTTGCTGAAGACACAACTGTCATAGTAACATTATTACTATTGGCAACTGTATCTGTTGAGCAGGCCATTGCATTACCTGTCAGCACGCAGCTAAAAACATCTCCGCTGTTAATTGAAGACGCGGTATAGCTGGCGTTCGTTGCTCCCGAAATATTTACTCCGTTTTGTTGCCATTGATAAGATTGCGAAGCTCCGCCGTTGGTAATGGTACTTAAAAAGGTAACAGAATTGCCAGTGCATATCGTGTCGCCCACGTTGGAAGTCACTTTTATTGTCGGGTTGCAGGTATAGGTTATTGTCAATGTCGGGGCTGTCGCTGTACTCGAGCCTGCTGTTCCTGTTTCCCCTGTAAAGGTATAAGTACACACACTTGTAGTGGGATAACCTGCCTCGGTGAGAAAGCCCAAAGTAATTTTTTGATTAAGGTAATTTTGTAAATAATCAACGAAACCGGGACCGGTTGATGATAACGTGTAAGGGGAACTCGTGTATTGAACAAAATTATAGAGTGTCGCACCGTAATAATTTATATCATTATATAACACATGCGGGTCTGTTTCAGTGGAGAGATCACTGTCTACAGCATGTATCTCTGTATAATACCATGTACCAACACCACTATAAGTATAATTCATTGTTAATGACGCTGAGGTAATGGTGGCAGTTGATGGGATGCCAAGGCCGCTCGGATCAAACACAGCATACCCACAATTTGCAGCCGGAACAGTACCAACATTAGTTGAACTTACCAGCATAGATCCGTCATGCCGGGTGTAGGTAAAAGTATTAACGTCCAGGTTTATATAACCCGTTTTATAGGAACCCGCACTGCCTGTTGCACTGCAATAAACAGTTGTTTGAGCATTGCTGTTAAACGCAGCAATTAATAACAATAGGCATACCGGCAAGTATGCAAAACAGTTTTTCATAACGATATAGTTTATGCTTTTTTTATTCGTAAACAATACGGACAATGCTATTTTCATTTTTGCCATCTGTAACAAATTTACCGAAATATATTCCTTTCGGCAAAGCACCGGGCAAATTGATCAGGGCGCTGGTTTGCGAGATATGGAATTGACATACTTCCTTTCCTACCACAGAGATCACGTGTAATATCCCATTTCCGGGAGTATGTATAGTAAATGTACCATTCGTAGGATTGGGATAGATGTTCATTTCATTTTGCGATGCAGATATCTGTTGCACTCCTGTCGTAACTGTCATCGTATCACGGTTACTTGAGGACGTATCCGGGAAGGAACACGGGGCATTACTCTGCACAAATACATTCACAATATCTCCGTCGTTCAATGCACTGGTCGTATAGGTGCTGCCGGTCTGCCCCGCTATATTCCCACCATTCAGCAACCATTGGTAAGCCGGTGCTGTTCCTCCGTTTGTAACAAATGCCGTAAACGTTACACTTGTTCCGGAACTGATGGGTGATGGCGGATTTGCACTGATAGTTACTGTCGGCGTTGAGTTTACATTTACCACCATAGTTATAGCATTGCTAGTGCCAGTGGTCGGGCTTGCACAAGGCGCATTGCTCGTAATGATACAGGTGAAAACGTCGCCATTAGTAGGCCCTGTAGCATAAGTAATAGCGGTCTGTCCCGCAACATTAACACCATTTAGCTGCCATTGGTAAGTTGGCGCCGTCCCTCCATTACTTATACCCGTGATGCTGAATGTATCAACACCTCCTACACAAATAGAACTGCCCGGGCTGGCACTGATCGTTATTGTTGGCCCCGCAGTAGAGTTCACTGTCATGGTTATAGCGTTACTGCCAGCTGTTGCGGGACTGGCGCAAGGCGCATTGCTTGTTACAACACAGGTAATAATATCCCCGTTTACCAATGTGCTGCTAACGTAGCTGCTGCCGGTGGCGCCTGTTATATTGCTCCCATTCTTCTTCCATTGGTAAGTAGGTGTACCTCCATTTGTAACGGTACTCGAAAAAGTCACTGAAGCACCCGCGCATATTGTACTGCCGGGGCTGGCGCTGATACTTATAGCGGGGGTCACAGACGGTGTTACATATATTGTATCATTATTACTGCTAACACTTGTAGGGCTTGCACAGGACAGGCCGCTTGTCATTACACAGGTAAAATAATCACCGTTATTTATGCCGGAACTAGTATAAGTAGCATTGGTTGCACCAGGTATATTGGACCCGTTTTTCTGCCATTGGTAAATAGCATTACCTCCATAAGTGTGAGTGTTCGAAAACGTCACAGAAGTTCCGGCGCAAATTGTATTGCCTGTATTAGCGCTGATATGTATGGTGGGACTTGCAGATGAAATTACGGTCAAGGTGTCTTTGCTGCTGGTATCGGAGGGGGTGGTGGCACAAGCGGCATTGCTTGTCAGGACACATGAAATAACATCTGTCCCAGCAAAAAATGTCGCTGAATAGGAAGAAGTGGTAGCACCCGAGATGGTCGATCCGTTTATCAGCCACTGATAGGAAGGAGCCGTCCCCCCATTTGTTATCGTACTCGTATAAGTAACACTTGCAGGGGTACAAAGCGTATCTGAGCCGCTATGGCTGATACTGATTGTTGGTGTGCAGCCGGTATAAGTTATGGCTAATGTCGGCGCCGTTGCTGTGGCGCTGCCGCCGCTCCCTGTTTCGCCGGTACAGGTATAGGTGCTAGCACCGGTTGAACTGCCAATTCCCGGTGCAAGGCCTATCGAAATCGTTGAGTTATAATTGGCTTGTATAAAACTAACCATATTGGTGCTTGTTGGAATGGTGATAGGAGAGCTTGTTCCGAAAGCATAGCTCGTTAACAGCTGGTTAGGCGAAGTAGTGCTTACAATATCAGCGTAAAGTGTGCTCGCCGTAGTTACGGTCGAAAGATCAGTGGTATTACCATATATACTTACGGTCAGACCGTTAGTGCCAACAAATGTGTAATTTAATGTTAGGGTTACTGAAGTTATAGTTGCAGTAGCCGGAATATTTAACGCAGACAGATCGAACACTGCATAACCTCTGTCTGTAGTGCCGATAAGCGCTAACGCACTGGGGGTACTTACCAGTATATTGCCGTCAGTTCTGCTATATGCATTTGCTAAACCGGTAGTATATGAGGCGTAGCCTGTGGTATAAGAACCTGTAGCACCCGTAGCGCTACAGTAGACGGTTGTCTGTGCATAGCAGTTCAAGGTGCACAACAGAAAAAACAGACAAGTTGAAAACAGTGTAAAATACCTGGCCATAACAATATGATTTATTTAGAAATGAAATTTACATATTTATTCGCAACAATAACAGCAAATAGAAAAATTCTATTTTTTAAAATAATAGACATTAAACCATAGAATTTTATGCATATTAATTTGTCACTTTAAACCCGTTTTGCTTGCCATATTCAATTTGCAGTTTCCTTATTTTTTTCAACTCCGCTTCTTCTTTCTTCGATTCTTTATTAAGATTGCTGACAGCCTTTTGCATTTCCTGCGGGCTGGCATTAGGCTTTAATTGTTCAATACCCTTAAAAGCATTGTTAAGCACACCCTTGTCTACCTCCATAAATTGTATCGCCGCCATCCTGAAATTGTAGGAGCCGCCTACATCATGCATGGTCTTGAGCGCAATTAAATTTTCAACCAAAAGCCGCTCCATTTTTATTCGTATGGGCGCCAGCTCAGAATATTTACGGGTCGTTGAGTCTATATGGCTGAATTCCTTGCCCCAATAGTCACCATCCTGGTATAGGTTGGCTATCATTTTTGACACCTTATTATTAAGATCAATAGCACCTTGCTTATCTGCCTGTGCATGAGCAACATCTGAAGAAAAAAAAGCACACAAAACACAAACGAATACGTGGATACTCTTTGCCATAAGACCCATTTTTTGCAAATTTATGCAGCTTTATCATATGTCGGCATAAATAAACGGTGCCCGATGCTGTACTCCAGCCTGGTAGATACATTTTTTCTTGTCAACTTGTCAAAAACAATTATCTTTATAAAAAAATATACAGATGAAAACAATGAGTGTGGGAGACTTCAAAACAAATTTCTCAGAGGCATTAAAACTGGTGCTGGCAGGTGAAGAAATAGGTATTCTTTATGGCAAGAAAAAGGAAATAGTAGCGAGGCTAGTACCTAAAGCAGATGCTAAAAAGAGCAGGAGAAAAATAGGTGTGCTGAAAGGAAAAATAAAATTTGCGCCTGACTTTAAAATGACTGAAGAGGAGTTTTTAGGCTTATGACATACCTGCTTGACACTCATTATATGCTTTGGGCAATTGCCGAAACAAAAAAATTGTCAAAACCCATAAAAGATATTATCACCGACCCTGATAACAGAATTATCGTTAGTACTATAAGCTTTTGGGAAGTCTCCCTGAAAAGCTCAATAGGGAAACTTGATATCTCCGGTTTTTCACCAGAAGATCTCCCGGGGGCATGCTTGCTGGCGGGTTTTGAAATAGTAGTTTTATCGGCTGAAGACTCAAGTACCTATCATACATTGAAAGCAACTCATCATAAGGATCCTTTTGACAGAATGTTGATTTGGCAGGCCATCCGGAATAATTATACTTTAATAAGTGCCGATAGCAACGTGAAAAAATACCAATCTGAGGGCTTGAAAATACATATAACAAAGTAAATTTTCTCACAAGTCCTGCACGGCAAACTACCACATCGCCACATTCCCTTACCTTTGCTACCCAATATTAAAAAAACATGGGCAAAGTAGCCATTAATATAGCCACGGGCAGCTTACAAACAGAGGAGATCATTGTAGGTATAGACCTCGGCACCACAAACAGTCTTATTGCAATAGTTCGTAAGGATAGCCACCAGCCTATCGCCTTAAGGGAAATAGACGGGCTTACCTTGGTCCCTTCTATTGTTCATTTTGGAACAGAGGGCAATATCACGGTCGGCAATGCAGCTAAAGAACTGTTAGTGGCAGAACCCGAACGTACCATTTATTCTGCAAAACGCCTCATGGGCAAATCCTATAAAGATGTCAGCGATCACGCCGGATTTTTTGCTTATAAAGTAATTGACGATGACACGGATGCCCTGGTGAAAGTACAGGTGGCCGAAAAATTTTATTCTCCTATTGAACTGTCATCCTATATACTAAAAGAGCTGAAACAAAGAGCAGAGCATATACTTAAAACCCCGGTAAACAAAGCTGTAATAACTGTGCCTGCCTATTTCAACGATTCGCAAAGGCAAGCTACACGCGATGCCGGTCGTTTAGCCGGCCTTGATGTACTACGCATTGTAAACGAACCTACCGCTGCGAGCCTTGCCTATGGCATGGGCGTAAAGGCGCACGAAGAAAAAACAATTGCAGTGTATGACCTTGGTGGTGGCACTTTCGATATCTCCATTCTTAAAATAACGAACGGCATTTTCGAAGTATTGTCAACACATGGAGATACCTACCTTGGTGGTGATGATATGGACCGGGCGCTGGCGCAACATTGGCAGAAACAACTTGGCATAAGTGATGGAGAAATGAAGCGGGATAAATCCCTTACACAGCAATTGCGTGTTACTGCAGAAGAAGCAAAAAAACATCTCAGCAATAAGGATTCTTTTGAAGGTGCTATTAACGGAAAGGCTGTATCGGTTAGCAAAACCGAATTCAACACGCTGATACTGCCCCTGGTGGAACGCACAATCACAAGCTGCAAAAATGCCCTGCGCGATGCAGGCTTGAAAGCGGAGCAAATAGATGCTATCGTAATGGTGGGTGGCTCTACACGGGTGCCATTGGTAAAACAAAGCATCCGCGATTTTTTTGGAAAGGATTTATACGACCAGCTCAACCCAGATGAAGTAGTGGCTCTTGGTGCTGCAGTGCAGGCAGATATATTGGCCGGCAATAACACGGAAATGTTGCTGCTGGATGTTACACCTCTTTCACTGGGCATAGAAACAATGGGCGGATTGATGGATGTATTGATACCACGCAATTCGAAGATACCCAACAAAGCAGGCCGCCAATACACCACCCAGAAAGACGGACAGGGAAGTATGCGCATCTCTGTTTACCAGGGCGAGCGCGACCTGGTGCAGGACAATCGTAAACTCGCAGAATTTAATCTAACAGGCATCCCCGGCATGCCGGCCGGCATGCCCAAGGTAGAGGTCAGTTTCCTCGTGGATGCAGACGGAATATTAAAAGTCAGCGCTACGGAACTGCGCAGTGGTGTACAACAAACTATCGATGTAAAACCCCAATACGGCCTAACGGATGAGGAGGTTGAGAAAATGCTGCTCGATTCACTGACCCATGCCAAAGAAGATATACAGACCCGGGCATTGATGGAAGCTATTACCGAGGCGCAACAAATGCTGGATGTCACCGAAAAATTCCTCGCAAAGCACCGCCAAGACTTAAGCCCGGAAGAAATAAGCACCACTTTAAACAGTATGCAATTGCTTCGTGATGCAATTGATATAAAGGATAAAGACTCTGTACAACATGCCACCGAATCCCTTAATGATATATCCCGCCCTTATGCCGAAAGGGTGATGGACGCCGCATTAAAAGACGCCATGAAAGGCAGAAAGGTGATATAGCTAATACCGCTTTAAGCCCAGGCAGCCAAACTATTGCCAGCTCCCTCAAAGTACCTGCCATGGCGAGCCTGTCACCCTGAGCTTGTCGAAGGGCGAACCATGACCACCCCGAGAAATAGACTTGTCGCTAAATGCCTTCTTGGAATTTGGAATTTTCCGATTTGGAATTTCTTAAGTTATTCCTTTACTATTTTCTTAATCACCCTTTCACCATCACTATTAGTAATTTCTAAAAGATACACCCCACTCGGTAAAACTTCAACATTTACACCTATCGCGTCATTGCGAGGAACGAAGCAATCTCGAATCAACACCTTGCCATCTACGCTAAGAATGGTTACGTGTACATCCTCATTAGCCTCAATATGCAAAACAGATGTCACAGGGTTAGGCCACACTTCCCCTCTCCATGTATGGAGAGGGGTCGGGGGTGTGGTCACCCCATTCGTCAACTCCACGCACGCTATCACCGAGTCCGGCGCCGTGCATTGCAGGTGGTCGTAAACAATAAGGCAGATAGTATCGTTCAGGCTTACATTGGTGCTTGAATAAGTGCTTTGTGTGGCATTGGGAATATCAACCCCGTTCTTCATCCATTGAAAAGATAAGTCTGTGCTGCCCGCTGGCACATGGCCCGAAAAGGTTACAAGGTCACCGCTCACATAAACAGGTGGATAAACCGTTACGCTGATGATGGGCGGTGATAGTTGTACCACATGTATATACAGCCCGTTGCTTATGGTAGTATCTATGGGCTGGCAAACAGCATTGCCCCTTACTTCGCAACTCATAATGTCCCCGTTGCTCAGTGCGCTTGTAGTATAGATGGCATTGGTGGCGCCTATGATATTTGCTCCGTTTTTCTTCCATTGGTATGTAGGCGCACTGCCTGCATTACTGGCCGTGGCATCTAAAGTCAGGCTGCCGCCTATGCACATAGTGTCAGTGGGTATGCCAGCTATTTGTATAATCGGTGGCCCTGCAGTGGGCGTTATGGTCACAAGCGTAGTGTCTGGCGTAGTGCAACCATTCAAGTGCGCAGTAAGAATATAATTTCCTGCATTGCTGCTTTGGGCATGTATAATAAAAGTGTCCCCGGCATTGGCATTAAAGCCCTGCGGGCCGCTCCAGCTAAAAGTGCAGCCCGCTTGTGGATTATTTACAGCCAATCCCAAACTATCGCCCTCGCAGGGTGTATTATGTGTGGCCTGCGGTGCTAAAGGGCTTTGTACCACACTTACTAAAATACTATCGTAAGATACACAGCCGTTTATGGAATCCCTTACCGTATAATAACCCGAATCAATTAATTGTATGTTGTAAACTGTGGCATTCTGGCTCATGCTTGCAAAACCTCCCGGCCCTGTCCATTGGTAGCTTACCCCGCCAAGGGCGGGGCCAATTCCCAATACCAAATTCCCATTTGTGCATGCAGGGCTATTGCTGTTTAGCATTGGCGGGCTTATATATGGTATCACAGTTACCGTATCCGTATTGCCGCAGGGTGCAAAAGCCGATGTACTTAAAACAATAGTGGAAATGCCTGTACTTGTTACAGTAACACTATCTCCCGCACCGTTTAGCACAGCAGGCCCGCTAAGCACGGCCCATGTAAAAGGCCCTATGCCGCTGGCGCTCAGGCTGTCTGCCTGGCCGCTGCCGCAATTATAATAGGCCGTATCTGTATTGGCTACCGCTATACTATTGCCAAAGGCACAAGAGGCGAAATTTCCCAATGTACTAAAAGGATAAGCATTATAGCTAAAACTTATATTAGTACCCGTTAAGTTTCCTATCATCAAAACCAAAGTACTTCCTGAAGAATCATATGTAAAATAGACTTGATTGCCAACAATGGTAAAGCCACCTTGCGGATCTCCCAAGGGGAAGCCGCTTGTGGTCCAGGAATTTATTAGACTGCCATTAGAATTATATTCATTAAGCCAGCCTCCGGCATCATAGGCTTTTAGAATATAAAAATTGCCTGCACAGTCTGCGGCAATACCTGGATGATTATAAATTGTTGGTGATATAGTTAGAAGAGGAGTAGCATTCCCAGTACCATCGTATTGATAAACATCAGTGCCATCAAAACTATATATATAAGCCCCACCACCAGCAATACATACAGAAACGAAAGGCCCTATATTATGCCCGGTATGCACCCAACTGGTACCATTGTAATAGGTGTAATAATGTAAGGCAGCCGAATCATAATAAGAATAAAAAGTAGGAGATGGACTTGGCCAATTCAGGTTTTCGGATACAGCTAAAGCCCCCGCCACACCAGCGGAAAACGAAATCGTATTAGCGGATGGATTAGTCGAAGAAACAGGTAAGGATGGGTCATAATCATAAATAGTTGAACCACTTCCACTCACACTATAAATCAATCCTGCGCCAGCACCGCTACACACAGGTAATTGGGCAAACAAGCCCTCATTTCCAAGACCGCATGACGATGAAAAATAAAGAAAGAAAAGAAGAAAAAGGCAACGTAAATACTGTTTCATACCTATCCCTTATATCATAAAGCTACTAAATTATTTTAATAATTACCCTGTGGCAGGATTTGGCCCGCCACAGGGTAATTGGTCAGAATCAGAATTCACAGAATAAAAGAATTTTCAGAATCGGATTTTCAAGACGACACAAATCCTTCAATCCTTAAATCAGGCGAATCATGGTTCAGGTCCTTATTCTTTCACAAACTTCATCGTCTTCACTTCATTACCTGCTTCATAAATATGTGCCAGGTACATACCAGCCGAAAAGCAACTTATGTCCACTGTTTCTGTGTTGCTATGCATATCGGCCCGCAACAATTCCTTGCCTGTAATATCACTTATTTTATAACTTGCCTGCACCGTGTTGCCAGGTATAGTAATGATTACATGGTCCTTTGCAGGGTTCGGATAAATTGTCACCTCTTCTGCCGCGGCGGACCGTGGAGAGGCCGCCCCGGTTGCACTGCCATGTTTCCACAAAGTAACATCTGATTTTTCAGCGGCATATACATACCCACCATTGTTCCAGCACTCATAAATTTCAGGCAGGTAGGATGCGCCAAGTGTGCCATCATTATTGCAGGTGCTGCTGATTGCTACAAGGGGATTAGGAGTGCTTATAGGGGCTACATTTACTCTATAATAATTGCTTGGTGATGAGAGGCTGGCGGCGGTCCATGCCGTGCCGGGGTCAGTAAGGACGCTGTTAAAACCATTTGGGTGAAAATAGCTTGTGGTATAAAGGCCAGTCCCGGTGCTGGCATTCCCACTTGTTATTACAGGGTAACGGTCTGCAACTGCCGGAGACCAGCCACCCATTGTGATGGATGACGGCAGTGACCAAACATTAGGATAGCCGGGCTGTAATACAACTACATTGCTCAAATTATTGTCCACCGCTATCCAGTCAAAATAAGTGGGTGTAGTGGGATAGCTGTTTGGGGCATCCGTATAAAGATAATCATCTATGGCGTCTATCCTTGGGTATAGGTCCATACCATTAGTTATATAGGTAGGCGCAGGTGGTATCCCAGCAGCAGTAAGATCATACTCACCTTCATACCAGTTACTGGCAGTATCTGTATAAGTATAATAGGCAATGACATCACCAATTGGCGCCCGTTGCACGGCAGCCACGTCACAATAATTCGGCGGATAAGGAGTAGTGAGTATATTTTGGTAGCCAGTTGGATTAATCCCATTAAGAGAACCTAAATACAGGTTTACACCATAGTTTGGATTGCTAGTTATAATAGGTACGCAATATGGGTAGGCGTAAACAAGGTCGTAGTTGGGAGTAGGTTCTACATAGGAGATCACAAATTGGTCGCATAATGGATAGCCGCCAATATTAGTTGTGGAAAAATTATAATAGTCGGCAACAATATCAATATGCGGAAACAGGTTTGAATAGCCACGCCCATCAGAAATTAAAATGGGAGTAGATGTAAGTGTAGCCGTCATGCCTGAACCTACTCCGCTAATATCATATATAGACATATAAATATCAAACAGGCCGGTGCAGGGTATTGTAATTGTCGCATACACTACCGCCAAATAATAATCAGTAGTACCTATATAATTTCCTAATACAAGGTCTGCGGTATAAGCGGATATTGATATTGGAAAGTTGATTGGGCTCACCCCATCGTCTAAGTAAATGGTAACGGTCCCTGCCCCATCTGACGATGCTATTGCATTCAGTTGGTCTAGGCCTGAACATCCATTGCAATTTTGTGTATAATCTATATTGGCACAGTTTATATAACCGTGAGGTATGCCAGTACTAGCCCCCCCATGTATAGCAGATGTAATAGTTGGTCCTGCATGGCTAAGGTTTGTGCCGCTAATAATGATGGCAAATAGCAGCAAGAGCCATCCTGGCCTTGCGCTGCATTTTTTTGTGTTCTTTTTCATAAAATTTAGTTTTAAATGTTTTTAAATTATTGTGGTCCATTTGCTGTGGGCTGCCGGGGCCCTGCCCAATGGCATTCTCTGTTTCCTTATCCTTCATAGCTGTTTTTAGGGTTTGTTTAAAATGTGAGTAAATGTTTTTCTCTTTATGTCCTTTTAGCTAAAAGTTTTCTTGTCCTTACATGTTAACTGTACAAAAGTACAGGTGCCTGCTGCCCCTGTCAATACGTATTTATACGTATATCCTCCCCCTCTCATAACGATAAAACAATATAAATACGTAGAAATACGTATTGCATCTTTTTCGCGCTTTGCATATATTACCGCTTTATTTTAATAGGTTTATTCTTTAAAAATATTGAGTATGAGAGATTCCCTGAATAACCGGCAAGTAACACCAGTTGCTATTGTTGACGATGATTATTTATTCCGTTCATTGGCCCGCAAATATGTATCGCGTTTAGCGGGCTTTTCAATAGTTTTTGAAGCTGCGGATGGCGGCGAATGCATCAAAAAAATGGAGGCTGCAGCAGTGCTGCCTGCTATCATCATCCTCGATATTGCTATGTATCCTATGGGCGGCTTTAAAGCAATAAAAATATTAAAAGCAAAATGTCCGCAGGTAAAGATACTTGTGCTGTCTGTGCATTGCAGGGATTATTGCCTGCATTATATGCTGCACAATCGCGCCAATGGATTCTTATCAAAAGCGGCGATGCCCGGTCTGCCTGCTGCCATGGTATGCCTGGCAGATAATGAAATTTACTATTCAGAACTCGTAACGCCGGATTTGTATGATAAAATAAAGAAAGGGGAAATACAAATACCTGAGATGACGGGTATGGAAATGGAAATAGCAAATTACCTCAACACCGATATGGTGCATAAAGAAATAGCCGATAAATTGAACATAGGCATCCGTACTCTCGAAAAACACCTGGAGCATTTATACAAAAAATTCGAGCTGCACTCCCGCAATGCCTTTCTTAGTTTCGCCATAAAAAACGAAATGCTCAGTCCGTAATTTTCGCCCAAGGGTAAGAGTACCGCTAAGGGTAAGGCCAGGCAAGCCTTCCAACCCATTAACAACTTAATACCCGCTACCAGAGCCACTTTCAAACAAAAATTTGGATTCGCCTATCCACATTTCGTATATTTAGCATGAAATTGGACATATATATTTTGCTTTAATTTTTTAGTTCTTTGACACTATGGCTCTATCAAAAATCTTCCTTAGAAATTTAGACTTTTCTACCATGAATTTATTTTTTCTACTATTTACATTATCCACAACATGACCAAAGTTTTTTTCTAGGTAAAAGGATAAAAAAACCAAAATAAACGATTGAAATTCAATTATTTATATCAACTAAAAGGAACGTGGCAGGGATAAAAAAAGGATAAAAAGGGATAAAACTATTCACATTTTATTTTTCCACACATCCCTGCTGCCTGCCCCGCCTCTTCGGCGGGGGAAATTCGATTACCACTCAAAAATTGGGTAAAAATTTCCCCAATAATTCCCCAATAATATGCTATATTTAAACTAAAGTAAACCAATGCCTTGCCTGCGATTATTTATTTTTGCCAAAGCATTATATAATAAATTACCGCACATATAAGTACAGTATTGATTTTCAGGGCTTTGCACCTTTCGCCTTGATACTTAATGGTTTAAATAATCAACAATTTGGCACAGAAGGCGCAGCTTTGGTCTGATAATTGCCTTAAAGAAACTATACTTTTAAGCCTTCGTTATATATAGGTCATTGACAAAGCAGTTTTTTGAATTTATTTATTTTTTATTTATTAACTATTAAAGGAAAAGAAAGTCTATTTTTTAACGGTAAAAAAACATTAATTATGAGAAAAGCAGACATAGTAAGCAGTATAGCTGAAAAAACAGGGATCCCTAAAGTTGATATCCTGGTAGCGCTGGAAGCGTTTTTTAAAGAAGTGAAAGTTTCATTGGTAGAAGGCGAGCCTGTTTACGTTCGCGGCTTCGGCAGCTTTATCCTGAAGAAACGCGCTGCAAAGATCGGCCGTAATATTAAAAAGAACATCGCGGTAGAGATACCTGAGCATTTTATCCCTGCTTTTAAGCCGGCTAAAGAATTTGTGCAGGCTGTGAAAGATTCTGACCACGAATTGGTTGAGCATGCCGCTGACGATACAGCCGTAGAAGCTTAAATCCCTCTTGCACGCATGAATTTGCTATCTTTGCGGGGAAATTTTTAATTCTTTGCGACCAGCACACTATATCACGCTTGCAATAGCCATAGCATTAATCGCTTTTTTATACTGGGGAGGTAACACCATACCGCCATCCAAACCGGTGCTAAGCGAACGTCCAACCGGGATGCCCCCGGGCTCTAACCCCATGAAAACCGCCTCTTTCGATTCTGTATTGGCAGCATCAAAGGCCGCACTACCGAAAGAAGCATCTGATGAGTTAAACAACATCGAAAAAGAACTGGCAGCCACCCACGATTCGTCGCGGATGGCTGCTGTTTTTTTAAAGCTGGCCCACCTCTGGGATGTTAATAAATTCCAGCCCGTAGCGGCATATTATGGCGCAAAAGCAGCAAAGTTGGAGAATTCGGAAAAAAAGCTCAATTTTGCAGGCCAATTCTTTTTGGACCTGATGCGTCGTGATGATGTTTCTCCGTCCATGCAGCTATGGGAAGCGAATGAAGCGATTGAATGTTTTAAGCGTTCACTGGAAATAAACCCGGACAACGATACTACCAAATTGCTTTTAGCTTCAACTTATATCGACGGAACGGGGGAAACCATGCAGGGTGTGCAAATGTTGCTGGCCCTCACCAGGGAAAAACCCGATTATTTACCTGCCAATCTCTTATTAGGGCGGCTTGCAGTTAAATCAGGGCAGTTTGATAAAGCTATAACACGTTTAGAAGGGATACTGAAAAAATATCCTGATAATTCGGAAGCTTTATATTTCCTGGCCGAAGCGTATAAAGGAAAAGGGGACAAACAAAAGGCGATAGAGCTTTTTGAAAAATGTAAGAAAATAGTCAACAAACCTGAATTTACAAAGGAAGTTGACCAGTATATAAATTCATTTAAATAAACTTAAATTACTTTAACATGCCTTGTGGTAAAAAAAGAAAAAGACATAAGATTGCTACTCACAAACGTAAAAAGCGTTTGAGAAAGAACCGTCATAAGAAGAATAAATAAGGCCGGTTATATCCTGCTCCCATTTACCTGCTTCTACGATATATCCTTACGCTTTCGTCATAGTTTTTATATTATGCTGAAAGTGTAAGGTTTTGTTATTCTATAGGTTTTTACTTCCCATAAGAACTAATGGTACATGGGTTTCCGGCATCCCGCAATTGGCGGGACTACCAGCAGTATAGGAAAAACGAGGGTAGCAATGAACAAAGAACTTATTATTAATTCCTCTGAACAGGGGGTGGAAATAGCTCTTCTTGAAAACAAGAAACTCGTAGAACTTCACTATGAGAACGGGCAAAACGAATTTGCGGTGGGTGACCTTTACCTGGGCAAGGTTAAAAAGCTCATGCCCGGGCTTAATGCCGCTTTTGTGGATGTTGGATATGAGAAAGATGCTTTTTTACATTATACCGACCTTAGCCCTTATATACGTTCACTGCTGAAATTTACCCGCCAATGCATAGATGGCAACACTACATGGGGAGACGATTTCGGCAAATTCAAAAATGAAGGCGAAATTGTAAAAACGGGCAAGATCACCGAGGTGATGAATAGCCGCCCCGAAATACTGGTGCAGATATTAAAAGAACCTATTTCTGCAAAAGGCCCCAGGCTTAGCTGCGAAATATCGCTGCCCGGCCGCTTTGTGGTGCTTACTCCCTTTAACGATGTAGTGGCTATTTCCCGTAAGATACATTCGTCGGACGAGCGCAAACGCCTGCAGCGCATTGTAGAAAGCATCAAACCCAAAAATCTGGGTGTGATAGTTCGCACGGCAGCAGAAGGCAAAGAAACCTCAGAGCTTCATGCAGATATCTTGTCGCTTGAAGACATGTGGAAGACGGTACAAAAAAACCTGAAAGGTGCTAAAGCCCCTAAAATAATAGTAAACGAACAGGACAAGACTACATCTATCCTTCGCGACCTTCTAAGCGAAAGTTTCCAGAAAATAGTGGTGAATGATAAGAAGCTGATGTTGGAGACCAAAGAATATATTGCCCGCATAGCTCCCGACCAGGAAGAGATCGTTACTTATCATAATGGTGGCCAGGCCATATTCGATACTTATGGCATCAACAAGCAGGTAAAGGCTTCGTTCGGCAAGACCGTGAACCTGAATAGTGGCTCTTATCTTATTATAGAACATACCGAAGCCCTGCATGTAATTGATGTAAACAGCGGCACCCGCAGTGCAGAGTCAGGCCAGGAGCAAAATGCGCTCGCTACCAACTTGGAAGCTGCCGAAGAAATTGTAAGACAAATACGCCTGCGCGACCTTGGCGGTATTGTCATCATAGACTTTATAGACATGAAACTGCCGGAACACAAAAAGCAGATAGTGGAAGCTATGGAGAACCTGATGGCCACAGACCGCGCCCGCCATACCATACTACCTATATCCAAGTTCGGGCTTATGCAGATAACACGTCAGCGTCTGCGCCCTGAATTGAACATATCTACAGCTGAAGTTTGCCCCACTTGTAACGGCACAGGCAAAATAGGCCCATCTATTTTATTGGTTGATGATATTGAAAAAGATTTCAAATACCTTATAGACCAGGGCCACCGCTCTTTATCGCTTCATGTGCACCCTATTATGGAGGCATACCTTACCAAAGGCGTTTTCTTTAATTCAATAGCCTGGAAATGGTATCGCAAATACAAGGTGAGGCTAAAAGTGATTGCTGACAATAACTCTCCCCTCACCCAATATCATTTCTACGATCTTAAGACCGACGACCTGATAAAACTGTAATGAATTTGCAAATGATCCAATGCTCAATGGCTCAATTGTTGTAAATTTTGATGCAATAATCCGTGATTTGGATTTTCCTTTGGAATTTGGAATTTTCGATCTCCGATTTACTACTGTATACTCACACTATGTGATATCTCTGCCTGTTTTACGAACACATACTTCTTATCGCCGAAAGCCGCTGTTGTATATTTATACGGCATCACAGTAAGATGTCCCTTCGATATAGCAGTTACCGGGAAATAATTAAAATCAGAGCCTGTGATACTTACTACACCTGCTGTGGCACTGAAAGACTGGCTATAGGAAACAGTATTGCCACTGTCATTTAGAGCGGTTAAAACAACATAAACTGAGTCTGCATTGCTTACGGTAGACGAGTTAAACGTGAATTGTATGCCACCCGCTTTTGTAACTGCATAAGGTAATGTGCCGGAATAGGACGGAAAGCCACCGGAGTAATTATAAGATATTGCCGGAACATACGAAGAGCCCTGCACTACCCAGTTTACCCCATTCTCCAAATTATCTGCTACGCCTTTATAAGAATAGTAGCCACTTGGGTGCGGAATGGAAATACTGTTTAAGAAAACACTGTCAGCATCCAGGTTGTTGAGAAGATTGCTGTCAACAAAAAATGCAATACCGTATTCAGATCCCGTATGGACCGTATCTCCTACAGATACAAAAGTGCTGCTATCTGATTTTAAAGCTATTAGTTTACCCCAGGCATTATATACCTGTGAGCCGTTGCTTATATCTATCAATACCTGTAAAGGCTGGGCAGTATGCAGCGTAGTATCGTTAGGCGGATAATAAGGAGGAGGTATGACCGGGTCGCTTTCTTTTTTGCACGAAAAAAGAACACAAACACATAAAAGCCCGAAAATAAAAGCGATGTTCCTCATAGCCCTGCAAAGATAGGATATTGTATGATATGGTAAAATCTAAAGGTTAAAAATTAAAGGGTTAAGTTGCCGGAATCATGCTTTTCAAAATAGCATGACCATACACCTCCTCCCGCCCCACATTTAAGGCTACTATTTTAGTCCCTCTATTTTGTAATTATCATCCGTAAAATCAAGATACGCTGTCTCCGCTATCGGTGTTTCTATGCCATTATCTACGAGAGTAACATGGCCGCTGAGTTCGGCCTTATCAGTTAAATTGTCATAAACGAATTTATCACCTTTCAGATCAGGATAATTAGCGGCGCTTATTGTAACACGTTGTGCAGTCATTTTCCCATAGTCATACTCAGGGTGCTCCAGCGCTGTATAATATTTCAGGTAGGCGGTATTTTTTTCGTCCTTGTCGAAAACTATTTCACCGGGGCCAGGGGTTTCTGTTTTGTATTTACTCGGTTTATTGTTCAACATTCTATGTTCATAATTGAAGACAATACCTTCCTCATAATGAACGGTAACAGCTTTTAATTCCTTTTTTGTTTCCTGGGCTTTTTGTGCAAATGCCGCTAGTGGCAGGACAGCCATAATGAAGATGATCTTTTTCATAAATGAATGTGATTTGGTTACGGAAATAACGCTTCCACAAACGGAATAGTATATTGTATAAGATAAATTTTTCATTGTGTGGATATACAGAGGACCAAAGTCGAACACATTGGGCTTGTTGTCATGAAGGACGGATGCCTGTTTGGAAACAGGGAGGAGGAAAGAAATGTTACAAATCGGCTGCCTCTGTAAGCAATTTTTTAATGTAAGATTTCAAGCCCATGCCTATCAACTTTGCCTGTTCCTCCAGTTTGTCCATAATGTCCTTGGGTAAAACGATCTTGGCCTGCCTGTAGAACCTTCGGTTTGCTTTTACTTCTTTTGATTCCCTGCTCATTTATGACTTTTTGTTTTGGCCTTAATAATATCTTTGATATTACGTTTGCTTGTTGGCCCGTCCCAACCTTTGCTTATCTCACCATGCAGTTCTTCCAATACACGGGTTCTGTATAGCTCATGCAGGCGCAGGGCATCTCTTACCACTTCCGATGCATTTTGAAAATCGCCGCTTGATAGCTGTGCCGAAATATAGTTTTGCTGTTTTTCCGTGAAACTGATGTTCATAAAATCTGTTTATGCTATTCTTGCAAAGATACATATATGTCCATATTTGACAAAATTGGACATAAAATGATGTAAAAAAGGTATAAACTAAATGTCCTTGATGCACGTGAGTCCCGAAAAGAAGATACACACGGGACGAAATGTTAGACATTCTCAAAGAACTTCAAAGCAAAATTGCAAAATTCAATTATTACATCTTTGTCAAGACTAAACTCTTTTCGATTGCCTAAATAATTTTTTGACTCTGGTGTAATCTCCTGACCTTCGGCAAGCTCAGAAACACTAAGACACTTAATGTGCCTCTTTGAAACCAAAATGATAAAAGCGTTAGTGTATGGGTAGTTAGGTTTGAGTTCTCTGAATGTGAATTTGCCACTTGCTCTAAATTTTACCTCTATGAAGTGGACATTGTTCGTTTTGGGGTTTTGAACTACAAAGTCAGGCATTCTTCTGATTTCAGTAGCGACTTCATCATGGATCCCCTTGAGAAGTTCCATAATGCCAGGAATGGTGTTCTCCATACCATACCGAAAAACATTATAACCTAAGCTGAGAAACAGTTCTTGAATAAGTGTTTCCGCAATTCTGCCTTTAATCATCCCTTCTCTAAAACTCCGTTCTTTATCAGAGAGGCCATTATGCTCGTCGTCATCAGTTTCCAGTTTCGAAACAACTGGAGGATTATTTTTTTCATTGTAGCATTTGATACACAAACCACCATTATATTTTGTGAACGCTCCACATTTTATACATTCTGCCATATTGGGTTTTAATATATCAACAAAGATATGGTTTGAATTACTTTCTATCCACTAAGTTGCTAAAGAAATATCTTAATTCTTGCACCACGATTCTGCCAATTCTTTAATTCTATAAATTCGAGTTCAGACAGTTTGCATCGCTTCCAAAAACTTCAGCACATCACTCATACTGCGCATTTTGTTTACGATAAGCAGGAAGTTTTTGCCAACTTGTTTTAGCTGGGCATTGTTGGTGCGGGTTTGTATGTGCTTGAGGATATGCTTAAAAATATCAGACTCGAAATAAGGGGATTCGGGATTGCTGACGAAATACAGGCGCATCTGCTCATTTTTTAGAATGAGCCTTTCAAAGCCTAACTCGCAGGCTACATGACGGCATTTTAACGTGGTAAACAGGTCGTTCACTTGTGGTGGTATAGGGCCGAAACGGTCCTGCAGGTCTTTGGCAAAGATTTGCATTTCTTCATCGTTCTCTATATTGTCCATTTGGGTATACAGAGAAAGACGTTCCGTGATGTTCTCTACATAGGTATCGGGTATCAGTATCTCCAGGTCAGTATCGATTGTACAGTCGCTTACAAAATCTTTTTTGCGTTCCAGTTCTTCAGAGAATACTTCTTTAAAGTCTTTGGTCTTTAACTCCCGCATGGCCTCGTTCAGTATTTTCTGGTACATCTCAAAACCGATCTCTGCTATAAAGCCACTCTGTTCGCCGCCCAACAGGTTACCCGCGCCGCGTATGTCCAGGTCCCGCATAGCTATCTGGAAACCGGAGCCCAACTCATTGAACTGTTCCAGGGTTTGTAAACGTTTGCGGCTATCGTTTGGCAGGGTACTTAAAGGTGGCGCAACAAGGTAGCAGAACGCTTTTTTATTGCTGCGGCCCACGCGCCCGCGCAACTGGTGCAGGTCGCTGAGGCCAAACTGGTGCGCATTATTAATAATGATGGTATTGGCATTGGAGATGTCCACCCCGCTTTCAATAATATTGGTGCAGCAAAGCACATCATAACGGCGTTCGATAAAATTCAACAGGGCTGCCTCAAGTTGATGTCCTTCCATTTGTCCATGTGCTATGCCTATACTAAGGTCCGGGCAAAGATTGCGGATGATGTTGCCCATCTCAGGAAGGCTCTGTACCCTGTTATGCACAAAATAAACCTGGCCTCCACGTTCTGTCTCAAAATATATTGCATCGCGAATAGCATATTCATCAAAGGCAAGCACCTCGGTATGCACCGGCTGCCGGTTAGGCGGCGGTGTATTGATGATGCTAAGGTCACGCGCACTCATCAAAGAGAATTGCAGGGTGCGGGGGATAGGAGTTGCAGTTAATGTAAGGGTATCCACATTGGCCTTTATCTCGCGCAGTTTTTCTTTAGATGTTACACCAAATTTCTGCTCTTCATCTATAATAAGTATGCCCAGGTCTTTAAACTTTACATCCTTACCCAATAGGGCATGTGTGCCTATAATAATGTCTACTTTGCCTTCTTCCAGTCTCTTTAAAGTTTCCTTTTTCTCTTTGGCCGATTTAAAACGGTTGATATAGTCCACATTGCATGGAAAATCCTTAAGACGTTCGGTAAAGGTTTGGAAATGTTGGTAAGCAAGAATGGTTGTTGGAACCAATATGGCAGCCTGCTTACTATCGCATACAGCTTTGAATGCAGCACGCACGCCAATCTCTGTTTTGCCAAAACCCACATCGCCACACACCAGGCGGTCCATCGGTGACGGTGACTCCATATCCCGTTTCACATCGGCAGTAGCCTTGCTTTGGTCGGGTGTGTCCTCGTAAAAGAAAGACGCTTCCAGTTCTGTTTGCAAATAGCTATCTGGTGCAAATGCAAAACCTTCGGATGCTTTGCGTTTGGCATACAGTTTAATAAGGTCGGTGGCAATATCTTTTACCTGCTTCTTGGTTTTGTTCTTCAACTTCAGCCAGGCATCACTGCCCAGCTTGTTTACACGTGGCTTGGTACCCTCCTTACCCGTGTATTTACTGATTTTGTGCAGGGAGTTGATATTGACATATAACACATCATTATCCTTATACAGAATGCGTATTGCCTCCTGCATATTGCCATTCACCTCAATTTTCTGCAAGCCGCTATAAAGGCCCACACCATGGTCTATATGGGTAACATAGTCGCCGGGCTGTAGTTCCCGCAAAGCACGCAGAGTGAGCGCTTTGCCCTTTGTATATGCCTGCTTTACATTGTATTTATGGTAACGTTGAAATATCTGGTGGTCGGTGTAGCAGACTATCTTTTTATCATGGTCTATAAAGCCTTTGCTGATAGCAGTGGGTACAGGCACAAATAATATCTCTGCATTCAGGTCTTCAAAAATGCTGCGCAGGCGCTCCAGTTGTTTGGGGTTTTCTGCAAAAATATATGGTGTATACTTATTATTGCCTTTAGCCTGCAGGTCCGCAATAAGCATATTGAACTGCCTGTTGAACACAGGTTGCTCTTCCGTAGCAAATTGTATTACGGCTGTAATATCATCTCCCGTTATCTTTTGCAGGGAATGGTTATACCACTCTACAAGGTGCCTGTGCTTTAGCTTGCTTTTAAATTCATCAACAACCTCAAAATCGTTTCTCGACAGCTCTTTTACTAGTTCTTCCTCATGGTCTAATGCTACCTGGCTAAGTTCTATTTTTTCAGGAAGCTCAAATTGCATTTTAGACAAACGTCCTAAAGTAAAGTCAAGGTCTTTTGCCCAGATGATGGTATTGGGTGGCAGGTAGTCCAGCAATGATATCTTCTCCTCCGTATTGAATTTCGTCTCTATGTTCGGGAAAATAGAAACCATCAGTAGTTTACGTTCTGATAACTGTGTTTCCGGATTAAATATGCGGATACTGTCCACCTCGTTGCCGAATAACTCTATACGATAAGGGTGCTCGTTTCCAAACGAATAAATATCCAGTATGCCGCCGCGCATTGCAAACTGGCCCGGCTCGTAAACAAAGTCTTCACGCTTAAAGCCAAGATCAATAAACAGTTCAAGTATGGTATCTATCTTCAGCAATTCGCCCACCTTTATACTGATCATATTATCAGCTAAGGAGGTTTTGTTCACCACTTTCTCAAACAAGGCCTCCGGGTAGGTCACCAATACTTTTTTATGCGCAGTTTTTCCACTGAACTTGCTCAGCGCCTCTGTTCGCAACATGATATGGCTGCTGTTCAGTTCGTTGAAATGCCCGGCACGTTTAAAAGAGTCGGGGAAAAGGCAGATATCCAGGGCATCTGTAAGATGCTCCAGGTCGTTATGAAAATAGGCAGCCTCTTCTTTATCATTAAGAATAAAGACATGGTTAAGGTCGGTTTGCTGCCAAACAGCACTTGCTATAAAGTTGATGGAAGAGCCGCGAAGATTGTCTAAATAGACGCGGATTTTGTGGTCGGGCAATGAGGCTGCGGCCGCTAATTGTTTTAAGCGGATATCATTCTGATACAAACCCAGCAGCACCTGCAAATTCATCGAGGCGCAAAGGTAGGGAAAAGGAAGGATTAATGATTAAGAATGGGTTAAAAAAATGGATTACTCTATATGATGCAATCTGGCTAAAATGTCCTTGTCTGTAATATTTTCAGCTTCCGACTTATCGAAAATAGAGATTAGGTAAATATTTTGTTTCATAACTTTCACATGGGTTATCACTCTTGCCCCTCCAGATTTCCCTTTTCCTTTTGACGTTATTGACAACCGTATTTTATAGCAATCATTTCCGATGGGAATACCAAGTTTGGGATCATATAATAGTTGTTCCACTAAATTAGCAACGTCTTTTTTTATAGACGGATATTTCTTTGCGAGATGTTTAAGCTCTTTTTCAAAAGCATCAACGGCAACTATACTAAAGCTCATCAAGCACTTGTTGAATTGATTTTAATTTTATTTTGCCTTTTTTATGCAAATTCACCTGTTCCACAGCATCATCCATATCTGTTAATATCTTTTTTTCCTTAGCTGTGAAATTGCGAGGTTCAACAACTTTTACAAATTCAAGGTGTTTTAATAATTCCTTTAAAAAAGGAACCTTGCTTTTATTCTTAATATCTAAAATAAGCCGTTCCATGCTTGATTCAATTTATACAAAATTACAGTACTTGTACTTGTTTGCAAAATTTGG
Organism: Bacteroidota bacterium; assembly: GCA_013285905.1. Classification (GTDB taxonomy): domain Bacteria; phylum Bacteroidota; class Bacteroidia; order Chitinophagales; family Chitinophagaceae; genus JABDGU01. The sequence goes on along the minus strand of JABDGU010000001.1, from coordinate 35,671 downwards.
TGGTGTCACAGTTTGAATTTTTACGCTTTGATTTTACCAACTTCCTATTTCAGTAGATGTTTCGTCTGCAATCTGGTTCATTATCATATCTGTTAATATATCTCTAAATTCCTCACAACAGACGTTTTTAAGTCCATCATAATGTCCTTGCTGAGAAATAATTAATTCAGCAGATTGATTATGCGTCTTGCATTTTTGCCTTTCTATAAGTTCTTTAAATTGAAGTTGTTCATTTGTCATAGTCTTTCAGTTTGACTTTTTCCAAAAGTTTTTTATTTTTTCTTCTTGCCTGAACCTTTCCACTTTACTCAGATAGGTATTATTGCTCCAACCATATATTCCCCATTCTTGATGATTGATGGTTTGCTTAGCAAGAAGTTTACGCTGGTGCCTATCTTTCGCCATTTGCCGCAATTCTGCAAATGTTTCCTTTGGCTTTATGAAAGTATAGTAAACAAATACCCCTATAAGCCCGACAATCAAACACCAAATTATTGTACGTCCCATAACCTGTTTTTTTAAAGATAATAAAAAAGGCTGCTATTTGCACCCGTCTGATTTATGAAGAACCTTTCTTCACTTGATTAGATATTGCTTCCACAAACCACAAATATTCCGATACAAAGCGCTTGATATTTTTGGCCATTATCTCATTCTGCGGATTGCCTTCCTCATCAAGGGCATTTTGCAACTCAGGCACCAAAAGTTTATATGGCATAGGAAAAGCATTGATGGCAAGCACAAGTAGCTGCATCATATTGGAAGCATTAATACCTCCCATTTTGCCGTTGGAACCCGCTACAATACCAATAGGTTTATGCGACCACTCTTTAGTAAAATAGTCAACTGCGTTTTTCATGGCGCCGCTGTAGCCATTGTTATACTCCGGAGAAACAAGCACTATGCCATCCGCACCGCTCAGCAGGCTGCTTATTTCCAGTAAGGAATCCGGCGGGTTTTTCATTTCAAAAAGGCGGGACTCCATCACGGGGAGATGATAGGTCTTGATATCTATGAAGCTAACTTCCGCCTTGCCGCTTTCTTTTAAAGCTTTTTCAATAGCCCTTGCAGCTCTTATGCTGAGCCGTCCCTCGCGGATTGCGCCATAAAGAATGGTGATCTTTAACATAAATTATGTAGCTTTATTTTAAATCCATTACAAAATACAGCTTTATCCACTAAAAATATTAATAATGGGCAGAACCCTCATTTTTATACTCATCATTTTCTCTTTCACAGCCTGCAAAGGCAGTTGGGATGGTGAAGACAAGAAAGCATTTTATGATGACTGCCTGGAAACAGCTACTACTTGGGCAGGCTCACCCGATAAAGCAAAATCTTATTGTGATTGCGTGATGGACAAGATGATGAAAAAATTCCCAAGCGAAACAGATGCGCTGGAGCATATCGACAGTGTACTTAACGACCCCGATATCTATTCCTGCAAAGTGGATGCTGTTAAAAAATAAGATTAATGTGGTAAATGTGATAAAATGTGGTGAATGTGATTCCTATGACTAAGACCTTCTGCTCGCAACTATCATTCTTAGTAACACGCTTGCCCGGTAGCGATCTTCATGGTAGGCATGATAAAGTCCATCAAGTTTTTCAAGGCATTTATCTGCTCCCCATTCGTCACACCATTTCAACAAACCTTTAGGATAATTCACACCTTTGGTCATGGCAGTCTCAAGGTCTTCGTGGGATGCAATATTGAGATGTAGCGCTTCAACAGCTTCATTAATAAGCATAGCCAGTATGCGTTCAAAAATATTAGTGCCTAAGGTCTCGTCTTTATTAGCTTGTGGCATACTTGAGCCTTCGGCATAATTGTAAAAGCCACGTCCTGATTTTTTACCCAGCCAGCCGGCCTCCAATAATCTTTTCTGTGCAAAGGATGGCTTATAACGCGGGTCGTAAAAGAAGGATTGGAAAACCGTTTCTGTTACCACATAGTTTACATCGTGGCCTATAAAATCCATAAGGGCAAATGGCCCCATGCGGAAGCCGCCTATCTCTGTCATGGCCCAATCTATAGTTGCCATGTCTGCTATGCCTTCTTCATATATCCGAATAGCCTCCCCATAGAAAGGGCGGGCAATGCGGTTCACTATAAAGCCCGGTGTATCTTTTGCTACTACGGGTGTTTTACCCCATTGTTGCATCAATTGTTTGGCCACAGGAATTAAAGTATCATCTGTCTGCACAGCAGGTATAACTTCTACAAGCGCCATTAATGGAGCCGGATTGAAAAAGTGCAGGCCTAAAACCCTGCCCGGTTTGTTACACGCTGCCGCTATTGAAGTAATGGACAATGATGAGGTATTGCTGGCAAGCACACAGGTATCGCTTACTATTTTTTCAAGTTCGGCAAAGACAGCCTTCTTTACTTCCAGTTTTTCGACAATGGCTTCTATTATTAATGTACAATGTGCAAGAGTATTCAGTTCGTTTGCAAAGGTGAAACGAGTTAAAATTTCTTCGGCATTTTTTAATTTTCCTTTCTCCTGCAGTTTTTGGAGTGTATTGCTGAGGCCTGTTTTAGCATTATCCAGGGCTGCATTATTATTATCATAAAGCACAACCTTGTGGCCTGCAACAGCCGCTACCTGTGCTATACCTGCGCCCATAGCACCTGAACCTATTACTCCAACAATTGTATCCTGATCCATCGCCTTAGTGTCTTTGCAGTTAAATCTTCTTTAGTTTTAAAATACTCCAGTCAGTATTTTCTGCTACTATCGTATTCTTAAGATGCCCAAGGCCATCAATTTCCATTTCTACCACATCGCCGGGCTGCAGCCATTGCACTTTATAATTAGGGTCGTTCAGCAAGCCTGTGCCGTTCAGTTCCAGGAAACAGCCTGTGCCTACCGTGCCACTGCCTATCACATCGCCGGGCAATATATCTGCGCCATACGCACAGCGTTCAATTATCTCTGCAAAGGTCCAGTCCATATCACCCATATTGCCTTCGCTTACTTGCACACCATTTACATTGCAGGTCATTTTAAGGTTATAAGCATTGCCCGTGTGGTTTGGTTTTGCAGGTATCTTGTAAGGCTCCAGTTCATCAGGTGTTACCAGCATAGGCCCTATCACCGTGCTGAAATCTTTACCTTTTGCAGGGCCAAGGTTCAATAGCATTTCTTCCATTTGCAGGGCACGGGCGCTCATGTCGTTCATTATCATGTAGCCACCTATATATTGGTCTGCTTCCTCAGCCTTTATATTGCGTCCTTTTTTGCAAATTACAATAGCTGCTTCCAGTTCAAAATCCAGTTTCTGAAAATGGTCCGGCATGCAGGGTATGGGGCCGGGGCCTTGTATAGCATTGTGGTTGGTGAAATAAAATATCGGGTATTGGTCAAACTCAGCTATCATATCCACTTTGCGGTTGCGGCGCGCTGCGGCCACATGCTGGCGAAAAGCATAGCCATCCCGGCAGGATGTAGGGTAAGGCACGGGGGCCAGCACATCTGCATTAATAAAACTGGTACTTTCGGATGCAGCGCCGTTTTTTATTGCATCATTTGCTTTGTGCATCTCACTTATAGAAGCTTCCCAGTTGTTCAGGAGTTCTTTCATGGTGGCCGGCAAACTTATATTGGCAGCATTGGTATCGTATAGCTGGTTGTTTATGTAAAATGCCAGTTGTTCTTTGCCTTGTTTTAAATAGGTAACGAGTTTCATCTGATGTTTTGAGATTGAGAGGCAAAAGTAATACTCTGAAACGGGATTACCGATTTGTAATAAACAGGTATTGGATAATTATTGGCCGGAAAAGGAAGGCAAATATTAAGCCGGGCAATACCCGGCTTAATATTTTATTGCAATAACAGATGTATATTAATATTCTTCAACAAGCTCGGCGCTTCTTTGGGCACCAACAACTTTCGCTGTTTGCGCGCTTGGCGTTTCATGCACCATAGTGCAATTACCGTTAAACTCTGCTTCAGGCTCTATATCCAGTTTGCCTATGGTCAGGTTGCCTGTTATATTGCATTTTGATTTTAAACAAAGCATGTCTTTAATGACAATATTGCCGTGAACGGAACCAAAAATATCTGCATTCTGCGCGTGGAGGTCGCCTTCAATAATTCCCGAAGGGCCTAATACTACCTTTGCATTGCAATACACATTACCATAGATCTTTCCGTCAATACGCATATCGTGTTCTGCTTCAATATCGCCGGTCATACGCATGCTGCCTGCCACAGTGCTGATAGAATCAGCCGGGAAAAACCCATACTTCGCGTCACTTTTTGGTTTGCTTCTTGTAAACATATACTACATATTTTATATGAACAATAACTTGGGGAGTTCAAAATAGCATAAATAATCCGCCCATCATAGCTTTTAGGGCAAAAAACTCAATTTTTAACAAGTTAAAAATAAATAATTAATTAATGTGTAATACTTTTAGAACTAATAATACGCTGATTATCAATATGCAAAATTGACAATTTATTTCTCATAATGCCGGAAAACGATAAATCGCAAATCGAAGGTGTTAAAGCGGGATATTTAAGAAATCCGGGGGTTTAGCCAGTATAAATAATATACCTTTGCACCTCATTTTTCACTTTCATGGATCGTAATTCAATCATTGGATTTGCCCTTATCATTCTCCTGGTAATCACCTACGTATTTTATAACCAGCACGAACAAAAAGTATATTTAGAACAAAAAAGGGCGGATTCCATTGCCGATGCAAGGATACACCCAAAAGCGATAGTTGATACCGTTGCCTTAAATAAGAAGGTAGCTGCAAACACTGCCGCTACAGATTCCCTCAACGACTCTTTAAGGAAGAGCATGCCTCCCGCTTTCAATGGCCAGTCCCAAACACTGAAGATCGAGAATAAAAAACTGGTATTGGAGTTCAATACGAAAGGCGCTTTCCCAAGCAGCGCGGAAATAAAAGCTTATAAAACCTACGGGCAAGACCCGCTTTACCTGTTTAAGGGGATGGGTAACCAGCTTGCTGCTATACTGCCTGTTAATAATGGCGCGGTATCAACTGCCGACCTTTATTTTACACCTACAGTAACCAACGAGCCCACCGGCGACCAAACCATAGACTTTATGGCCGACCTTGGGAATGGTAAAAAAGTGGACATCATTTATTCCATACCTGCCGACGATTACCTGATGCAATGCAATATTCATCTTACCGGCATGCCTGTGAGTGCACTTACCATGAACTGGCAAATGACGGGCTTGCACACTGAGAAAGACATAACAAACGAACGAGCCAACTGCCAGGTATACTACCATTACAAAAATGATAACGACGATTACTTTACAATAAGGGGAGACGAAAGAAAAACCCTTTCAGACGGGGCAGTTTCCTGGATCGGTTTCCGGAAACAATACTTTAGTTCCATACTGGTTGCCAATGATGGCTTCAGCAAAGCAGATATTTCTGCTACAAGTAAGCTGCAGGACAGCGGTATTGCTGCCAAAGTATCTACCAATATGGATATAGCGCTGAAACCCGGCAACGATGAGTCTGTTTCTTTAAAATGGTATATAGGCCCTAACGATTATAAAACATTCAAGGTTTATAAAATGAGCTTTGATGAGATGGTGCCCCTTGGTTATGGTATGATGGCCTTTGTAAAATATGTTAACAAAGGTTTGCTTATCCCTATCTTCTATTTCCTCAGCAGTTTCATTACCAATTACGGCATCATCATCATGCTGATGACGCTTATCATTCGCCTTATACTTTCTTTCTTCACTTATAAGAGCTATTTGTCCGCTGCTAAAATGAGGGTATTAAAACCCGAGATAGATGCCCTGCGCGCGCAATATGGCGATGACCAGCAGAAATTCGGTATGGAGCAAATGAAGCTTTACCGCACTGCAGGGGTCAATCCTTTAGGGGGCTGCCTCCCTACCCTGTTCCAGATCCCCATACTCTTTGCCATGTATTATATGTTCCCCAATTTCCTGGAGTTCCGGCAAAAACCTTTCCTCTGGGCGCACGACCTGTCCACTTACGACAGCATTTATAATTTTGGCTTCAATATTCCTTTCTATGGCGATCACATCAGCCTGTTCACATTGCTAATGACAGCAACCAGTTTATGGCTGGCCGTATATAACCGCAACATGACCACGCAGGACCCTAACAACCCTGCCCTGAAGTATATGCCTTTCATTTTCCCATTCATGCTTTTGGGCGTGTTTAATAAAATGGCAGCGGCATTAACCTTTTACTATACTTTCTCCAACATCATCAGTATTGCTATGCAATTCGTGATACAGAAATATTTTATCAACGAAAAAGCTATTCACGCGCAGTTGCAGGAGAATAAGAACAAACCTGCTGCCCCCTCCAAATGGGCGCAAAAACTGGAGCAGATACAAAAAGCACAACAGGAAAAAGCTAAACCAGCTGGGAAAAAATAAAACATTCAAACGCATACTTTTACTTGCCCGGCAGTCTTCTATGCCGGGCTTTTTTTTATGGAACACTACGGACTCCAGTCATTGCGAAGAACAGCCTGTCCCGACATTTCTGGAAAGCAGTCTCACGAAATGAGGAAGTAACAAGGAAACTTTATTTAGCAAAACCGTTGTCGGTCGCCTGACCAACAACAAACATGTATCAATAGCCCCGTCCTTCAGGACGGGGATCTTACGAAATGGAGAATGGCTTTAGCCAAAACTTGAACAGTAAGGAGCAGACAACTATCAGCGGCAACATCTATACTAATGGTATTTCCCCTGTAAAACAAAGAGGCATAAATTTGCCCCGCTGCTCGGCGTAGTGGCAACCAATCTCTGATTGGCGAAAGAATCAGTGACAATATAATAGTGGCAGCAGGGAAACCAACTCCAAATAAACAAAGAGGCGCAAATTTGCGCCTCTTTGTTTTATACAATCAATTGTGGCACATTATTTCAAATGGCCGAAGAGCTTTCCCAGTTTGTAACCAAGCGTTACCCGGAAATAAGGTAATGCGAGGGGCTTATTGATATCATAAGCACCCTGCACATTAGATTTGGCACTGCCTTGCTGCATCAGTGCATCAAAGAGCCATCTTTTTCTGAACTCATAACTGAAGCCCAGCATGTAGCCAAATCGCAATAGGTTATTTGACTGTGTAGGGTATAAGGGGCCGGCGTAATTCGAAGAAGTTGTACCTGTATATTTTAAAACGGAACTTGCACTTGGGGCAGCGGGACTTGGCTGAAGGGGTGCCCATTGCACGGTGGTATCAGCTGTTACAGCTATATTTTTTGCTGTATAAGTCTGCTCCTTAATACCGTAGGTCCTGTCATAAATAATATTAATACCACCGTATACTGATAATTTATCGCTGATACTGTATTTCAATAAAATCGGTAATTCAAGTTCAACGGTTGTCCCTCCGTAAGCATAGGATTTTACAATTGAATCGTGTGTTTGTGAGAAAGTATATTTCTGGTTATAGCCTATTGTATCCTGATTACCCTCCTGTGTTGTAATATATACCGCTGCAATAGGTGTAACGGTGGAATTGCTATCATTATGTTCGTTATAAAAAGTTTGTTTTCCGTTTATTGTTTGGCTAGTCAAATGGGCAATTTTTGCAGTGGGCTGCGCCATAAGTGCAAATTTAGGGCTCAGTTTATATTGCAGGTAAAACGAGCCAACCAGCTTTTGTGCTGCATTCGTTCCAAAACCGCTTTCATAGCCGCCTTTTACTCCTGCTTCCAGCCTGTCAGCTATTATTTTAGAAATAGCTTCTTTGGGCAAACTATTTTCTGGCTTATTATTATCAATGTCTTTTTGTTTATTAGCGGTGTCCACGCCTGCAGCAATACTTTCTTTAAAGGTGCTTACAGCTTCCATCGAAGCTGCAGGCACAATAGGCGCAATCGTATTTTCAATTTTTACTTCTGTCGCAACAGGCTTTGCAATTACCTTATCATTTTTAGCGATCAATTCGTGCCCCGCATCTATTTTAGATAACGATACATGCTCCCTTTTTGCTGCCGTTTCAATAGCCGTTTTTTCATCAGCGATGGTTCCTTGCTTTGCCGAAGCGACTGTATTGCTTTCTTTTGTTTTTGCCAAAGCTTTTACATCAGGCAAAGCATTGAGTGTATTGACATTTCCCGCCGGCAATATTTTCGCTGCGGCAGCATGCGCTGTAACTGATTTAGCACTTAAGCCATCTTTGCTTGCTTCTTTGGCTGCCGTTTTTTGCTCTTCACCATTTTCCGGCTTAGTGCTTGGCTCGTTTGGCAGTTTAGTATCATTCTTTATCGTAGTACCATCCTTGGCAGCCATATTTGCCTTATCTGTTTGGCCATTGCTTGCTTTGTCGCTGTTTGTTTGTTTGCTTGCCTTGTTTGTTTTTTCTGTTGGTTTGTTAATATTATCTGTTGTATTATCTGCTGTGTTGTTAGTATTATCTGCTGTTTTATTATCTGTTATGGTGTTTGGCGCTGAACTTGTATTAGTGTTGGCGGCTATTTCGTTTGCTGTTGCGCTTTTAGTAGCAGCGGGTTCATGCATGGCAAGTTTCCAGAACGTGCCCCCAAGCAGTGAAAGGAACGACAAAAGAAGCAAAGAAATAAACCAGGGATAAAAGAAACCCCGCTTTTTTTGCTTTCCGTCCAATCTTTTCTCAAGCGCATCCCAAACCTGGGGAGGCGGGGTCTCGGTATAATTCCCGAGGCCTTTTTTGAAAAGATTATCAATATTGTTATTCTGGTCTTCCATTTCAGTTCTGTTGAGCAATCATAATATTAACTTCTCCTTCAATCTTCTTCTGGCATCGTTCAGGTGCCATCTGCTGTTATTCTCGTTTATATCCAGGAATGTTGCAATTTCTTTATGCGAATAATTTTCAAAAACAAACAAGTTAAACACGGCACGCTGTAAGTCTGGCAAACTATTCACTAATACTAACAATTCTTTATACGACATCTTTTCCACCCCTTCACTGTTCACGTACGCATCTTCCGGCTGCACTTCCTTAAAATTTTGATCATTTTTAATATTTCGTCTTAAATGATCCATCAGTGTATTCACTACTATGCGTCTTATCCAGCCTTCAAATGCCCCCTGGAACGAATATTGGTCCAGTTTGGTAAATATTTTAAAGAACGCATCATTCAATACCTCCTGGGCAGCTGTATCATTGCCATACATATACCTTTTTATTATCCCATAAGCCGCAGGCGAGTAAAGGTCATAAAGCTTTTTCTGCGCATTACGGGATTGAGCGATACAATCATTTATCAGCACGCTTAATTCACTATGGCCTGACAAACTCTTTTCCGCATGGGACAACTGGCTGCTTATGTTTTTTAATTCTGACAACGCTCAGTAAATATTTGCTTCATCGGTTCGTCTTAGGTACTTTCTCAATACCATAGACGCAACTTGGAAATTAAATGTTAGCTTTCTGAAAATATTTTTCTAAAGTTCTAACATTTAGCCCATAAATATCGTCTTTGTGTATAGCCGAACTTGGGTTTGGTTTATTTTTTAAGCACAATACAATACATATTCTTATTAAATAAATGCCTTTGGCGAAATTTTCATGCAGCGTTTATTTACTTAAATTGCATGAAGCGAATAATCAGTAAGGAAAATATTTACGACCAAAAAACACACTCATGAAAGAGATAAAAATATTCATATTACTGGCGTTTATCACATTTTCTGCCCATGCACAGTTAACTTCATTAAATGAGGACTTCAATGGCACTTTTTGCCCCACCCAAGGCCAGTATTACCCTAACGGATGGACTGAACAAAACTCTATTGCAAATACGGATAGCCTTGCATGGCATTGTACACCAACAAATGGGGAGTTTGGTACTGGCGGTATGTTCTGCACAGGCTATTACGTTGGCCTCAACCACAAAGACACGGCTTTCTTTATTACACCTAAACTGGATATTCACAATTATGTAGGCAATGTTTATATTCAATTTGACACTAAGACTGACCAAAATATTAATAGCCTTAGTACTCTTGGTTTCATGCCTTATGATTCTGTCCTGAATAGTGCTGCTCCCTCAGACTCTGCAAATCCTCCGCTTGCTCTTGCTGATGTGGCAGGTTGGGTTACCCACCAGGTTGATGTGAGTTCTTTTAAGGGTAGTCCTTTCTATTTTGCTTTCAGATACACTTCGTCCAATACCATCGCTAATACCTGGTACCTTGACAATGTACTTTTAACAGGCACCCCTTTGGATGTTACTAAAGTAAACAGGGAAAAAACATATCTTCCTCTTACTGTCCTTGGCAATAGTAGCCCCTCATCCATAATCTTATCTTATAACGCCAAAGAAAATGGGCTCTATGACATTGCTGTGTACGATATGATGGGTCGCGAAGTTCATAAAGAAACCATAATCGCGCACGCAGGCCCCGCCACCTATATGATCAATGATCTGAACCTGCATAATGGAATGTACCTTATCAGGATGGGGAATGCTCATTTCTACGGCACTGCTAAGACAATAGTCATGCAATAGCATCATAAAATATTTTCTACAAGGGAGATCCGGAACAGGGTTTCCCTCTGTTATTTTATTTGAGTACCCATCAGTCGACCCTTGGTCGTCAGACGTGTTGCGTTGCCTTTTACTCTTTTCCTGCAAAAACAAAATCTCAATAGATTAAAATTAACTTTAAATTTGCGCACCTTCTGCACAATTACATGAGAAAAATAAAGTCCTTACTAGCATTATTGTCCAAAATCTCTGCCACCGGCTCCGAACACTACATTCAGATGTATGAGACAGGCATGGAGTTTAGCAGAAACGCACGCTATCCCGCCGGCGATGCTTACTCATCAATTGTCTCTATCAATGAAGTAAAAAAACGCGAGCAACTTATCTGGGGGCCTAAAAAGATAAACGATATAAAAGGCATAGACCTGAATACGGACAGTCAACTGCAACTGTTGGATAATTTTAAACCTTATTATGCTGAGATTCCTTTTGGAGAAAAAAGCAAAGAAAACCTTAGGTATTACTTCGACAACAACTGGTACCCCTATTCCGATGGAGTTATATTATACTCCATGATACGCCATTTCAACCCCAAAAGAATAATAGAAGTGGGCTCCGGTTTTTCATCTGCTTTGATGCTCGACATGAAAGACCGTTTCAATAAAGATCTCGACTTAACTTTTATAGAACCAGAACCAGAACGCCTCTACTCCTTATTAAAGGACAATGACAAAGAGGAAAATACATTTATCATTTCAGCTATTCAGGATATTGATCTTTCTCTTTTCAGCCAACTGCAGGCAAACGATATACTTTTTATTGACAGCTCTCACGTATCAAAAACCGGCAGCGATATAAACCTGATACTATTCGACATACTGCCAATGCTCAACAAAGGCGTACTCATACATTTCCATGATATCTTCTATCCTTTCGAATACCCCAAAGAATGGGTATATAAGGGCCAGAACTGGAACGAAGACTACATCCTCAAAGCCTTCCTGATGTACAATAAAGATTTTGAAATAAAGATATTCTCAGATTATTTGCATACCCACCACAGCGAAGTTTTCAGCGAAATGCCTCTATGCTATAAAGACCGCGGCGGCAATATCTGGATACAGAAGTTATAGTATCGCTAAGATTCATAAAACTTACTTGTGATATAAAAGACAGTGTCAACAAAGAAAGGAACCTTGTTAGAACTTATTACATTTTCATCATGCAAGTCTTCTAAAATAATACCTAGTTCATCATTATAGTAATCATTTCTCCTGGTATTCTCAAAACCATTCTGCCTGAGAAATTCTTTTACATCGTCAAGATCAATATCTTCCGTGCTGACAATATGTGGTTGTTCTACTACCGCATACAACACACTATTCACCAATTTAAACCCTCTAAGCGTATATGCAGTATCAGGAAAAAGATAATTGTGAATAAGAAGGTTGTGAAAATAATCTATCCAATAGCTGAAAAATATTGAATCATTTAATTTAATTACAACACGTTTTTCAGGGTAGTAGTACACTTTTTGTTCTGCTCCCTCGCCAATTTTATCAGGTTCATTGATATCCTGCGCATACCACAGGTTGTTACTGTTGATAAAATTTATTAATCCCTCTTCTTCTTGTTGTTTTGTGTACTCCTTTGTTTCATTTTTTGTACTTGCAGCTTTGCCTGCTCCAAGGTAAGCGGCAATGTTCTGGATAGGATTTGCTTCCCTATCTCTGCTCTTTCCCTGAATGAGATCCTGTAATTCATATTTTATCTTATTCTTCCCCAAAATTACAAATATTATCAGAAATAGCTCTTCCTGGGATTTTCATTATCAATCCTCGTTCGCATACACCCGCTTCACCCTTTGCGAGATGCCCGTCATAATTTCATAAGGTATTGTACCCGCCCATTCAGCTAATTGAGTAACAGGCAGTCCCGGGCCAAAAACTATTACTTCATCGCCTTCTTTTGCCTGCGGGATCTCAGACAGGTCAACCATGCACATATCCATGCATATCACGCCAAGCACTTTCGCAGCTTTGCCATGTATCAGTACATGAGCTTTGCCATTACCCAAGGCACGTTGGTAACCATCGGCATAACCGATACAGATCACGCCAATGCGCGTCTTTTCAACGGCAAGCGCCTTTCGTCCATAGCCTATGGTATCTCCTGCAGGCACCGTTTTTATCTGCGCGATACTCGTCTTCAGCGTACTTATCTGCTGCAGCCTTTTCTGTAAAATGCCGCTCCCTTCTATGCCATATAGCCCAAGGCCAAGGCGCACCATATCATAATGCAGTTGTGGCTGCCTTGCAATGGCAGCAGAATTGGCCAGGTGGAGCATAGGTTTTTCCGGCAAGCCAGTCCACAGCTTATTGCTCATTTCCTCAAAAACAGCGGCCTGTTGCAGCGTAAATGCATCCATACTTGCGTCTTCACTTGCTGCCAGGTGGCTGAATATACTGGCAACTTTTAAGCAGGCGCTCGATGCAAGCTGGTAGGACAGCTCTTCTAACTCTTCAGGCATAAAGCCCAGGCGGTGCATACCCGTATCTAATTTTATGTGGATGGGGTATTGTTTCACTTCTAATGTCTCGGCGATATGAATAAAAGCTTCCAGCGATTGAAAATTAAATATCTCCGGTTCCAGCTTCCAGGCTATCATCCTGTCAAACGATATGGCATCAGGGCTCATCACCATTATGGGAATTGTAATGCCTGCCTTCCTAAGTGCCACACCTTCATCCGTATAAGCAACCGATAAATAATCCACACCGGTATATTGCAGCAAATGGGCTATCTCGTAACTACCGCTGCCATAAGCAAAGGCCTTTACCATTGCCATTATTTTTACACCGGGCGCAAGATGCGAGCGGAACACATTCAGGTTATGCGTCAGGGCCGATAAATTAATTGATAATACAGTTTGGTGTATCTTCTGCTCCAGCAGCAAACCTATCTTTTCGAAAGTAAATGCTCTTGCACCTTTCAGCAACACAGCTTCCTTTTCAAAAGTAAGCAGGTGGAACTTTTTTATTAGCTCATCTGTGCTCTTAAAAAAAATACTTCTGCCCTTCTTATTCTTCCTGAATAGGGATCGGTGCTTATATAAAGCAGGCCCCACACCTATAAATCGTTGCACATTTTTGCGCTGAATAAGAGCCGCCACTTCTTCATATAGTTCCGCATCGGGCTTGCCTATCTGCAACATGTCAGACAATATTACTGTATGGTGTATATGCTGCTTTTGCTGCTCCAGGTAGTCCAGTGCTATCTGTAAAGAATTGAGGTCCGAATTGTAGGAATCATTAATAACAGTGCAATCATTTATCCCATGCCTCAACTCAAGGCGCATAGATACCGGCTGCAACGTTTTCATCCTTTGCGAGATACTCATCTGGTCTATGTTCAACATTAACATCAGCGCCCAGCAATGAATAGCATCCTCTACAGATGCCGGATCACTGAAAGGTATTGTTATGTTTATTTCTTTTTTCTTGTATAAAGCATGGATAGTAGTTTTCGCCTGCTCCTTATCCTGTGCTGTTATTCGCAGATCGGCCTCGTGTTTCTGCGACCATGTAAACAATTCAAGTTGCGGGTTTTGTTTATTGGCGCTGTTTACCTGGTGTGCATATTGGGCTATGCATTCGTTCAATTCCGGGTAGTCCCTGCAATAGATTAGCTTTTTAGCATGGCGGAATAAAACAAGCTTCTCGTTTATTTTCTGCCGCACGTTTAAGAAGCCCTCGTTGTGGGCCTCCCCGATATTGGTAAATATCCCGATGCCGGGCAGTATCATACGCTCCAGCTTTTCCATCTCCCCGGGTTGCGATATCCCTGCCTCAAAAATGGCTAGCTCATGCTCCGGTTTCAGCAGCCAAACAGATAGCGGCACCCCTATCTGCGAATTATAACTTTTGGGGCTTCGCAGCACATTATAAGTACCACTAAGTAATTGATACAACCATTCTTTTACTATTGTCTTTCCATTACTGCCTGTCACCCCTATCACGGGTATATCAAATAGTTTCCGGTAAGCTGTTATGATTTGCTGTAAAGCCTTGAGGGTATCTTTTACCTGTATAAAATTCGCTGAGGGGTAAGCTGCAACATCAATAACTTGCGAAACAAGAAAATTACGAACACCCTTATTGTACGCATCTTCTATAAAATTGTGTCCGTCACGCAAATTGGTTTTTAAGGCAATAAATAAACTGCTTGCGGGCCTGTCTATTTTGCGGGTATCAATGCAAAGGTCTTCTATAACAGTATCTTCAAAAAAACACAACCAAGCTCCCTGGCACCACTCCTGCAATAATTTGATCCCGATATGTGCTGCCGTGTTTTTCATCAAAAAAGGCGTCTATGCAAAAATTTATTTTTTCAGGCTTTCCGGCATTATTTCAAGTGGCTGCATTTCGTCAGGCTCATAAAATTCGTTAGCGGTGCGGAATATCTTTTTAAAAACAAAACGCTGTAACATTATCGTATCGCGGTAATTATTCATTACTCCGTAAAAATGGTCCGCATCATATTTATTCTCCGGCACATCGGCCGATGGGGCTGTTAAGTTTTTACTTCTGCGTGTTAAAGGTGCCCAGTAAATGTCCAGGTGTTGGTACTGTCCGCCCTTTCCTTTCAGCTCAATGCTGCAATATTTGGGCATAGTTTTCATAATGCTGTCCACATCATGGTAACCAACCACATAGCCTTCACAATTCACATTCTCAAAAAATTTCAGGTAGGTGTTTGCACGGCGCCTGTTCAAGCTGTCTCTACGCGAAAGCACTTTACTGGTTTCCAGTTTCGGGCCTTCCTGTTCATTATTTAATACAAAAGAATTTTGCGGCTTGTCGGGATACTGGAGAGAAATACTTTTTATTTCTGCCGGCTTAAGATTAAAAATGGTCCTGTCTCTCCAGTCTGTAACCTGAAATGAATAAAATGGCGCCAGGTAGCCTTGGAAGCCTTGTTTGCTCACCAGGTAGGGCCGCTTCGCTCCTTCCATCAGCATATAAGTGCCGGTAAAATCTTTATTTTCGCCACCTACATAAAACACACGCATTTTTTCTCCCTGCCTGTTGTCCAGTTCCACTTTTATTCCATTACCAACCATACCCGATACCACATTATTGTGCATACTTTTCGGCACAGGGTATAGGGGAGTTTGCAGGTACAATATTTTCATCAGGTTGTCAATGGGGTTTTTCATCACCTTATATCTTTTATCCACCACCCAACCGCTGTCTGTCCGCTCTATCAGCACCGACTGGCCATTGTGTGCCGCAATGAATATTTTGCCTATCGATGCAGTGTCTTTCACCGCAAAGCCCGCTTCACTTGCCGGAAAACCATCTTCCTGCTTAGCAAATAAAAAATAATAAACCCCGTATCCGAGCACTCCCAAAAGAATAATGTATAGTATCGTCTTGCGCATAATTACCCTTTTGATTCGTAACGCCTTTTCCTGAAGAAAATATAGCAGGATGCAAATATCAGCACCAATGCAATTGGTATGCCCATATTGATGATCTGCCATTGCATTTTTTCTTTCTTCACCCTGCCGGCATCCAGCAATCTCAGCCTTAACTCTTTTGAGCGCGCCTCCAGCAGGCCGGAATGGTCGGTAAGATATTCAAGGCAATTCAGCAGGAATATCTTGTTGGCAAACATATCCTTAGTGTAGTGCCAGTAGCCCAAAGGCGTTGGCCCTGCAGATGCAGTATAGTCATTCAGCATCATGTCCCCGTCTGATACTATGATCATACTGTTATCTTCCTTACATACCGGTACGAATGGGTGATTAATGACCGTATCGCTCAGCACTTTCAAAAAAGAAGGGCTCAAACGGTTCTGGAAAACAGACCTGAACTTTCCCTCCAGCAACACGGCAACAGGCTTATAGGGTTTATTGAACATTTCTGTAGGCGGTACATATTTCATCATCGTCAGGCTCACGCGTGCAGGGGCCGGTGTTACCCTGCTGTATTTGGATGAGGCTAGTAAAACTGTTTTTTTAATGTCCCCGCCCGATGCAGTATCAATACTGTTGGCAAACTGGCACATCACCGAATTCATATTATTTACAATTGGGTGTTTGGATGTGGGGGTGATGACAGGGAAATATATCCAGTTATTAAGGCCCCCTGTTGTTTGCCCAGACGCGTCAACTGGTGCGGGCAACTGGTTACAAACCATATCTTCCACCAGGTCAGCGTTTACGCGCACACCGTATTTGAATAATATGTCATCAAGGTTCAGGCCCTGGTCCAGCGCTATAAATTGCTCTGAGTTCCTGAAACTGTCCAGTGATGCATTTACCATGTCCAGCATCCACAACACATGCCCTCCCCTCATTACATATTGGTCTATCCTGAACTTCTCTGTGTCATCAAAAGCAGTTATCGGCTTGTCGATGATAATAGCGTCATAAGCCCTCGATATGTATATGCCATGCTTGATGTTGATGGTATCAAGATGGTAAAAATGAGAAATGGTGGTCAAAGCATCAAGGGTATTGATGCCTAAGGGTTCCCCGTTGCCTGTCACATAAGCTACAGATGGCCTGTCGGGTATGCTCGCATTATGTATGGCCGTTGCAAATTTATACTCCAGCGTGGTCTCAGAATAGTTCAGCAATTCCAGCGGCGACATGCCCGGCACATTCTCTATCAGTTTCACGGGTATTTCCCTCCCGTTGAACTGCACCAGTGCATAGGGAACAATTATTTTTTCAGAATAGTTGTCGTCGCCCTGCGCCTGCAGGTTAATGGGAAAAATGTTTTTGTCCATCAGCTGCTTATAGGCTTCCTGTTTTTCTTTCCCCGTTTTTCCTTCCACGGGGTCTATAAACTTAAAGATGATGCGGCTGCCTGCATAACTTCTGAACGATTGCAGGCATTCTGCCGTTGCGTCTTTCAGGTGCTGAAAACCCGCGGGCACTTTCCCTGTCAGGTAAATGTCCACCACGGCAACATCTTTCATATTGCCAAGCAATGTCTTGGTAGATGGTGATAAAGTAAAGCGTTTTTCCTGTGTCAGGTCAAACCCATAGTGAAAGCGCGATGCCAGCATATTCAGGCATACTAATATGCCCAGCAATATCAACACGCGCAGCAGCGCCTGCCTTTGTTGTTTTTTTCTTTTTGTCGATGTCTTCTCCATTGTCATATTCCGGTCCTTAGTCCTGCCTGGCTGTGTCCCAGTTCCTGCTGTTAATAGACAGGCGCGTAAGGGATATAAACAAAATGATGATTGATAAAAAATAAACTAGGTCACGAGTATCTACTACCCCACGGCTTATGGAATTGTAATGAAACGACATCCCTATCATGCCCAGGTAATAGTCTATGCCCTGCTCAAAAGCGGGCAGCTTGCTGATGGCAGCAAAACCGGTGTACAAAAACATACAGGCCAGCACCGATATCAGGAAACCCACCACCTGGTTGCTGCTCAGCGACGAGCACAAAATGCCTACCGCGGCAAAAGAAGCCGCCAGCAGCAAAAGCCCCACATAAGAGCCTATGATACCCCCGCTGTCTAAATTATGGTCCACCATAGATAAATTACCGATAGTATAGACGTAAATAAGTGTAGGCAAAAGCGCAAAAACCACCAGGGCCAGTGAGGCAAGGTATTTTCCAATAATAATATCCAGGTCAGTAAGCGGCTTTGTCCGCAGCCATTCTATAGTGCCACCTCTGAACTCGTCAGAGAAGGAACGCATGGTGATGGCCGGTATCAGGAACAGCAGCACCCATGGCGCCATAGTAAAAAACTGGTCGAGCGTGGCATAGCCATTGTCCATAATGCCATCCGGCAATACCCATAAAAAAAGCCCGCAGGCAATAAGAAAAACGATAACAGCCACATAGCCCACCACCGAGCTGAAGAAGGAACTGATCTCTTTTATAAAAATACTTCGCATATATGCCACCCCTATTTCCCAAGAGGATGGCAAATATAATAAAATGGGGCTTCCTTAGCTATCTTCCATACTGTTAAATATCCTGTTAAGAAACAGTATTATAAAAATTATGTTATCAGCTTCTTATTTCATGGCAGTTTCCTCGGCGTTGGCGTAATCCCGTCCAACGGCGGGGCCCTGCATGGTTCGGATTTCTATTTGGCTTGACCCACATAACACCGATATATCCCATCGGGATTACCTGTCTGTAGAAACAATATCTACCACCACACTTGCCCAGTAGCGGGCAATACATTCCGTTCTCGCGTCTTTGCACATAACAAAGCACTATGAGTAACCTCACTAATAAATATCTTCTCTCAACAAATATCCACTCACAGAACCTTTGGCAACAAGAAAATTTAATAGCACAAGTACTTTGTCTTTGATGATGCGGCTTGTTTTTAATTTTGTTCTGTTTAGGTAAACGTAACGTCTTGCTAATATCTCCAGGTAATAAATAGTATTGGTTGGTAAGTCTTCAATATGAAGATTTGTGTTATCCGCCAGCATATCAGCTATCCAAATTATTCCATCATCAATAAATGTTGAACCTACTTGGTTTAGGAATTTTGCGATAGAAAATAACACCGCGGGATGTCCTCCAATTTCTAAACAGGCTTTTCTAAAGAACAGCTTTTCCCTTTCACGAAGACTGCGCCATTCTTTTGCAGTATCTTCCCACCATGGCCATGCGAGGAGATAATTATTAATAATTTTATCCAAGTGCCATTTGGTGCTTTCTGTTTGGACAGCAGATTTTATCTTCGGATAGAAACAGTTCCAAATCGACCAGAAGCTGTCATATTTGTACAACCTATCTTCTTCTGAAACAATATCTGACAAAAAATTAGCCATTTCCTCAGTGATAGTAAATGCAGTAGTAAACGGCCTCGTCCATTCTGCTATTGAACTTACATCACGGTTCAAGAGAAATTTGGCGAACTTTTTATTAAACCGGTGTTTAAGCTTGTAGTCAGTTTCTGAATCGTCTGAATACTTGGTCTTTTTTAACAACTCACTGCTGAAGTTGTCAAGTAACTTTTTTATATAGTCTAGATGGGTTGGGTCAATTGTTTCAGCAGGGATTATTTGGAAAGCTGTTTCTGCGGTTTTGATTCCTTGAGTTGAAAAATCAATCTTGTCATAATGTAAAGTGCCATTTTCAAAATGCATTAATTCAGGCTCGTATTTTGTAAAAAAATCATTCAATATTTCAGCTCTTGATTTTCTTTCTCTCAGCCGTTTTAATGGAGGATTTTCCGCGTCAAATTTCGGTTTGAAAAACATATAGCCCAACAATATCGTATTCGCATCATTAGGAGACAATTCAAACAAACTATTACCAATTGCTTCAATGGCATAATCACAAATTCTCTTATATCCCCCAAGTGGATAGGCGTCGAATAGAATAAAAAGCAAGATTGTGTTAAAGTCCACCTTTTTTTCAGGAACTAGCTTATAAAGGAACGGCAGTGTGCCAATTGCGGCTTCAACGCCATCTGAAATTTGATATCCATAGTTTTCCCTCAAAGGAGACGCAGCATAGTCCATAACAATATCACAGCAAAACAAAAGTTCATCTTCTGTAAGTTTGTCGCTATAGCGCCTGATTAAAGCTGAACATGTATAAGAGGGGGTGCTGCTATTGAGCATATAAAACGCCTCGTTATCTTCTTGCTTTAGCACATCCAGAATTTCTTTTGTTTCTTTTAATACTAATTCTGGATGTTCCTCATACTCGGGAGAGGGACCATATTGTGTATGCTTCTCAACTTTGCTTATCGCCCAAAATTTTAAACTATTATACTTAAATTTATCTTCAAAAATTTGCTGAGCTTCATCGCTATACTCTTTTAAATCATTATCTAGGTTAGGATTAAAATTTATAATAACCCCATCTTCTGTCTTACTTACTACTGGATTCATTTTTCTTCTATCAATTCTTGCTAAGAGCAAGCGAATGATTTTACCCTTATCAGCTTCCAAATCTTCGGACGGAATGGTAGTATAGAGATAATCAACAACTTTCCAAATTTGTTTTTGACGATTATCCGCCTCTTCATTGCTAATATGCTCATTTTTAAAATACTGATAGTTTCGTGCAAGGATTTCGAGTGAGATTCTGCGATGCGGCTCATTGCACGTGGCAAGACGTTCATTTGTGTATCGCTCTTTCTTATATGATCTAGCACCAATTGAATAAAGGCTCTTTGCTTCACTTTCGGAAGCTGCTCTAAGGTTGTCATATGTATAAAATTCGGGATTGCCAAAGAGGATAATTGCTATTTCAAATAGTTCATCAGGATATGCTAACACAATGCTGGTAACAATGGCAGTTATGGAAGCAGAACGCGTGTTTTCAAGCAAATGGATTAGCCATTTTTTTAAATTTCTTTTATCTGGAATCTTTGCAAATTCAAGAAGCCGCTTTTCCAAAGCCATATGCATGCATTGTAAAAGATAGGGTGTAACAGGAGCCCCATTACCTCTGTACATATTCCAAACACAACTGCTAATAATTTGCTTTGTTTTATGAGAACCAATAATGGCCTCAATTTCATGAGCAGAAGGGTCCAGGCCAGAAGCAAAATATGCTTCCACAGCACGATTAGTAAAATCAAGAATGAACTTAATTGTTTCTGGAAAAGCTCCATATAATAAAAGATAAACCGGGGTTTGTAATGCACTCGGAGGGAAATATTCATGATTGTGTCTGATCGAATAAGAATCTTCTACCCCTGTACTTGAAGAATAAAATGTATGGTTTTCAGTTTTCGGTTTGTACCAATAGAAATCAGCCAATTTTATTACATACTCTGGCAATTTCATAATATAAGCCGTGCTTTCGTATTCAGAAGCGAGTACCGTTTCTCCTAAACTGTCAAAAGCCTCTCGCTTATTAAAAGGCCTTGATAGCAAACCTTCTGTTATCGCTATAAGCTCAGGCTTTAATTCTGCTGCGGCAGCCAATACAACTTCCAAAAGCGATTTTTCAATCTCCCTGCCGTAATGAACATCTTCATTTAACTCTGCGTCCTTATAAAAATGCAGGGCAAACAACCCGCCTAGTCTTGCGGTATTGCCTATAGGTCGGTGACTAACGTAGTCCCCGAGTAATGGTAAAATAAAAGATAGTTCTTCTTTTTGTATAAAATCAATCTTGGAATATATGTATGCAACTGTGGCACCCCATCCTTTACCCTTGGGTTTAGTAAATACATAAGCAGGATTAATAGAAGTGTCTTCTTGAGATATTATCATTCTTTCGGTTAGTGTATCAACTTCTTTACACGTAGTTCTCAGCAGAAATATGATCTTTCTAAGAAGGAGTTTATCATTGTCAAGTAGAACATTATCGAAAAGCTTAAAAAATTCTATGCAATAATCCGAGAGCAAAACACTGACGAGTAATTCGTCTTTCCAGAAGCCTGGCACAGTTGGGTCATTGAAAGATTGTTCTATGAATTGTTTGATGCTGGATTCAGCTTGTGGTATTTTGTTTGAAAGCCATGTTCGAAATGCCCTTCTAATCGGTAAAGAGTTGCCGATCTTTACAAAAAACGAGAGGAACGAAGTTAATATGGCATATTCCCTTTCAATAAGTTTTTCAAGAGCCCATTCTTCATATATATCGTGCGTTATAAAATAGCCATTATATGTTGAGTCATGTTTGATAATTTCATCTTTTGCTAGCAACGATAAAATGTGGGTGTTGCAATTCTCGCCGCTCATATAGAAATTTCCGGTATCACATCTTTCTTTTGTCAGGCTTAAGAAGCACTTTTCTCTTTCAAGGTGGCTATTGTCTTTTTGGAATTTTGAATCTTGTATTTTTTTTTGCCAAAGTATGTCTCTGAATTTCGCAACATCAGTTTGCTCGTTAATAATATCATAATTACTAAGGTATTCGTTCAAATAAAACGGGTTACATATAAGCGTCCGCAATCTTGAATTATCTGGTAATTTAAATTGGAATCTGGTTGAAAAAATTTCCAACTCCGCGGTGCTTATATTTTCTACTTTAATAATATCAAAGAGAAGTTGGTATACTTCAATCATATAGAAACTCAAATCATTCAGATAACTGCTTCTCGTCGTGAATATTATTGTCCATGCATCATTAATCAATGCAGAAAGAAGTTCCTTAAAAACATCGAGGTTTTCCAAATCGGCTAACTTTTCAGCAGAATCGATAACAAACGTCTTATTGCTTTCATCCTTATGAAAGCGAAGAAAATCGTTCACATCGTAGGTCCCGAATTGGCCGAATATAGCCGCAAGGCTTATATCGCTAAACTCAGCAGCTTTTAAGACATAACAGGGCCGAGACTGATTGCTAAATAGTTCCTTAATGATAGCTGTTTTACCACTGCCTCCATCACCTGATAGAATTATTGCTGTTTTTTTATTCTGAACAATTTTTGACAGGATGTCTTGTCTGTCTATTTTTATCTGATGGTTTTTAAAACGAATATTTGTTTGAATGGCGAAAAGGATGCGTTCAGAATGAGCCTTTATTTTATCTAGAAATTCAACAGCGCCATTACCAACCCCAAAGAAGTATTGAACTAGGTAATCATTTTCTGGAACCGATAATTGCTTTTCAAAATGGCTCGGTACACGCCACTCAATCGCAACATTAATTTCGTTTGCATATTTTTCAATTTCGCTTTTGTAAGTTGGGGCTTTCTTGGTTGTACTACTACTTTCTGAAAGTTCTTGGTTTGTATAAAGCAGGATTTTATTTAAAGCAGAATTTTTCGTTTTTGCTTTCTTTAGTGAATCAATAATATCATTTTTATTATCGGAAAGCTTGGTGTCGTAGTATTTAGCTTGAAAACCAATGTTCACACCGTCAACTTCAATTGGTTCCGTCTCTATACCAGTTTGATTCTTAAACCTAAAAATGCCTATCTTAATATTGTATTCATAACAGAACAACATATAAGCAAGCCTTTCAAATTCAGTCCTTTCTCTTCCATTAAACTTTGATTTATAATTATTCCAATTTATGTCAATCATCGATTTGAATATTTTAAAAAATATAGTCAAATTTCGCTATTTTCCAAATGTCCTCAATAAATACAATACTATTTTCAATACACGGAAACTATTAATAAAACCAGCCTGATTAATATTCAGCCCGCTCTGGGGCTGGTGTGGAGGTATATATTTTTTCTACAGACAGGTAGCCCTTACAGGGCAAAAAAATCATGTTTATCACGTTAATCACCTACATCACAGTTCAGACAATCCTTCCAGCCCATTAACAAAATGCTTTCCGCTCCCACAGCCACTTTCACAGAAAAATTTGGATTCGCCTACCTCCGTTTCGTATCTTTAGCATGAATTTGGACACATATCTTTTGTTTTAATTTTTTAGTTCTTTGCACTATGGCTTACGGTGTCCGCCCTAGCTTTTTTGCGAAGGAGGATCAAAAATCTTCCTTAAGAATTTAGACTTTTTCTACCCTGAATTTATTTTTTCTACTATTTACATTATCCACAACTTAGCGAAGCGATCTCATGAGCGACAGCGAATAACCCAAATGACCAATGTTTTTTTCTTGGCAAAAGGATAAAAAAAACAAAATAAACGATTGAAATTCAATTATTTATATCAACAAAAAGGAACGTGGCAGGGATAAAAAAGGATAAAAAGGGATAAACTTCTCTCATGAACGCAAATAGAAAATCAACAATGCAGTGAATAATCTTATATACTTTTACACAAAATAATAAATATTTTAAATGTATGCGAAGTATTTTATAATTTTATTTTCATCACTGCAAGCACATCCAACAATCCCCTAATCCATCAATCCAAATCAAAACCTCCAACTAAATGCAATAAATTGCCGTCTTATATCGAAATTGCACTTGGGCTCATTGCCCGGTCTCAAAAAAACAATAAAATGAAGACTTTCTTTTTTAGCTCCTTTTTATTTCTTGCTTCTATTGCTTGTTTCGCAGATAGCAAAAAACAGGTTGCCACCGTCCTGTCCGACGCCAATAAAATGGCAACTGCTTTCCTGTCAAAAGATTATATCACCTACTCCAAATATGCCTACTACCAAACACCCGGCAAAGAGCAGGAAGATAAACTGGCCGGCATGGTGGCCCAACACATGTACGACCTCGAGCAGCAAAATAATGTCATTACAGGCATGAATTTCGGTACACCCACCCACATTATTAAAGCAGGAAAGCAGTTGCAATGTGTGGTACCCGTAACCATGAAAACACATATAAAAGGCGGTATGGTAACCAGTTATACTAACATGATAGCCGTCTCCTACGATAAAGGCCATTCCTGGCATTTTATGGATATGGGCTCCAAAAGCCTGGAGACACTAAGAACCCAATATCCCGATATCAGCCCCAACCTCATTGTGCCTGCAAAAGACAACGAATCCTTTTTATCTGACGACCCCAACCAGCGTTAGTTGCCGTTGTTGGTCGCCTTACCAACCTTTCCCCCTATCTCCTGATTTAAATATTTTTTAATACTCTGATAACAGAGCGCATAGAAAAATAGCAATACTTTTACGATACTAAAAACTAAATTTTATGGACAAGACAACTAATGCACTCAACTGGTTCGAGATCCCGGCCTCCGACATTAATCGTGCCAAATCATTTTATGAAAATGCATTCGGCATCACCATGGAACAATCTGAAATGATGGGAATGAAAATGGCTATGTTCCCTTCCGAAATGGGCAATGGAAAAACCTCCGGCGGCCTTTGCGAAAGCCCTATGCATAAACCATCAATGGATGGCAGTGTAATATACCTCAACGCCAACCCCGACATGCAACCCGTACTGGACAGGATAGAAAGCGCAGGGGGAAAAGTATTGATGCCCAAAACAAAGATCAGCGATGATATTGGGCATATGGCTTTCTTTGCAGACACAGAAGGCAATAAAGTGGCTTTGCATTCTCAGAATTAATTTGCGCTCCTTATTTCAACAAGTATTCGCGGGGCGCTATTAGCGCCCCCGTTTTTAAAAAATGAAAAAGATCATGTTTTTACATGACCGATATCATCTTATACAGACCAGACGGTGAATACCTTTGTTTAAAATCATATTGATATGCATAAAACAAGTATCACTCATCTCAACAACGAGCACAGCGACTGGCTTCGCGCTTTGGGCTTTTACAAAGACGAAATAAATATCCTTAAAGAAAGGCTGCAGGAGATAGCAGGCAAAAACACCGGCAATGGCCCTGCTGCTGTAATAGAGCATTATCAAAACCAGTTTGAGATACAGTTAAGTAATTTGGCCCGTCTCGTTCACAGCATCAACAAAAACCTGGGTGATATCGCCGCAGAGGCACAGCAAAATAAAGCAAGCCACGTAGATTCTACGTTGATAGAGCAGCACTACAAGCTGAAGGAAATGTTCATTACAGAAGAAAAAACAGTGAATGACTTAAGGCACACATTCAATCGTTTTGCCGCTGAATGGATGTAATTTTAAAATCCGACATTTGCTGTCATGGCTTACAAACCTAAAAGCTGGAAAGAAAAATTGCGGCAAAGAAACTTAGCTTCGGTTACCATTTTTGTAAAAGAACAAAGACAAAAAAAGGGATTGAGTATATAAAAGAAAGCCCCCCGCAATTGCGGGGGGCTTTGGTATCCATGGGGTTAGGTGCAATGGTTTATTGCAGGTCTGGTTGCGGGGTGTAACGCAGGTATGGTTTCACTATTTTTAGTCCTTTAGGAAATTTCTTTTCAGCATCCGCAGTCGATACTGCCGGCACAACAATAACATCTTCACCGTGTTTCCAGTCCGCCGGCGTGGCCACACTATATTTCGCGGTCAGCTGCAGGGAATCTATAACACGTAAAACCTCTACAAAATTCCTGCCTGTCGAAGCCGGGTATGTAATAGATAGTTTTACTTTTTTATCAGGGCCTATAACAAACAAAGAGCGCACAGTAAATGTTTCCGATGCATTGGGATGTATCATGTCATACAACGTAGCCACATTACGGTCAACATCTGCAATAATGGGGAAGGTAACGGTAGTGTGTTGGGTTTCATTAATATCTTTCACCCATCCTTCATGTTTATCTAAAGGGTCAACGCTTACAGCCAATACCTTCACATTGCGCTTAGCGAATTCGTCTTTCAGTTGGGCTGTTTTTCCTAACTCTGTTGTGCAGACAGGTGTATAATCTGCAGGGTGTGAGAAAAGAATGCCCCAGCTATCGCCAAGATATTGATGGAAGTCAATTTCACCTTCTGTGGTTTTTGCTGTAAAGTTGGGCGCAATATCCCCGAGCCGGATAGTCATAAATTCTGTTTTTAATATTCGGAATGAGTCTATAAAATTAAGCACCCCTGCTTACCCAAATGCTAAATATTTATTAATATTTTAGGATTTAAAGTTAGGACGATAGATTGACAAGCAAATTACATACTGTATCTTCGCGCTCACACGTTAAGTGCTTATGTCAACAGCTGGAATGCGCCTGGGCAAACTTGTAATTATACTTATTCTTCTTTCGGGGGCATTACCTGCTTTTGCACAACGCGAGGCGCTTAATATGCCCGAGCACGATGAAAAAGCATATTATTTCGGTATCACCTTCGGCACCAACTTTTCAGAATACAGGTTGCAGTACACAGCTGCTTTCGCCAATACAGATACCTTCAAAAGGGTGCAACCTTATTGGCTTCCGGGTTTTAACCTGGGCCTTATGGGCAACCTGCGCCTCAACAAACGTTTCGACCTCCGCTTTGTACCTTCACTTGCGTTTGCAGAGAAAAGGCTTTATTACCAATACGGCAGCATGAATAACGACAGTGCTGTAGACCGTACCATAGAATCTATATACATGCACCTGCCAGTGCAGCTAAAATTTAAAAGCGACCGTATTAATAATTTCCGTTTTTACGGTTTGGTTGGTGGCAAATTCGATTATGACCTTGCCGCAAATGCCCGCTCACGCCGTAATGACGAGATACTGAAAGTTTCGCCCATAGACGCAGGCTTTGAGTTAGGCGTTGGCTTTGAATTCTTTAACCCTAATTTCATTTTCTCTCCCGAGATCAAACTGAGCCAGGGCCTTGTTAATCAATTATACAAAACAAGCAATATCCAGCTTAACAATGCCATCCAGGACATTCATACCCGCATGATCGTCATATCCATACACTTAGAAGGTTAATACCCCACTGCCACTTATGTCGTTCGCATAATTTATTCGGGAAGACCTATACAATAAAAAAGCCGCCCTGATAGGGGCAGCTTTCTAAAATTATCTAAAATTGTAATTATGCTATTTTCTCCACCTGCATATAGTTCAATTCCACAGGTGTGGCGCGGCCAAATATTTTTACCACCACTTTCAGTTTCTTCTTCTCTTCATTCACTTCTTCCACAGTTCCGTTAAAGTCATTGAAAGGACCATCTATTATCTTCACAGTTTCGCCAATAATATATGGTTCTGCAAAGCCAATACCACCTTCACTCACCTCGTCCATCTTACCAAACATCTTGTTCACTTCCGATTTGCGCAGCGAAGTCGGATGGTCTTTACCAAGAAAGTGTATAACACCGGTTACACCTTTAATGGTCTGTATCATGTTATCGCGCAGCTTGCCATCAGCGGCTTCCAGCATCAGGTAGCCGGGGAAAAGTATTTTTTCGCGCAATACTTTTTTGCCTGCAACAACTTTAAACACCTTTTCAATAGGGCATAAAACCTGCAATATTGCGTTGCCCCAACCGCTTAGGCGTATTTCCTTATCAAGATATTCTTTTACCTTTTTTTCCTTGCCACTGATCACGCGCAATACATACCACTTCGTTTCCTGCACCTTTGCATCCGGTGTTTTCGCAACGGGGGCATTAGTTTCGGGCACCTGGCTTTCTTCGTTAATGGCAGTCTCGTTTGTCGTTGTCATAATTACTTGCCTAAAATGTTATAGATCAATGTCAATACACGGTCTGCAACAAAGTCCATACCGAAGATAACTGTAGTAACGATCATGAGGGCTACCAGCACTATGATGGTGGTTTGCTGCAGCTCGTCCCATGTGGGCCAGCTTACTTTATGCAGCAACTCGTCGTAGGCTTCCTGGATATAATTTCCGAATGTACTCATATAGTCTGAACCGGATTTGACCGGATTTTTAAAAACAATTAATTAGCAATTTCTTCAAAATAATAGCACGGGCACGCGGATTCGAACCACGATCAAAGGTTTTGGAGACCTCTATTCTACCATTGAACTATGCCCGTATTTAGTCGTAAGTAGTCAGTCATAAGTCGCAGGCAAACAGCAAACGAGACTTCCTAAAAACTAAAAAGTCAAAAGAGTAAAGCCTTTTGACCTTTTTGACGGATGACAAAGATAGGAAAATTTCTTTCAATAAACCTATCCCTGCATATATAATTAATACTAAAATTTACCCCGGCTTTTAGGGCCGGGGTAAGGTAATATTTAGCTATACAGGTGAAACCTGCATACAATGATTATTTCAGAATTTCGGTAACCTGTCCGGCGCCAACTGTACGGCCACCTTCGCGGATCGCGAATTTCAAACCTTTTTCCATAGCTATCGGAGCGATAAGCTTAACGGTCAGGTTCACATTATCACCGGGCATTACCATTTCAACGCCGCTTGGCAATTCACACTCTCCGGTTACGTCTGTAGTACGGAAATAGAACTGTGGACGGTATTTGTTGAAGAATGGAGTATGACGGCCACCTTCTTCTTTGCTCAGTACATAAACTTCACCTTTGAAGTCTGTATGCGGAGTAATGCTCTTAGGTGCGCAGATAACCATACCACGACGGATATCTTTCTTTTCAATACCACGAAGCAATAAACCAGCGTTGTCACCAGCCTGGCCCTGATCAAGAAGTTTCTTGAACATTTCCACACCAGTACAGGTTGATACTTGCGGAGCAGTATTAAAACCAACAATCTCAACGTTCTCACCAACTTTGATGATACCGCGTTCGATACGGCCTGTAGCAACTGTACCACGACCCGTGATAGTGAACACATCTTCCACAGACATCAGGAATGGCTGATCGATAGGGCGCGGAGGTAATGGAATATAATCATCAACTGCGTCCATCAGTTTTTCAACTGCTTCAACCCATTTCGCTTCACCTGCAAGAGCGCCTGTAGCAGAACCTTGTATGACAGGCGTATTATCACCATCATATTCGTATTTGCTAAGCAACTCGCGGATCTCAAGTTCAACAAGTTCCAACAGTTCAGGATCATCAACAAGGTCAACCTTGTTCATGAACACCACAATACGCGGAACACCTACCTGGCGCGCCAGGAGGATGTGTTCTTTAGTTTGCGGCATAGGGCCATCCGTAGCGGCAACTACAAGTATAGCGCCATCCATCTGGGCAGCGCCCGTGATCATGTTCTTCACATAGTCAGCGTGGCCAGGGCAGTCAACGTGCGCGTAGTGGCGTTTTGTTGTCTGGTACTCAACGTGTGCAGTATTGATGGTGATACCGCGCTCTTTTTCTTCAGGAGCCGCATCAATTTCATCATAGCCTTTTTTAGTAGCCAATCCTTTTGATGCAAGTATGGATGTAATAGCTGCTGTTAAAGTTGTTTTACCATGGTCTACGTGGCCTATGGTACCGATGTTTACGTGGGGTTTTTCCCGCTTAAAGGTCTCTTTTGCCATTGTTATCTTTTTTAAAGTAGTTTTATTATTTTCAGTATCGAAAAAGTGTGCAAATATAAGCTAAATTCTGACTTCAAATAAATTTATTTTCAGCATTTGAATATTGCTTATACAATTGGGTGAAAGAAGCAGCAATAAAGAGTGAAATAAGCGGCATTGCTAAATAAAACATACGTTCCAAAGCACCCGAAATTATCATCTGTGCAAAAACACACAAAAGGTAGCAAATGCAGTATGGCTCTGCTTTTTTGAAGAAGGAAGCACGGTATGCAGGCACCCAAAAAATTGCAAACAGTGGTACGAATATCCAGAATCCGATGTTGGACAAAATATCATAGATGCCGTGAAATGTAAATATTTTCCGCATGTTGACAAGTAGATCATTTGCGTGGCCTGCGTCCTTCATAATGCCGGTAATAACCGAAGTGCCTAAATAGTAATCATACCCATACCTGAAGCTAAAAACTGCCAGTCCTGATAAGACAAAATAGAGTATAAGCTTGCCTTTAGGCAAGTGGCTGAAGAAAAATATAAGCGGCACAAGAAAAATAAATGGCTCTTTGATAAAGGGGCCCACGAAAATAGCTGCCAATGTGAGTTTTGTATTTTTTTCTTTAATCGCCACAAGCGTTATCACACAGATAAGAAAATAGAGAGAGTCAACGAGTGGCAAGCCAGCATAGTAGGCTGTCCAGCGACAGGTGAGCATGGTAAGCAAACCTGCCAGGGCGGCCAATTTACCCACATTATAGGCCTCACAAAAACGAAAGAGAAATACACCGGATACACAAATTATAATGGTATTGATAATGAAAAAACTAAGTGATAAAGGGAAATCGCCCGGGAATGTTGAAGGCTCCATTTTTTTAAACAGCCTGCCAAACGTTGCATTCAAACCTCCAGCAACTAATGGAACAATAAGCCTGTATTTGCGTATGGGGTTTTCATTAAAATTTAGCTTAGCCAGGTTGATATAGGTTACACAATCAGGGTTCTCGGTGGTATTGTAATTGTCCATCAGTGAGAACGCAGGGCCTTGTACAACTGCCAGGCAAAAAAGAAAAACAAGAACATTCTTGCCCAATAGTATTTGCTTTAGCCGCTGCATGATTATTGCTATTTGCCGACAAACTTAAAAAATTGCAGATACAAAAAGGACATTAAAAATAAAAAGAGGAAATTATTAAGATAAATAAAGGCAGCAGCGATTACGTATGAGCTGTTGGGCAGGATTGAACTGCCGACCTCTTCCTTACCAAGGAAGTGCTCTACCACTGAGCTACAACAGCTTATTTATGTGCTAATAAGCTTAGCCTTGAGCTTGCAATTATGAGAAGACCTTTTAAAAAGCAGAGCGGGAGACGAGGCTCGAACCCGCGACCTACAGCTTGGAAGGCTGTCGCTCTACCAACTGAGCTACTCCCGCTTTTCAACTTGAAAATTTGAGAATACACTAATCTAAAAATAATTTCAAATTAGCAAACTATCAAATTGCAACAGTGGGCGCAGGAGGATTCGAACCTCCGAAGTCGTAAGACGGCAGATTTACAGTCTGCTCACGTTGGCCACTTGTGGAATGCGCCCCTCAAAAAAATCAAAAAACAAAAGTTCAAAAAAAAGGTCACTTGCGTGAACCTCTTTTGATTTTTGCGTCTTTGATCTGCAAAGAGCCACTTGCCGGAGTCGAACCAGCGACCTACTGATTACAAATCAGTTGCTCTACCAACTGAGCTAAAGTGGCTTGAATATGTATAAGAACTGCTACCCATCGTAAATGGGATTGCAAAAGTATGTAACAAAATGGTTTTTGCAAATTATTTTTCCCCTTATTTAATACCCTTCTAAAACATTTACATTCATCTCTTTGCTGGAAAATGTCTTTGCAAAATATATTTATTTCCAATAAAAAAACGACATACAGTCATCCCGCATATCGTTTTCTAAAAAAATGTCGCCCCTACTACTGGCGTGTCATTGTAAAGCTGATCGTATCCTTTTGCGGAAAGTTGCCACTCATATAGCCTGGATTTGTCCAGTTTGTATAGTAGACACCTGACATACTAAGTGGGTACGTTTCATTAGCTGAACTTACAGGAGTTGAGCCGTTACCACCTGTTATATGAAAATTGGAATTTTGTATAGGTGTGAATTCAGGTTCAAAAAGAAAATTATTCCCTAAGTTGTCATTCAGGCTGTCAATAACACAGTTCACTTCATTAAACATAGTGCTTCCGCGGAAATTATTAATAAAGAACGCGTAAGGCACGCTGCCTGCGGTCATAGTACCGGTATATGGTGTACCGCCCCATGAATAAGAGTGGTTATTACTGCTGATAAGCGTCTCTGTTATTGTCCAGGACCCAATAAATTTTTGATTCACCAATATAGAGCAGGAGTCACCCGTATATCCAAAAGGGCATTTGCAATAATGAGTCTTCTTGGCTGTATCGGAAAAACAATATCCCTTATTCTGACATATCAGGTCCTGGCATATTTCAGGATTTAGTTCAGCAACTTTATAACAGGATGTGTATACTACCGACATGAAAGCCAATAAAACGCCTATTGAAGTAATTAAAATACCGGATTTCAAACTTTTCATAGATGTAAATTTAAGAAACCTTTTAAATTTTCATAAAAAAATTGCAATTATTCGGAATTTTAATTCAAACTCACCGAATATTATGGGTTTCAGCACTTTATTCTTTGATATAAGCCCTTGATTATACCTGCTTCAATTCAGCAACCAGGCTCTGCAATACTTTTTTAGCATCACCAAACAACATCGAGGTCTTAGGCCTGAAGAAAAGTTCGTTTTCAATACCTGCATAGCCCGGTTTCATACTACGTTTATTTACGATAACATGTTCGGCCTTTTCCACTTCCAGTATAGGCATTCCAAATATAGGGCTGGCAGGGTCATCTTTAGCTGCCGGGTTCACAACATCATTTGCGCCAAGTATCAATACTACATTCTCACTCGCCATCTGGTCATTGGCATCTTCCATTTCAAGTAGTTTTTCATAGGGTACATCGGCTTCTGCCAAAAGTACATTCATATGGCCCGGCATGCGCCCAGCGACCGGATGTATGCCATAACTCACTTCCACCCCTTTTTCCTCCAAAACTTTTTCCAACTCATGGCAGGCATGTTGTGCCTGGGCAACAGCAAGGCCATAACCAGGAATGATCATTACTTTTTGGGCATAAGCCATTAGCACCGCAGTATCATTAAGCGATATTTCTTTATAGGCACCCTGTTCTTTGTCACCTGCTGCAGTGCCTGCTTTTTGTCCACCGAAAGATCCGATGAGTACATTCTTTAAAGAGCGATTCATCGCCTTGCACATTAAGATAGTAAGAATAGTACCGGCAGAACCTACTAAAATACCCCCTGTTAGCATCACCGGGTTATCATATAAAAAACCGCCAAACGCAGCAGCACAACCCGTGAAAGAGTTAAGCAAAGAAATTACTACCGGCATGTCTGCACCGCCAATAGGCATTACAAACAATATCCCGTAAGCCGCCGCTAATGCAAGGATACCATAGAATAAATAAGGATTACTGGTGAAGCCACCTATCACCATTATTGCCAATACGATCATGCCGCCAAAAAGCAAAAAATTGATTGCTTGTGCGCCGGGAATTGTCCTGTCTTTTATACGTCCGTTCAGCTTGCCCCAGGCTACCATACTGCCCGCAAAAGACACTGTACCTATTAGCATCCCCAATACTACCACTATCATTTCGCCCATGCTTTTTGCTTCGGGCTTACGATATTCTATTAATGATATGAGCATGGCACAGGCACCACCCATACCATTAAATAAACTCACCATTTCCGGCATGGAGGTCATCTGCACTTTTTTGGCGGCCATCGTTCCAACTATGGTTCCTATTATAAGACCGCCGAAAATCCAGCCGTAATTGTGCAGGCGCTCATGTGTATTGGGGTTTTCCCAAAGAAAAATAGTTGCGAAAATGGCCAGCGTCATACCGGCTGCCGCCACAAGGTTTCCCTTGCGTGCAGTTTCGGGATGCGAAAGCATTTTTAAGCCAATAATAAATGTGATCGAACCTATAAGATAGCTTAGTAAGAGTATGGTACTTTCCATTTTTGGAATTTATATTTTTCGATTTAGGATTTTACTTAGTCTTTTTCTTTTTGCTGAACATTTCCAGCATGCGGTCGGTAACAACAAAACCGCCCACCACGTTCAACGTCCCCAGCACTACTGCCAGGAAACCCAGCATAAGCGCCAGGTAATCATCAGCGCCTGCCTGTCCCATTACTATTATAGCACCTATTATCACAACACCATGTATCGCATTGGCGCCACTCATCAGGGGCGTATGTAAAACCGATGGCACACGTGATATAACCTCAATACCGAGGAAAATAGATAGTATCACGATTGTAATAAGCCTGTAGCTGGCCGCGTCTGTAAATATGCTTGTAAATTGGTCCATTTTAATATTTGGTATTTACTCGTGTTTTTTCGATTTAAAGTTTGTTATGCCAGTGATGGAATTAACCCATTCACCCTTTCGTTAGTGATCTTTCCACTGTGCGCAATACAAGTTCCCTTTACAATATCATCTTCAAAATTCAGGCTCAGTTTGCCTTCCTTATCAATAATAAGCTTCAGAAAGTTCAGAACGTTTTTGCTGTAAACCTTGCTGGCATCAGCGGGCTGCATAGCAGGCAAGGCGGAATTACCGACTATTGCCACGCCATTGTGCATTACAGTTTCATTGTTTTTGGTAAGATCTGTATTTCCACCCGTTACGGAGGCAATATCTATTATCACCGATCCCGGCCGCATATCTTCTATCATCTCTTTGGTAATAAGTATAGGCGCCTTTTTGCCCGGTATCTGGGCCGTGGTAATTATAATGTCTGATTTGCGTGCATGCTCATGTATTTTTTCGCGCTGGCGGTTCTGGAAATCTGCAGATTGCTCTACTGCATAGCCTCCTGCTTTCGATGCGTCTGCAGCCCCTTCCACCTCTACAAATTTTGCGCCAAGGCTCATTACTTCTTCCTTCACTGCCGGGCGTGTGTCAAATACTTCTACCACAGCACCGAGGCGTTTAGCAGTTGCAATGGCTTGCAGCCCTGCTACACCGGCGCCTAATATCAATACCTTGGCAGGAGGGATACTGCCTGCAGCGGTCATAAACATTGGGAAATACCTGCTATACTGCATCGCTGCCAGTAACACTGCCTTATAACCAGCTATATTGGCCTGTGAACTCAGTACGTCCATACTTTGTGCACGCGTGGTGCGGGGTATGGTATCCAGGCTGAAAACTGTATAGCCTTTCACCGCCCACTGCTGCATTAATGCTGCATTAAATAGCGGCTGAAAAACACCCATCACTACGGCTTCAGCCTTTGCGCCTGCAATGTTTTCCGTTTGTATACTTAAAATAATATTGGCTTCATTCTTTATGCTGGCCGCGTCTTTTATCACAGCCCCGGCATCAGTATAGGCTTTGTCATTATGAAACGCTGCTGCTCCCGCACCGGG